>JAFSTX010000004.1 GCA_017445585.1 Lachnospiraceae bacterium
AAAAGCTCAGAGATTCCGGGGTCGAGCTGACAGGATCGGTAGAAGATCTCAGGACGGTCTCATATAAAACAAGTACGCAAAAAGACATTATAAAAGACATAACGCGCACTGAATTTGAGGCCGTGGTGACAGTGGGCGGAGGAGAGTATGACGTAAAGATACTGTTCACGGAGGATGAATACGGTAAAGGAGTGAAGACTTTTGAGATGAGCTCCGTATCGCCGTGACGGATAGATTAAGAACAAAAGTAATTATTAAATAAATTCAACAGGAGAGGAAGTCATGCTGGACATTAAGTTTGTCAGGGAAAATCCTGACGCAGTTAAAGCGAACATCAGAAACAAGTTTCAGGACGCGAAGCTTCCGCTGGTAGACGAGGTCCTCGCTCTCGACAAAGAGAACCGCGAGATCAAGCAGGAAGTAGAAGCGCTCAGAGCGGAGCGCAACCGCATCTCCAAGCAGATCGGCGCCCTCATGGGACAGGGCAAAAAGGAGGAAGCCGAGGAGGTCAAAAAGCAGGTCGCTGCCGACGCCTCGCGCATCGAGGAGCTTTCCGCGAGAGAAAAGGTCGTAGAGGATGAGCTTCTGAAAAAGATGATGGTCATTCCCAACATCATCGATCCGTCCGTGCCCATCGGAAAGGACGATTCCGAGAACGTGGAGAGGGAGCGTTTCGGCGAGCCCGTGGTACCTGATTTCGAGATCCCTTACCATACCGAGATCATGGAGGCCTTTAACGGCGTGGATATGGACGCGGCCGGCAGAGTCGCCGGAAACGGATTCTACTATCTCAAGGGCGATATCGCCAGGCTTCAGTCGGCGGTGCTTTCCTACGCGAGAGATTTTATGATCGGACGCGGCTGTACCTACTGCATCCCGCCCTATATGATCCGCAGCGCGGTAGTGGACGGAGTCATGAGCTTTGCCGAGATGGATGCCATGATGTACAAGATCGAGGGAGAGGACCTCTACCTCATCGGCACCAGTGAGCATTCCATGATCGGAAGTTTTATCGACAGGATCCTGGACGAGAAGGACCTGCCTTATACCCTCACGAGCTATTCTCCCTGCTTCCGCAAGGAAAAGGGCGCACACGGCATCGAGGAGAGGGGCGTTTACCGCATCCATCAGTTTGAAAAGCAGGAGATGATCGTAGTCTGCAAGCCTGAGGACAGCCCCATGTGGTTCGACAGGCTCTGGAAGAATACGGTCGATTTCTTCCGCACTCTGGATATCCCTGTGCGCACGCTCGAGTGCTGCTCCGGCGATCTGGCCGATCTGAAGGTCAAGTCCGTAGACGTGGAGGCCTGGTCTCCCAGACAGAAGAAGTATTTCGAGGTCGGAAGCTGCTCGAATCTGGGCGACGCCCAGGCACGCCGCCTCAAGATCCGCGTTCAGAACGAGAAGGGAGAGAAGTATCTCGCTCACACTCTGAACAATACCTGCGTGGCTCCGCCCCGCATGCTGATCGCGTTTCTGGAGAACAATCTGCGCGCCGACGGCAGCGTAGCGATCCCCGAGGCGCTGCGTCCTTATATGGGCGGACAGACCGAGCTGAAAAAAATATGATTCTGAAAAGGATACCCTTTCTGCGCCTGCGTGGGAAGGGTATTTTTGTAAAGGAGGAAAACATGAAGAAATTGATGGCCGGTATCCTGGCACTATCTATGATCCTGGCAATGACAGCCTGCGGAGAGACGGGAGATCCCACGAAGACGGGATCGGCAGCCGGAGGATCCACCGAGGCGCCGTCCGCATCCGTGCCTGCATCGAGCGAGACGCCCGAGCCCTCATCCGAGCCGGGCTCAGAGCCGGCTGGCGCGGACGGAGAGCAGGAAGGACTGCTGAAGGTCTTCCTTGACCGTAATTACAAATACGACGAGTCCGGGACGCTGTCTTACGATTTCGTCGTTCTGGACGAGAAGGAAGCAGCTTCGTTTTCCGCGCTTGCTGCCTCTCTGGAATCGCTGAACGAGGAGACGGAGGCGACGGCGCTTGAGGAGATGAAGGGCATCGCCGAGCTGACGGGGTACAAGTCACTTGGCTTTTATATTTACGTACTCCGCGCGGACAGGAACCTGCTCAGCCTTCGTCTGGAAAGCACTTTCGTCCATGACAGCGAGACTGAGAACAAAGGTGTTTTTGCAGCGACCTTTGATACAAAGAGCGGAAAGCAGATATATCCGGATGACCTGATCACCGACTTTGATAAATTTGACGGCGTCGTCAAGTCAAAGCTCGATGCGCTCTCCGTGCAGTACAGCGACCAGGATCTCGAATATGCCGAGTATTTCTTCGGGTACGAGGGCGTCTGGGTAAAGCTTCCGGATGATGAGCATACCATGGTGAGCGTAGCTTACGGCGAGGCAGACGTCTTTGACAAGCGCGTCGCCGGAGCGCCGGAGGACTGGATCAGCAATATAGGTACCGTGACAGGCGGGTTTGCAGATGTGAACGGGGACGGGACCGAGGAGAGGATATATACGGTCTCCGAGAAGATGGACGAGTGGGCCGAAAAAACGACCGTTTATGCCGGCGATGCGTCTTATGAGATCGAGTACGACGGCTATGACCGCAACCTCTATCTGGTAAAAAACAAAGGGAATTATTATGTCTGGTATTCGACAAATACCGACAACGACTGGCCCAACCTGTGTATTCTGGATCCTCTTGCCTCAGGCAGTATACTTATGGGGACGTACGGGCTTGATGAAGCCGAGATCGAGCTTTCGGATGAGAGCTCGCGCGAGCTTCTTCTGCTCGACCCGGCCGCGCTGGTGCTTGAGAGCCGCACAGACGCGCTCAGCACCTACAGAGTCGCAAATGAGTTTTTTGTAGATGGCGACGGACTGGTGTCGATCAGAGATGATATCTGGAACGGCAGATCGCTCAACGCGCTCAAGCTCCTGACGGATCTCACGGTGGACACGGTGGATGCAGAGGGCAATGTCACCGGGACCGCGGTGCTGAAAAAAGACAGTTACGTAGGGCTTTGCCGCACGGATTATGTCTTCTTCTATGAAAACCAGCCCGAGGCCGAGAGCTACTGGGTCGATGTTCTGCCGGTCAAAGAGGAGGATGTCGAGTTTCTCGGGGACGAAGACTTTACCATGCAGAGACTCAGGGAAAGCCTTGACTTTGATGAGGCCGACACTTTCTGGCGCGTGAGGTTTGAGTACGAAGACTGGACCAGAATGATAAACGGTATGGCGGAGGATGAGGTCTTTACCGGAGGCATGTACGCAGGGTGATACTGATTCAGTTTCTGCTTTTTCCGCAGCAGCAAAGGAGTTCGGGCTCTGCAGCCTTTTTCAACTCCGTATAGGGGAGCGTATCAAAGCCGTTTCTGTAGTAGGCAGAGACGGCTTTTTCGTTTTCGGGCTCGACCTCGAGGCGGATGAGCGCGCCGCAGTAGCGCCCGGTGACGAACTGCAGAAAAGCCGAGCCGAAGCCCTTGCCGCGTTGCTCCGGCTTCAGATAGAGATCCTCTATCCATATGCAGGGGCGGCCGAATTCCGTCGAATAGCTCTTGGCCAGCATACCGTAGCCGGCGATCTCGTCGCCGTCTGCTATCATGAAGCCCTCGAGATAGGGGCTGTCGGATATGCATTCATAAAAATCCGATGCAAAGATCTCCTCAGAGCCGTTTGTGGAGACGGCGGGGGAGGCATAGAATGTTCGCATCATGGTGAGGACTTCCTCGCGGTCGTCAGCGGTCATTGGGTAGATATGTATCATAAGGGGGCCTCCGTTTTCTGTCTTACCGGTACCTTCTGCATGCCGGCCCTCAGATATAACGGTCGCGCTTTGACATGCGGCTGACCATAATGAATGAGAAAATAAACATCACGGCAACAAAGCCGATAAAATACCAGTCGCCTGAGGATGTCTGCATGGTGGCGATGTAGTCGTAAGCGCCGTGCAGGAGTACTGGGACCAATACCGCGAGAAAGCGAAAGGCTTTTGCGGCGGTATGGTCGCGCAGATTATCGTAACGTTTGGCAAGCCCGTAGAAGACGCCCATGAACACTCCGAAGCACGCGTGTCCCGGGATAGCCGTGACCGCGCGCACGAGCGCGGTGGAAAAGCCGTAATTCATGACGTAACTTATGTTTTCCCAGAGGGCGAATCCCAGCGAGACAAATACGGCATATACGACGCCGTCGTACTGACAGTTGAATTCGGGAGAACGCCAGGTGGAGCGTTTCAGCAGCAGGTATTTGGAGCTTTCCTCGGATACCGCGACGACCACGAAGTAGAGCAGGATATTATAGAGCGTGGAGGTCTGGCGGACCAGCAGTCCAAGCACGGCCTCCAATATCCATTCCTCCACCAGGGCCAGAAGCGATGAAAGCACTCCCATGACCGCGAGCCGCATCAGCAGAGAGGGGCTTTCACGTTCGAGACGGTCGGAACGGAAGACCTTGATCATCAGAAAAACCGCGGGGATCACCGCCGCGGCGATCAGGATGAAATTATACGTCATAAGCGGCGCAAGCAGAAAATAAAACATGATTTATTTCTCCAGATAAGTATTTATTGCTTCCCAGGCCTCGGAGTTTTCCATGCCGAGCTTCCAGCATGCGATGCCGGCGACGTCATAGCCGGATATCACGTTCAGCTTGGCGGTGAGGGATCTGCCGTCCTCTACCCAGAGCCTCGTCAGGACGCCGTCCTCGGTCTGCTCGATATAGTACTGTCCGAGGGTGTCGTCCCACACGGCACCTTCCTCGGCTTTGTTGAAGCGGTCCTTCATGTCCTCCATATTGATGGTGGAGGATTTGAGGGTCACGCCCTCGCCCTTCCAGAGCCTGCTGTAAAAAGGAATGGCGGGTATCAGCCTTTCTGCAGGTACGCCCGCGGCGATCGTATTATCGATGCCGTCCTTTACGAAGGAGAGAGAGGAAGTGGATCCGGCGTCAGACCCGTCGTAATGCTCGTCATATGCCATCACGATGATGTAATCCACGGTCTTTGCGAGCTGATCCCTGTGATAATGAGCGGTCCAGGCGGAAGGCACGTAGCAGTCCACGGAGAGCACGATGCCCTGTTTCCTGCAGGCGATCGACAGCTCCCTGATGAACTGGACGTATCCGGCGCCGGCTTCTCTGGGCAAGCCTTCGAAGTCAACGTTTATCCCGTCGAGATCATACTTCAGAGCCGAGCTGATCAGGGTGTCCACCATACGGCTGCGGGAGCTTTCGGTCCCGAGCAGCCTGCTGTAGTCGAGCTTGTTGTCTGTATTGAAATTCTCCACGAGCGCCCAGATGTCCATACCGGAGTTGTGTGCGATGGAGACGTATTCCTCGTTTGCCCTGGAAGTGATGGTGCCGTCCGAATCCGTCACGGAGAACCAGGTGGGCGACAGTACGTTAGCCCCGTCAGTATTTGAGAGCAGCCCGGGGAGTGAATTCACGCCGGAGTCGGAGAAGACCTGATGCCAGATCAGACAAATCTCCTGATCCTTGAGCATGTGCGTGTATGCAGGAGCGGCGTACGGATCTGCCTCCGTAACAGTGCGGAAATCAGAAAGTTCCTCATGGGTCAGGTAGCCGGAGACACCCAGGGAGCCTGCCGCATAGACCTGCGCCCAGCCGGTCTCCTCGGAGATGACCCAGAGTTCCTCGTCGCCCGAAAGCTCTGCCAGGACCTTGCTGCTTCCGGAAGCGCCGGTGCGGATGCAGGCGCCGGAGACTGCGTTTGCCATGCGGCACTCGCCGAAGCGCGAACGGATAAAGACTCTCGAAGGAGTCGTATAGTAATCCACGTGGATATCGGTGTACTGAGCCACATAGGGGAGCTGGACCAGGATCCTCTCATCGAGGGAGAGCTCTGACTTCTCGTCGGCGCTGTCATAGAATATCGGAGCGCCGTTGTGGAGCTGGTCTGAGGTCGCCGCCACGACTTTCTCGGCGTCGGTATAGAGGAGTCTCGAGGAAGAGGCTTCATAATAAAAATCGGGGTTGATCTCGTCAGTCAGCAGACCGAGCTTTACGTAGGGCTGGGAGTTCCTGATGACGGCGCGGACCTCCGAGAGGGTGCCGTTGACTATGATGGCCGCCGATCCTTCTTCCGCCTTGTAATAATCGGAGAGGACCACGCGTTTGCGGGTGGGGCCGCCTTTGCCGAGAATTGCCAGGATCAGGCTTATTGCGGCGACGAATATAATCAGTATGACGATGATAAGCTTAGGAAGTCTTCTGTTCTGCGCAGCACTCATGGTTTTCCTCCCGAAATTTATGCAGATTATAGCATATCAGGGGAGCAAGTTCAATTTGTAAGGATTCTTTTGACAGACAAATCCTCGCGAACTGTGGTCAGATCAGGTCAAAGCGGATCTCGTCCAGCGTCCCGTCACTGCTGAGTACGAAATCCGGCATATACCCGCTGCCCGGATCTTCCAGACAAAGATTGGCGATCAGGCGCGGTGATGCAGGCTTCCCGGATACTACGATGCAGACGCCAGCTTCGTGATAAGCGCAGAGAGCATCGAACAAAGACTCAAAAATGCGGTGATGTATCGAGGCTTTTTCGCCCATTGAACGGCTTTTATGCATTTTTAACACGATATTTTCCAGGTTGACAGCTTCGAACAAAACAGAAGACCTCCGATAAAAAGTACCATGACTGGCGCTGCGGCCGTCATGGTACCACTATATTTCAGGAGGATTTCCGTGTCGAGCGACTGAGAGTACGCATTTTTATGGCAGAAGGGGAGAAAAGAATGGGAAATGCGTACTCAGAGTAGCATTTTGGGATAAAAAGAACGGAGGTTTCTCATAGAGACCTCCGTGTAGGGAGCTTTTGCAAAATCCTGCCCGGCGCGAGCCCCGGGTCAGCGTGCCTGACAGGAGAGGGTGTCCGGTACCGGTCAGAGCTTCAGTACGGTGTGCGGCAGGCTCAGGCTTTGGAGTATCCGAAGCTCGCGGGAGTGGCAGGAAAAGATGAATATCTGCCCGGAATATATCTCGAGCAGCCAGCAAAGCGTGCGTTCGAGGCGCGAATCGTCATACATCGCGAAGGTGTCGTCCAGCAGCAGGGGCAGGTCTTCCTGCTCCCAGAAGAAGCCTACGCAGGCAAGCCGGACAGCCAGATATACCTGATCCAGAGTGCCGGTACTGACTGAGGAGAGCGGGATCCTGCGGTCGCCCTGCAGGAGACAGATGTCCATTTCATCGCTGATGTACAGGCCGGTATATGAACCCGTGACGCTGTGGATCAGCAGGGACGAGAGCTTTTCCAGATATTTTCCGAAGCCGGAGAAATCACTGGCGGAGATATTCTGCATCGTCTGGATCGCGAGATCCAGAGCTTCGCATTCGCTGCGGATATGCCGGTTTTTCTCGAGAGAAGCGGAGAGTGCGGCCCGGCGCTCCATGACGTCGGTCAGCTCATCCTCCAGCCTGTCGCGCTCCCAGGACTGTCGCTCGCGCAGGTTCCCTTCGTCGGAGATCCTGACGGACTTGGCGCGCAGATCTGAGAGTTCGGCAGTCAGGGATTCTTTTTCGGCTGCAAGAGAGAGATTAAGCGCGCGGTATTTGCGCGAGTGCGAGAAGGAGCGCAGCGAGACGATCAGCGCGACGAGAGATACCAGCGCCCCCGCGCCAAATGGAAGGATGCGCAGCATCAGATCCCCGCCGCCTCGTGCGGCAAGGCCCCAGATCCGCCATCCGCAGTAGCCCAGCGCGGCGGCAAAGCACAGCGCCAGCAGCAGATAGAGGACTGCCGCGGCGGCCTTTGAGGCAAAGCCGTGTCCGGAGAGAAGTCTTTTGCGGTCATCGGAATTGTGCTCGAGTCTTTCTTCGAGCCAAATCACTTGTTCCTCGGTTTCCTTCTTTTTCTTTTGGAATTCGGACAGTCCGCCGTCGGCCGGATAAGCCGCAAGCTGCCGCTGCAGGGAGGCAGCTTTCTCGGAAAGCTCACCGCTCAGCGTTTCGGCGTCCTTGTCATACGATGCAAAAGTGCGGCGCTTTTTGGCGGTCAGTGTTTTTACGGCACCGTCTATGTCGAGTGAATAATCGCCGGAATTTTTCAGGTTTACGATATGGCTGCGCAGCTCGGCTGCCAGCTCGCCTCCGGTACCGGCCGAGAGCTGCCCGACTGAGATAGTATTGCGGAAGAGAGACGGCGTCAGACCCAGAGTGATTCTGTCCAGATTCTCGCGGGTCGGTGTGAGGTCCCTGCCTTCGGTTTCGTCATAGATGGTCAGAGAGGGGTTCTCCGGTCCGAAATCACGGGTGATGGTGTAGGTATGGCCGTCCTGTTCTATAGTGATGCTTCCGCCGTAGGTCCCGCCGCTCCAGGGACGGTAGAGGGTAAAAGCGTCGTTTCTGGCCGCGCGGCCCCTGCCCCGCTCCAGCCCCAGCAGCATAGCGCCGATAAAGCTGTGCAGAGTACTTTTGCCGCTCTCGTTCTCGCCGGAGATGATATTGATCCCGTCGGAGAAACGGATGGTCCTATCGGAGAATTTTCCGAAGTGATCGATGTGAAGACGCAGGATCTTCAAGGTCAGTCTCCTTTTACCAGTTCGTCAAGCCCGTAGTAAAGAGCTTTTTCGGAGAGGGGATCATCCCTGTCCTTAAAGGCGAGGATGTATTTGCCTATCATGTCGTCGCGGTGATCCCGAAGGAGCGCATCCAGATCGTAGTCCACTTTGGTCTCGTCGCTAAGGCTGCAGATCCTCCCGAGGGAGAGGAGCGCGTCGGCATCTATCTGCAGCGAGGGATCGCGTCTGCCGGTCAGCCTGACGCATAGCAGATCGAGAGGCCTTGTGCGCAGCTCGGATATGATGCGCTCACGGATCTCGCTCTCCGTGGTTTCGGGGCGGACCGTTATCGCTGCTTCCCTGTATTGAGAGGAAGCTATGGGATGCCACTGCAGTGAAAAACTTTCGCCAGTGACTTCGCCCGAAAGACAGCCCCTTTGCCCCAGGTCCGTGCGGTCAAGCGGCTCGGGCGATCCGCTGTAGGCCATGGGGAGGCCCTTAAATACTCTGGGCTGATGGATATGGCCCAGCGCGACATAGTCGAAGCCGGATTCGGCCAGATGGCTGTAGCTGACAGGGATATGCTCTGCATCGCCTCCGTGGGCGAGCAGTATGTGGAGCCTGCCGTCGCGCGGCGCACGCAGCCTGTCGTAGAGCGGCTGACGGATCACGTGGCTATAGTAGCTCAGTCCGTGAACCTCGGTATTCAGCTCTGGGAACCAGACAGAACTCAGGTTTGCCGTTTTTATGAGATGGACGTGCTTTCCCAGATCAAAAGATGCGTAGGGGCTGTCTTCGGAGAGGAAATCGTGATTTCCGGCGATGATCACCACCTGTGCCTTTTTCAGCCGGGAGAAGTTATAAGCTGCCTCGCGCAGATCTTTTCTCAGGGGCTGCCGGTCGAACAGATCGCCCGGGATCAGCAGCAGGTCAGCGTCGGTTTCGTTGCACAGCTCGATCACTTTGGGCAGGGCGAGAGCCACTGCACCGGCGCGCTCTCTCCCCCAGGGCCTCCCGGCCTCGGGCGTCGCGCCAATATGCAGATCTGCTGCATGTACAAATTTCATTCAAGGATCCTTTACAATGTGTATACCGCGCCAGCGGCTGGTGGAACGTCTTGCAAGCCCAAGCCCGCTCCGTCTCCGCGGCGGGCGGCTTTGTAGGTCAGTTTTGTCTCCGCAGCGGGCCGTCTGCAAGATTTCATATTTGATTATAGACGAAAATACAACGGGCTTCAATCTTTTGATACTCGGTATCTTAACTCGAAGCGCTTTGTAACGATATATTTATACATCGGAGGGTAAAACACTTTCCGGACGTGCAGAGAGGAAGCATTTCTGCTCAAATCGAATAAAAAGGTCTATTTGAGCAGAAAAAGTAAGGGAGAAAGAGGTTCGCCGCGGAGGTTTTTCTGCTCAAATCGTATAAAAAAGTCTGTTTGAGCAGAAAAAGTAAAGGAGAAAGAGGTTAGCAGCGGAGAATCTTCTGCTCAAATCGAATAAAAATGTCTATTTGAGCAGAAAAAGTGAAGGAGACGGAGACGCGACATATAAAAGCGAATGAAAGGACGCACAATGTATATGATTGAAGGAGACGGAAGCGCAGCAGATAAGAGCGTGTGAGGCAGAGGCACCACGCAAAAGGTAAGATAACCTGTGCCGCCTGAATATGAATTTCATTCATCAAAATATTGTAAAAATTTTTTACAAAATCCAATGACAAAACAGATCAAACGCTATATAATATAATCGAATGATTATGAGTTCGCGGCGCAGCAGACAGTCACGCGCCGGAACCAAGGTCGTTGGTTCAATCATTAACACAGGAGGAACCGGAATTGAAAAAAAGAATGATAGCCATGCTTCTGGCCGGCGGTCAGGGCAGCAGGCTCGGAGTGCTGACCGCAAAAGTCGCCAAGCCCGCAGTGTCTTTCGGAGGCAAATACCGTATCATTGATTTTCCTCTGAGCAACTGCGTCAATTCGAATGTGGATACCGTCGGAGTGCTCACGCAGTACAGGCCGCTCCGCCTCAACGATCACATCGGGATCGGTATCAGCTGGGATCTGGACCGCCCCAACGGCGGAGTGCACGTCCTGCCGCCCTATGAGAAGAGCAGCGACAGTGAATGGTACACCGGCACGGCGAACGCCATATACCAGAACATTGAGTTCATGGACAGCTATTGCCCGGAATATGTGCTCATCCTCTCCGGAGACCACATATATAAGATGAATTATGAAAATATGCTTGAAAATCATATCAGGAACGGAGCAAAAATCTCCATAGCGTCCATGCCTGTGCCCTGGGAGGAGGCGAGCCGCTTCGGCATCGTCATCACAGACGGGAAGGGCCGCATCACCGGTTTCGAGGAAAAACCCGCCAACCCCAAGAGCAACCTCGCGTCGATGGGAATCTATATCTTTGACTATAAAGTCCTGCGCGAGGCGCTGATCGCGAACAGGGACGTGCCGGCCTGTGACTTCGGAAAGCACGTCATTCCTTACTGCTTCGATATGAACATGCCCATGTATACTTACGAATTCACCGACTACTGGAAAGACGTGGGTACTCTCAGCTCATATTGGGAGGCGAATATGGGACTGCTCGAGGAGAAGCCCGAGCTGGATCTCTACGAGAAATTCGGCCAGATATACACTAAGACAGAGCCGCTTCCGCCCGCGTATTTCGCGCCGGGCAGCCACGTCACCCGCAGCAGTTTCGGTGACGGCGTCGTGATCGAAGGTACGGTGGATCATTGCGTGCTCGGCCCCGGAGTCGTGGTAGAAAAAGGCGCCGTGGTCAGGGATTCCGTAGTCATGGAGGGCAGCCGGATTTGCGCCGGAGCGAGCGTGACTAAGGCGATCATCGCCGAGAATACGGTCGTCGGAGCGGGCGCGGTACTCGGAGCAGGCGAGTTTGCCGAGAGCGCCTATGACAGGAAGGTCTACAATTCGGATCTGGTTACCGTGGATGAGAAGACCGTGATCCCGGAAGGCGTCACCATAGGGAAGAACACGGCAATCTCCGGCGTGACGACCGTCAGCGATTATCCGGGAGGCGTGCTTGCCTCCGGCGGTGTGATCATCAAGGAAAGGCGGTGATATCATGAAAATGATAGGACTTATACTTGCAGGCGGCGGCTCACCCGTCAGGGAGATGTCGCAAAAGGCCACCGCGGCTCTTCCCGTAGCCGGCGGATTCAACGCCATCGATTTTTCGCTCAGCTGCATGGTCCACGCGGGCATCACCAGCGTGGCGGTCATCAGCCAGGTGAATTCGCGTCACCTGAATCACCACCTCAAGGATTCTACGTGGTGGGATTTCGGACGCAAAAAAGGCGGTCTCTTCCTGATCAGCCCCGTAGTCACTCCTGAGAATCAGAGCTGGTATGACGGCACGGTAGAGGCGCTGCTCGATGCAGTCGATTTTATGGATTCCTGCCATGAGCCTTATGTGATCATCGCCTCGGGCGACGGCGTATACAACATGGATTTTGACAAGGCGCTGGATTATCACATCGAAAAAGGCGCCGAGATCACCATCATTACCGCAGGATTCCCTGCCGGACGCAGGACCGAGAGCTTCGGCCAGGTCAAAGCTGACGGAAACGGCCAGGTCCTGAGCCTCTCCGAGAAGATCAGCGAGAGAGTCAGTGACGACGTCTCGTGCGGTATTTACATCCTGAGACGCAGAGCCCTTATCTCCATGCTGGAGGAAGCGAGGCTTGCGGGCAAAAAGGATTTTGTGACGGACGTCATCTGCCCGCGCATAGGCGATGGCAGAGTGTATGCTTACAGGCACGAAGGCTATTGGAACAGCGTCACGGCAGCGGACGCGTACTTTAGCTGCAATATGGATTTCCTGAGACCCGAGGTCAGAGAAGAGGTCTTTAACGGACCCTCGCCTATCCTCAGTAAGGTCTGTGACACCGCCCCGGTCAAGCTTCTGGGAGATGCAAACGTCCAGAACTGCGTAGTTACAGGCGGCGCGGTGATCGCCGGCGAAGTTGCCGACAGCGTGGTGTTTGAGCGTGTGAAGATCGGCAAGGGAGCCGTCGTCAGAAACAGCATCCTTCTCCCTAATACCGTGGTGCCCGAGGGCATGCACGTACAGGACTGCATCTACGCCGAGAAGCCGCGTTACTAAGGCAGTGCGTGCGAAGCCGAAAGTCCCCGCACAGATAAAAATGCAGATCAGCGCCCGGGCAGCGGGCGCTGGTTTTGTATATGTAAAAGGGATTATGAATTTTCCGCGTGTATCGGGCTTCAGTCTGTGGTACAATGACGAAAACAGTTTTCATCGGGAGAAACAGGTATGAAACTTATAGTCGGGCTCGGCAACCCGGAGCCGAAATATGACGGAACCAGGCACAACACCGGTTTCGCTGTTCTTGATGCCCTGGCCAGGCGCCTGGGAGTGAAGATCAACCAGAGACAGAAGAGGGCAAAGACCGCTTCCACGCTTTATCGCGGAGAAAAGATCCTGCTGGCAAAGCCCCAGACATACATGAATCTCAGCGGAGAGTCTGTAGGCCCTCTGTCGGAGTACTACGGGGTGAGCACGGAGGACATCCTCATCATCGTGGATGATGTGGCTCTCGAGCCCGGAGATATCAGGCTGCGCCGCAGCGGCAGCGCCGGCGGCCATAACGGATTAAAGAGCGTCTCGCAGCATCTGGGGACGGATGAATATCCGAGGCTGCGCGTAGGAGTGGGAGAGGCCGGCGGCGATATGGTCAGCCATGTGCTGAGCCGTTTTGACAAAAAAACTCAGACTGTCATGGATGAGGCGGCGGAGCTCGCCGCCGATGCGGCGCTGGACTGGTGTACCGAGGGCATAGACTACTGCATGAACAAATATAATAAAAAGAAAACGCCGCCCGCGGGATTGGAAAAAGAACCTGCAGATGCGCGGATCAAATAAGAAAGAATCGATTTTTAAGAGAGAATCAGTATTATACAGATGAAAACCGACACTCCCTTAGGCGCGCTGGCGGAGCTGGCCGAGGTGCGCAGAACACTTGAAAAAGGCAGAGGACCGGCCCTCATCACAGGCTGCATAGACTCCTGCAAAGCATATCTTGCGGGGGAGCTTGCCGATGAGGAGCGGTTTTCTTTGTTTGTAACATATAATGAGACGCGCACCGCGGAGATCGCGGCCGATTTCGAGAGTTTCGGCCGCAGCGTCGGCGTCTTCCCGGCCAAAGACCTGCTTTTCTATGACGCAGACGTCCATTCCGGCGTCCTGGAGAGACGCCGTATGGAGACTGTCAAGCGCCTGATCTCCGGTGAAAAGTGCATCGTAGTTACGAGCGTGGATGCTTTGCTCGAGAGGATGCGGCCGCTGTCGGATATAAAAGGCAGCGTCATCGAACTTATGCCCGGAGAGGAGATCCCGGTTACCGAATTGGTGCAGCGCCTGTCGCAGCTCGGATACGAGAGGCTTCCGCAGGCGGAGGCGCCGGGAGAGTTCGCGGTGCGCGGCGGCATCATAGACGTCTACACGCTTTCCGACGAGAATCCCGTGAGGATAGAGCTATTTGGGGACGAGGTGGACTCGCTCCGGAGCTTTGATCCGGAGACACAGCGCTCGCTGGAGAATCTCGAGATATTCACGATCTACCCGGCGGGAGAGGGAGCGCCGGACCCGGCCTTTGACAGGAGCCTGCTGGACTATTTCCCCGAAGACACGAGAATATTCATCGACGAGCCTTCGCGGATGGCTGAAAAAGCCGATGCCGTGGCAGGGGAATATCAGGAGAGTATGGTGCGCCGGCTGGAATCGGGCATGTCGGATGAGCATGAGCCTGCCGCCCTTTTTGATACGGAAGAGGTTTTCGCTGCACTGGCGCGGCGCCGCACCTGTGCGCTCACTTCGATAGACACGAAGGCCGGAGGACTGAAGTACGCCTACGCCTGCCAGCTGCAGGCCCAGGCGGTGCCGTCTTATCAGGGACATTTCGAGAATCTGACCGCAGACCTCAAAAACTGGAAGAAAGACAAGGCCAGAGTCATCCTGCTGGCGGGATCCGCCTCAAGGGCGCAGAGACTGGCGGGAGACCTGTCGGAATACGGCATCAAAGCGATATTTACCACAGACCGCAAGCCCAGTCCCGACCCCGGCATGGTGATGGTAGTCCCGGGCAACCTGAAGCGCGGCTTCGGTTATCCGATGATCCGTTTCTATGTGCTGACAGAAGGGGACCTCTTTGGCGGCATGCGCAAAAAGAAGCGCAGCTACAAAAGCGACCACGGCAAGGCTGTCACCGAGCTTTCTTCGCTCTCCGTAGGAGATTATGTCATCCATGAAAACCACGGTCTGGGCATATATCAGGGCACGGAGAGGATCGAGAGGGGCGGCATCGCGCGTGACTACATGAAGATCACCTACGGCGACGGCGGCAATCTTTATCTGCCCGTCACGCAGATGAACCTGCTGCAGAAATACGCCGATTCAGATACGGAGGGAACGCCGCGCCTCAACCGCCTCGGCGGCAATGAGTGGGCGCGGACCAAGACCCGCGTGAAGAGCGCGGTAAAGGAGATCGCACAGGAGCTCGTGGCGCTGTATTCAGCCAGATCCCGCGGGGAGGGAGTGGCCTACAGTCCGGACACCGTCTGGCAGAGAGAGTTTGAAGAGCAGTTCCCCTATGAGGAGACGGACGACCAGATCAAAGCCATCGAAGAGACAAAGGCGGATATGGAGAGCGGCCGCATCATGGACAGGCTGATCTGCGGAGACGTGGGCTTCGGCAAAACGGAAATCGCGATCCGTGCCGCGTTCAAGGCGGTGCAGGACGGAAAGCAGGTGGCCTATCTCGTGCCTACTACCATCCTTGCCCAGCAGCACTATAATACATTCATGCAGAGACTTGCGGACTATGGCCCGGAAGTGGCGATGCTCAGCCGTTTCCGCACCCCCGCGGAGCAGAAAAAGACCATCGAGGCGCTCAGGAAGGGACGCGTGGATATCGTGATCGGCACGCACCGGCTGCTCTCCAAAGACGTGTCGTTCAAGGATCTCGGCCTCCTCATCATAGACGAGGAGCAGCGCTTCGGTGTGGCTGACAAAGAGAAGATCAAGCAGATGAGGATAAACGTGGACGTCCTCTCCCTCACCGCCACCCCCATCCCGAGGACCCTGCATATGAGCCTGATCGGTGTGCGCGACATGAGTCTGCTCCGGCAGGCGCCGCTCGAGCGGATGCCGATCCAGACCTACGTCATGGAGTATAACGATGAGATAGTCCGCGAAGCCGTGGCCAGAGAGATCGCCCGCGGCGGCCAGGTCTATTACGTATACAACAGAGTCAGCGATATAGCCAAAGTCGCCTCCAGGGTCAGCGAGCTCGTGCCCGATGCGGTGGTCGCCTTTGCGCACGGACAGATGCACGAAAAGGATCTGGAGCAGATCATGATGGATTTCGTAAACGGGCAGATAGACGTCCTGGTATCCACTACCATAGTAGAGACCGGACTCGACATCAGCAACGTCAATACGATGATCATCCACGACGCGGACCGCTACGGCCTCGCTCAGCTCTATCAGCTGCGCGGGCGCGTCGGAAGAAGCAGCCGCACAGCGTATGCCTTTATGCTCTACCACCGCGACCGTATGCTTAAGGAAAAAGCGGAAAAACGCCTCTCTGCGATCCGTGAATACACGGAGCTGGGCTCCGGGATCAGGATCGCCATGCGAGATCTGGAGCTGCGCGGTGCGGGCAATCTGCTCGGAGCACAGCAGCACGGGCATATGGAGGCGGTCGGCTACGACATGTACTGCAAGCTTCTGGGCGACGCTGTGCGCGAGATCAAGGGAGAGACCAAGGTCACGGAGGATTTTGAGACAGATATGGATATCTCGATCGACGCCTATCTGCCGGACGAATATGTGCTGAATCAGTCCCAGCGTATGGCCGTCTACAGGCGCATTGCCCAGATCGAGACCGAGGAAGAAAAGGACGACGTGCAGGACGAACTGATCGACCGCTTCGGAGACATACCCCTGCCCGCTCAGAACCTTCTGCAGGTGGCCCTGCTGCGCGCGGCGGCGCACGAAGCTTATATCACGGAGATCACGGGAGACCGCGGCAGCGTCCGCATCCGGATGTACCCGCACGCACCGATAGACGGGACCAGGGTGGCGCCTCTGCTGGCGCGTTACAAGGGCGACATCAGGGTGTCCGCAGGGAGCGAGACGGTCTTTACCTATACCGATCAGCGCAAAGTAAATACCACCACGCCGCGTTTTCTGGAGTCGCTCGGACGCATCATCGCGGATATCGGGGATCTGACTGACAAGTGATACGGCGGGCGCCGGCATCTGATCGGACTTGCGCCGGCAGCAGATACAGCGGGCGCGTTTTCTTGACTACGACGTCCTTTTCATCTACAATAACCAAATACATCGTGTATGAGGAAACAGCCATGATAGATTTTGAAGAAGAGCTCGGCAAATACAAGCCCAGCAAAGAAGTCGAACAGACAGAGAACATCATCATGAACATGGACCTGCGGGACATGACGGATATCATGCTGGATATCCTGAAGGATAAAGAGGTCTGAGGCACGAGGGAGACAGGATGATCTGTTATCAGTGCGGCAGCGTGCTCGGCTCCGGCAGGCATTGTCTTCATTGCGGAGCGAATATCACTGTCTACAGAAGAATAGTCCGCACCTCCAACGCCTACTACAATGCGGCGCTGGAGCAGGCGCATGTCAGGAATCTGACCGCGGCGGCCGCATCGCTGGAAAAGGCGCTTGAGTACGACAAAAAGAACACCAAGGCGAGGAATCTCCTGGGTCTGATCTTCTATGAGCTCGGAGAGATCACGGAAGCCCTGATACAGTGGGTTATCAGCAAGGATTTTCAGCCTCACGACAATCCCGCCGGGTACTATCTCTCGGAGATCCAGGGCGACAAGCGTCTGCTCGAGAGCATGAACCAGGCTGTCAAAAAATACAATCAGGCCCTGGAAAATGCCCGCCATGACGGCGTGGATCTGGCCATAATCCAGCTGCGCAGCGTCATCGGGATGAGTCCGAACTATCTTAAGGCCTATCAGCTGCTCTCTCTTCTGTACATCAATGAGGGTGAGCTCTCCAAGGCCGGCAAGCTCATAAAGCGCGGTCTGCAGATAGACAAAGGCAACGTCACGCTGCTGAGGTATTCCAGAGAGACAAAAGGCAGGATCGGACACAGGACCCGCAAGGAGGCGCTGGCCGATATGACCAGAGAGCTGGCAGGCGCTGACGTGATAGTGCCGCAGTACACCGAGAATTCGCGCGTAAAGCAGCTTCTCATCGGTGCCGGGATCGGCGCCGCGGTACTGCTCGCGGCGTATTTCTTTCTGATCAGACCGTCGATCTCGCGTTCCTCGAGCAATGTGATCAATCAGAACGCCATCTCGTACTACGAGAAGATCGAAGACAAGGACGCCCGCATCGAGGCGCTCTCCTCGCGGCTCGAGAGCATTCAGGAAGATATCGAGTACAATGAACGGCAGATTGCCATCTACACGGGAGAAGACGGGTCGTTGACGAATTACAACAGGATCATCACCGCCCTCAATCAGATCAGGAACAAAGAATACACGGAGCTTCTGGATCTTTTTCCGACCATCAATCCTGATGTCATCACCGAGGACTCTTTTGCGGAGGCCTACGCGTACGTGGAGAAATTCGTCGGAAGCGACGCCATGCTTTCGGGCATCATGGAGGGAGCACTGAGCAGTTTTTCTGCTTATAAATACAAGGAATGCAGGGAGATCTGTCAGAAATGCCTCGACATCAATCCCAATTACGCGCAGGCCATTTATTATATGGGTCTTTCTTTCGAAGCCGAAGGAAATGACTCGGCGGCGGCCCCGTACTTCCGCGAGATCGTGGAGAAATTCCCTTCGAGCGAATACTACGATCTGGCTAAAAGACGGGTCTCCTAAAAAAGCGTTCTTTCAAGGATAAAACGTATCACGGCTTTTTCCTCGTCGCTCGCACCGGGCAGGCGCAGGATCACCGAGAGGTCACTTTCCGAGAATCCGGAGTATGGCAGCGGCGTATCGCACAGTCCGAGCAGATAGTCAGTGCTCACGTCAAACAGTGCAGATATCCGTACCAGCATATCCGCGGGCGGCTGACGAAGTCCCCGCTCATAGGAGCTGTATGCTGCTCTTGATATATACAGAGCCTTCGCTGTGCAAAGCTGAGTGAGTCCCTTTGCTTTGCGAAGACATACAAGCCTTTCAGTAACTATCATGGCTTTGCCTCCTTTTTAAAGGGAAGAAAGACCCACGCGGACAATTCTAAAAATCAGAAAGAATAAAACAAGACGAATGGTCACTAAGATAATACATGCGGACAGAGAGACGATAACACCGGACGACCTTGCGGAGGCGGGCGAGATCATACGCGGAGGCGGCCTTGTGGCTTTTCCTACGGAGACCGTGTACGGGCTCGGCGGCAATGCCCTCGACCCGGACGCCTCTGCAAGGATTTATGCTGCGAAGGGGCGTCCCTCGGACAATCCTCTGATCGTGCACATCGCTGACATGAGCGAGCTGGCTCCTCTCGCGAATGAGATCCCGCCCATGGCCAAAAGCCTCGCCGGGCGGTGGTGGCCGGGTCCGATGACGCTGATCATGAAAAAAAGCCCGGCCGTCCCCCGCGCGACGACGGGAGGCCTGGAGACCGTGGCTGTGAGGATGCCTTCGCATCCGGTTGCCGCGGCGCTGATCAGGGCTGCGGGAGTGCCCATAGCTGCTCCGAGCGCGAACCTCTCCGGCAGACCGAGTCCCACGTCGGCCTCGCACGTCATCGAGGACCTGGACGGCCGCGTAGATATGATAATCGACGGAGGGAACTCTGATATAGGACTTGAGTCCACGATAATAGATCTGACCGGTGAAGAGCCCGAGCTTTTGCGGCCGGGTTTCGTCACGATAGAGGAGATCCGTGCGCTGACGGGAAGTGCCGGGGTGGACCCGGCTGTATTTGCTCCGCCGTCTGAGGATCTTCGCCCGAAGGCGCCGGGTATGAAGTACCGGCACTATGCGCCGAAGGCTCCCCTTACCATAGTTGAGGGAGAGGCGGAAGCGGTCGCCGCAAGGATCGGCGGGCTGTGCAGGGAGGCTGCCGCCTCGGGTAAGAGGTGCGGCGTCATCTGCAGCCGTCAGATGGCCGGCAGGATAGACGCGCCTCTGATCAGGATCCTTGGAGAAGAGGGAAGCGCGGATGACGCGGCACGTTCTCTTTTTGCCGCGCTCAGAGAGATGGACGAGAAAGAGGCAGATCTGATATATGCGGAGAGTCTGCCGGACGAGGGGCTTGGGATGGCGGTGATGAACCGGCTTCGCAAAGCCGCCGGATATAATATCATCAGAGTATAAAGGAGGAAGGCCATGTCGGAAAAGAGAAGAGATTACATCAGTTGGGACGAGTATTTCATGGGAGTGGCGATGCTGAGCGGGATGCGCTCCAAGGATCCGAGCACACAGGTCGGAGCCTGCATAGTCAGTCCACAGAACAAGATCCTCTCCATGGGATACAACGGTTTTCCAATGGGCTGCTCCGACGAGGATTTCCCCTGGGCCAGAGAGGGTGACCCCTTTGACACGAAATATTTCTATGTGGCTCACAGTGAGCTGAACGCGATCCTCAATTACCGCGGCACGGGACTTGACGGGAGCAAGATATACGTCTCGCTCTTCCCCTGCAACGAATGTGCCAAAGCCATCATCCAGGCCGGCATCAGGACCGTGATTTACGCCGACGACAAATATGCCAAAACTCCGGCGACGCAGGCCTCCAAGCGCATGTTCGACGCTGCCGGGGTGAGGTACTATCAGTATCAGCCCACAGGCAGAAAAGTGGAGATAAATCTTTGATCCATGAATAAACCCCTGCTCAAAAGCTTAGTATTCGGCGCGGTGTTTGTCATCGCGGCGGTGATCATCTTCCTCTCTTCGGGTCCGTCCGCGGAGAGGGAGATCTCATATACGGTCCTCGGCGAGAGCCGCCTGCCCGTGCTCCATCTATATGCGGGCAGCGTGCGCGTCAATCCCCTTACGGGCTACAGCGGAGATGTCTGCACCGGCGAAGCGATGGAGAGCCTGACGCCGCTCGGAGAGGACCGGGTGATACCTTTTGACATAGAGACCGGCGGGAGCAATATCACCGGTATCGTCTACGAGATCAGGAGCATTGACGGAGACGATCTGATAGAAAGGACTTCTCTGGATACCTGGCAGACCGATGCTTCAG
Organism: Lachnospiraceae bacterium; assembly: GCA_017445585.1. Classification (GTDB taxonomy): domain Bacteria; phylum Bacillota; class Clostridia; order Lachnospirales; family Lachnospiraceae; genus UBA3774. Next base: position 20,745 of record JAFSTX010000004.1, read on the forward strand.
GCAGTGCGCACGGTCAGATGCGCATAAAGGACATCATCGATGACGGCAGGCAGTACATGCTCTGCGTCAAACTGACGACGGAGAGGGAGAGGGATATAGCCTACTACTCCCGAATCGTCAGGAGCAGCTCCATTCATTTACAGGAGATGCTGGATTATGTGACGGATTTCCATGCATCAACCTTTGATACGGCTGCCATAGACAAATATGCTATCAACTGGGAGCCCGACGGCACGGGGGACGATGAGGCGCTCTCCCGCGTGGATATCCATTCCAGTTTTCGCAATCTTACTTACCGTTCCCTTCCCGTGGAGCAGGTCGGCGAGCCGCAGCTGACCGTCCTGGATATGGACGAGAGCTTCGGGTCTTTCAGATACGATTATCTGCTCAGGGCGCGCAATGAGAACGGCATCACCGACTATTATTCCATGACGGAGTTTTTCTGTCTTCAGTGGACCAAACAGCGCTTTTACCTGATGAAGTACGAGCGCAGGATGACGCAGGCTTTTTCCGTGGTCAGGGACGTCATCACTTCCGAGGCGATAAACTTCGGGATCTGCGATCCGGAGGATGTGCAGCTGAGCGTCTCCCCTGAGGAAAAGAGCGCGGCCTTTGTCGTCGCCGGAGAACTCTGGGTTCACAACAGGGACAAAGGCACGCTCGCGCAGGTTTTTACCATGACGGAGCAGGCATATGTCAGCGGCCGTCTCCATCGCGACTACGACATTCGGATAATGGACGTCAGGGACGACGGAGGGGTGGATTTCATGGTCTACGGGTACATGAACCGCGGAAGCCATGAAGGAGAGAACGGGCTGTCCTACTATCGTTACGATGCGGCAGGCGGTATGCTGACGGAAGCACTTTATATGTCGACGGGACACGGATTTGACCTGATTTCGGACTGGATGGATACTCTGTGCACGAAGATCGGAAACCAGATATATTTCCTTTTTGACAATACACTCTACTCTATGGACCAGGTCGGCGCGGAAATCGTAAGGATGGTGGAGGACACCCTCGGGCACCGTCTCATAGTGAACGCATCTCAGGACACCGTGGCCTGGAGTTCAGAGATCAGGGACGGCCTTGCCCAGCAGATCAGGGTCCGAACGCTTGGCACGGATGAGAATTATTCACTGACAGCGGGCGAAGGAGAATACATACGGGGTGAGGGCTTTGTAGACAGCGATTTTGCGGCGACGATCGGAGAGACCGCGAAGATAGGATTCTATGGCCTGGAGGAACTGCTCCCGCGCCACGCGCTCACGGTTACCGATCCGACGGGAGCCGAGATCGCCCGCTACGAGAAGAACGGTGTGTTCATATCCGACGCGGAGGTCGGCAGCGGCAAGATCATCCTTAAGCGTCTGCGCAGTGTCGAAGGTGCATACCGGATCATCGAGGACGAGGTCCTGATGCAGAACGACAGAGACGTCCCCGAAAAAACAGAGAAGCTGGTCACGTCCTTCGCTGAAACGCGCCTCAAGATCCGCAGTTTTCCGTGGAAGAGCGACGGCAACGCCGATATGTCGGTGCCGGGTATGATATCTGCTTATGAAGGAAGCCTTACCCCTTCGTCAGCGGACACGGCAGAGCACTTTTTTGCGTATGCAGGAGGACGCCTTTACGGCGTATACGAGAGAGCGGGCGAGGCGATGAGAGCCGTCCGCGATGAGATGGGTTATGTCACAGATGTCCGCGGTTACCGGGTCTGGAACCGCAGTGCAAAACACATCGCCCGCACGAGCGCTGCATTGCCCGCCGGAGTCAGGAGCGATATGAGCGCGATGGCCCTGCTGGCGCTGTGGGACGAGGGAATGACCGTTTCGCTGCGTGATCAGGCGCTGCGCGATCTGCTGCGCTTTATCGACAAAGGATCTCCGGTGGTCTTTCTCGATGGCGAGGACACGGTAAAGATCCTCGTCAGCTATGATCCGAACAGCGTCTGGATCTACGATCTGCCCACAGGCGACACGTCCAGGATGAGCATGGATGACGCGGACGCCCTGCTGGAGGCAGGAAACCGCCGCATAGTTTCTTTTATAGCGGAATAGTGGAAGGACCTGAGCGCCGTGCAGTCTGCCGCAAGGTCCTTTGTAGCGGAATAGTGGAAGGACCGGAGCGCCGTGCAGTCTGTCGCAAGGTTCTTTGTGGCGGAACAGTGGAAGGACCTGAGCGCCGCGAGAAGAGAGCTTCTTTTATGGCGGGAGACGACTCGCCCACCCTCTCTGCATAAATCACAACTTTTCCAAAATGATAACCAGGAGAATTTGACTGGAAAAATAGGAAAATCGCGAAAAATCAGCTGGAAAAACGAAATAGACTCAAAAAGTCGTTTACTGACGGCGGGTACTATAGACAATTGCAGAGATTAAAAGATTCCTTTCTATCGGATGATGGAGAATGACGCAGCAGAGATGGCATCCAGATCGACTGATCATCAGCAGCTTTGCTGCACATAGCTTCCGACAAGAGAATTCTGCTTAAATGGCAAGAAATCAGTGATTTGAGCAGAAAAACGAAGGTCGGCCGGCACAATGGCGGCAATATTTTCTGCTCAAATGGCTAGAAACCAGTGATTTGAGCAGAAAAACGAAGGCTAGTCGGCGCAATGGCGGCAGTATTTTCTGCTCAAATGGCAAGAAATCAGTGATTTGAGCAGAAAAACGAAGGTCGGCCGGCGCAATGGCGGCAGTATTTTCTGCTCAAACGACAGGAAATCAGTGATTTGAGCAGAAAAACGAAGGCTGGTCAGCTCTATGGTGGCAGTATTATCTGCTCAAATGGCAAGAAATCAGTGATTTGAGCAGAAAAACGAAGGTCGGTCGGCGCAATGGCGGCAGTATTTTCTGCTCAAACGACAAGAAACCAGTGATTTGAGCAGAAGGGAGAGAACAGAAGAGTGATCGGTGAGAATTTCAGGAGTTCTGTCGACATTCTGTTTTTTTGCAGAGAGATATATGCTGGTACGTCAGGATGCCACCCCGGGACGGCTAAAAACATATCATATAAATCAATAAACACGGTTAAGTCACGATTAATTCATGCAAAAAAGATCATCCCATACATAATTGTCCCGATCAAAAAACCCGTAAGGGCGTTGGCTCACCCGCAAACTACCCATAAGACAGCTGACTCACCCGCAAACTACCCGTAAGACAGCTGGCTCACCCGCAAACTACCCATAAGACAGTTGACTCACTCGCAAACTACCCATAAGACAGTTGACTCACCCGCAAACTACCCATAAGACAGCTGACTCACCCGCAAACTACCCGTAAGACAGCTGACTCGCTTGTGAACCGCCTGTAAGACAGCTGACTCGCCCGCAACCTGCCGCCGAGTCCTCGCCGAATTGTTACGATAATATTAAATCATATTTACAAAAACAGTGCCTCATGGTAGAATAAAATCCAAATATAGGCATTATGGGAGCATAGAATGCAATATTATATGAAAGGCGGTAATCCGCTTGTCGGAGACGTATATATCAGCGGCGCCAAGAACGCCGCTCTTGGCATACTTCCGGCTGCCATCATGGCGGATGAGACCGTTATCATCGACAATGTGCCCGACGTAAGCGACATACACACCCTGTGCGACGCCATGAGCGAGATAGGCGTCCTGGTCGCTACCGGGGATAACCATACATATACCATAAACGGCGCGAATATCAGCAAGGCACGCGTAGACAATGAGCACATACGTCACATCAGGGCGGGTTATTATCTGCTGGGCGCTCTTCTGGGCAAATACCATCACGCCGAGGTCGCTCTCCCCGGCGGCTGCAATATCGGTTCGAGACCTATCGACCAGCATCTTAAGGGCTTCCGCGCGCTCGGTGCTACGGCCGAGGTGCAGCACGGCATAGTGATAGTGGACGGCAAGAATCTCCACGGCGGACATGTGTATCTGGACATGGTCTCTGTCGGAGCCACGGTGAATATCATGCTGGCGGCAGCACTGGCCCCCGGCAATACAGTCATAGAGAACGCGGCGAAGGAGCCGCATGTCGTAGACATAGCGAACCTCCTGAACCGCATGGGCGCGAACATCCGCGGCGCCGGTACGGACATCATCAAGATCCGCGGTGTGGACCATCTCCACGGTACGGACTACAGCGTGATCCCGGATCAGATCGAAGCCGGCACATATATGTTCGCTGCGGCCATCACTCAGGGCGATGTGATGGTACACAACATCATCCCCCAGCATATGGACGCCATCTCCTCCAAGCTCATCGAGATGGGCTGCGAGGTCTCGGAGTTTGACGAAGCGATCCGCGTAGTGGGTAAATTCCCGCTCCATCCCTGCAACGTCAAGACTCTCCCTTACCCGGGATTCCCTACGGACATGCAGCCCCAGATCTGTGTGGCCCTCGCTAAGGCCGACGGACGCGGCGTCATCACCGAGAGTATCTTTGAGAGTCGTTTCAAATACGTGGACGAGCTGACCAAGATGGGCGCCCATATAAAGGTCGAGGGCAACGTAGCCGTCATAGACGGCGTACCCCGCATGACAGGAGCGCAGCTCGAAGCCCCGGACCTTAGGGCGGGCGCGGCGCTGGTGCTCGCGGGACTCGGTGCGGACGGCTGGAGCAGCGTATCAAACGTAGATTTTATCATGCGCGGGTATGAGAATTTCATAGAGAAATTAAAAGGTCTCGGTGCCGAGATCGAGTGCGTCTCCGATGAGAGAGAGGCCCGGAAGTTCAGATTTCGTGTAGGTTGATTATGAAATATCCGAAGCAGATAAAGGGCGGTATGCGGTTTATCCCGTACTGGCCGCTGTTCTTATTACCGGTGGTTTTTCTGCTTGTGGCTGTGGTCTATCTGAGCGCTGAGAGCGCCAGGATCGCAGTCCTTGTCTTTTTGTGCGTATTCGCCGCTTTCTCCCTCGTATGGATGGTGATCTGGCGCAGCAGGCTCATGCATGAGCTCGCCGGGCTGTTCAGGCTTTTCGACTCAGCTCAGGACGAGCAGTTCAGACGCTTTCCCATACCCTATGCCTTGATAGATAGCGAAGGTGCGTACTTCTGGAAGAACGAAGCCTACAAGGAGCTCCCCTCCTCGGAAAACGAAGCCGGCACGCTTGTCGGCAGCTATCCGCAGCTGGCTGGTCTGCTCGGGGCCGAGGGAGACGTGGAGACAGATCTCGAGCTGGACGGCAGGCTTTACCGGGTGCAGCTCATACGGCTTGAAGACAAAGAGCATCTCTCGTCAGTCATCTTCCTGGATGAGACGGAGCTCTCGCAGGCCAGACAGACTATCAGGGAGCAGAGACCCGTTATCGCTCAGATCAGTGTGGACAATTACGATGAAGCCATCGCCAGCACCGAAACGGTCAGACGGCCGCTGCTTTCCGCACTTATCGAACGCCGCATCACCAAATATTTCCTGACGAACGGCGGCATCGTAAACAAACAGGACAAGGACAAATTCACGGTCTTTATGAACGCGAAGTGCCTGGACAGGGTCAGAGAGGACCGGTTCTCGGTGCTTGAGGACGTAAAGAGTATTAACATAGGCAACGAAGTCGGCGCGACGATCAGCATAGGCGTCGGAGAGCTCGGCGAGGATCTGGACGCAAACAGCCAGTTCGCGGTGACGGCACTGGATCTGTGCCTCGGAAGGGGCGGCGATCAGGCCATCATCAAAGGCCCCGAAGGCTTTACTTTCTTCGGAGGCAAGGTCGAGCACAACGATAAATCCACAAAGGTCAAGGCCAGGACAATGGCGCATGCCCTGCGCAAGATCATTAATACAAAGGAACGCGTGCTGGTCATGGGACATAAGATCCCCGACGCGGACGCTCTCGGAGCCGCGGCCGGATTCTACAGGATCGGCAAGGCCCTGGGCAAGGAAGTCCGCATCGTTACGGAGAGCGATACCTCGTCTATCGCGTATATGCTGGAAAAGCTCCGTGAGGAGCCGGACTACGGCGACGACGCTTTTGTAAGCTGCGAGCAGGCGCTGGAGCTCCTCAGCCCCTCCACGATGGTGGTGCTCGTGGACCTGAACAGCTCGCCGCGCAGCGAGTGCCCCGAACTGCTTGAGAGATCCCGCAGCACGGTCATCGTCGACCATCACCGCCAGGGCGGCGCGACGCTCCAGGGCGCCGTGCTTTCCTATATAGAGCCTTATGCATCGTCCGCTTCGGAGCTTGTGACCGAGCTCATACAGTACATATCCGACGATCTGAGGCCGACGCCGACGGAGGCGGACGCGCTGTACGCAGGCATCATCGTGGATACGGACAGTTTCCTGACAAAGACAGGTGTGCGTACCTTTGAAGCGGCGGCGTACCTGAGGCGCTGCGGCGCGGATATGGCCAGAGTCCGCAAGCTCTTCCGCGACGGTATGGACGATTTCAAGGCCAAGGCCGATACGGTGAGCAGCGTGGAGATCTTTGAAGAGAGCTTTGCGATAGGCCGCTGCATGGCGGAGGACGTCGAGAATCCGACGGTGGTCGGAGCGCAGGCGGCCAATGAACTGCTGGATGTGCGCGGCATCAAGGCCTCGTTCGTATTTACGCCGTATGACGGACAGATATATATCAGCGCGAGATCCATAGACGAAGTGAACGTACAGCTCGTCATGGAGCGCCTGGGCGGAGGCGGACACCTCTCGGTAGCGGGAGCACAGCTCGTATGCACGCTGGAAGAGGCGATATCGCTGACCAAGGAAACGATCAAACAAATGCTGGAGGAAGGAGCGATCTGATATGCAGATAGTATTGCTTGAGGATGTAAAGACCCTGGGGAAAAAGGGTCAGGTAGTTAAAGTCAACGACGGTTACGCGAGGAATTTTATCCTTCCGAAGCACCTGGGCGAGGAGGCCACTCCGGCAAATCTCGCAAAGCTGGCTGCCCAGAAGAAGAAAGAAGAGAAGATCGCTGCGGACAATCTCGCAGCCGCACAGGCGCTGGCCCTGGATCTGGCCGGCAAGACGGTGAAGATCACGGTGAAGGCCGGCGAAGGAGGCAGGATATTCGGGTCTGTGACGGGCAAGGAGATCGCAGACGCCGTGAGCGAGCAGTTCGGACTGGAGCTTGACAAGAAGAAGATCGTCCTGGCAGAGCCGCTGAAGGCCCTCGGAGCGCATGAGATCACGGTCAAACTTCACAAGGACGTAGCCGCGCAGCTTCAGGTCGTGCTGACCGACAAATAGACCGCCGAGTCAGGAGAGCAAAGCCGCCTCTGCCTGCGTCGGGAACCGAACGATGAATGAGATTATAAACAATGGATGAGAATATAATTAAAAGAACAATGCCCAACAGCCCCGAGGCCGAGCAGTCCGTCATCGGCGCGATGATCCTGGACAACGGATCGATCTCGTCGGTCGAGGATATCCTGACCGCGGAGGACTTCTATCAGAGGCAGTACGGGATCATGTATGACGCCATCGTGGAACTTAACCGCACCGGGCGCCCCGCAGATCTGCTCACACTGAAGAATCTCCTCCAGGAAAAGGACGTAGCCCCGGAGATCAGCAGCATGACCTATATCGGCGAGCTCATAGCGAACGTTCCGATCACGGGCAATGCGAAGTACTACGCCGAGATCGTAAAGGAGAAATCCACTCTCAGGAAGCTTATCCGCACCTGCGAGGACGTGGCGAACGACTGCTATGCCGGCAAGGAAAAGGTCGAGAAGATCATGGCCGACACGGAGGAGAACGTCTTCCGCGTGCTGAATCAGCGCCGTGTGGCGCCCTATGCGCCGATCGACCAGATTGTCGCGGACGTCATTGACCGTGTGCAGAACCCGACGCACGGAGTATTCACGGGCTTCACCGATCTCGATGACAAGACCACAGGCCTGCAGCCTTCGGATCTGGTGCTGATAGCCGCCAGACCTTCGATGGGCAAGACAGCTTTTGCCCTGAACATAGCCCAGTACGTCGCTTTCAAAAAGAACGGCTGCGTGGTCATATTCAGTCTGGAGATGTCCAAAGAGCAGCTCGTCACGAGGCTTTTATCCATGGAGTCCAAGGTCGATTCGCAGAAGCTCCGCACCGGGCAGCTCACGGACGACGACTGGTACCGTGTGGGCGAGAGCGCATCTACCATAGCCCGCTCGGGGATGATCATAGACGATACCCCCGGCATCTCTGTGGCGGAGATGCGCACGAAGTGCCGCAAATTCAAACTGGACAACGATATCAAACTGATCATAATCGACTACCTGCAGCTGATGAGCGGAGCGGGCAGGAGCGATAACCGCACCCAGGAGGTCGCCGAGATATCCAGAGCCCTCAAAGGTCTGGCCAGAGAGCTTGGCGTACCCGTGATCGCGCTCTCGCAGCTCTCCCGTGCACCCGAGCAGCGCCCCGATCACCGTCCCATGATGTCGGATCTGCGTGAATCGGGAGCCATTGAGCAGGACGCCGACATAGTCATGTTCCTGTACCGCGAGGATTATTATAAGAAGGATACCGACGAGAAAAACGTGACCGAAGTGATCCTGGCCAAGCAGCGCAACGGCCCTATCGGTACGGTGAAGCTCGCATGGCTGCCTGACTTTACGAAGTTCGCAAATCTGAGCAAGGAACAAAAGTGATACGGAGGAAGATATGAGAGATCCGAATTGCATTTTCTGCAGGATTGCCGCGGGGGAGATCCCTTCGGCGACGGTATATGAAGACATGGATTTCAGAGCGATACTGGATCTGGGCCCCGCAAGCTGCGGGCATACGCTGATCCTCCCGAAGGACCATTTCCGCGATCTGACGGAGCTGCCAGACGAGACGGCTGCAAAGGTCCTGCCCCTGGCGCGCCGCATAGGGACGACCCTGAAGGATGCTCTCGGCGCCGCCGGATTCAACGTCGTCCAGAACAACGGAGAGGCCGCGGGGCAGACGGTACCGCACTTTCATGTGCATCTTATCCCCAGATACGAGGGGGACGAAAATATAGTAAGCTGGACTCCCGGGGAGCTGTCCGAGGCCGATCGCGACATGATACTGGAAAAGGTGGCAAAGGCACTGTGAGATGACGGGAAAAATGCCCAAACACGTTGAAAAACCGCACTTTTTTGGTAAAAAAGCTTGACAAAACGGACCGAAGGCTATATATTCAACGAAGATGTTCGCGGTATGCGAAATGTTTTTTAGGAGGAGAAAAATGAACAAGACAGAACTTATTGCTGAAATCGCAAAGAAGACCGAGCTTTCCAAGAAGGATGCCGAGAAGGCTCTTAAGGCTTTTGTTGAGACCGTAGGCGCTGAGCTTAAGAAGGGTCGTAAGGTCCAGCTTGTCGGTTTTGGCACCTTCGAAGTTGCCAAGAGAGCTGCTCGTGAGGGCCGCAATCCCCGTACCGGCGCTACCATGAAGATCAAAGCCACCAAGGCTCCCAAGTTCAAAGCCGGCAAGGCTCTGAAGGACGCCATCAACTAAATAATATCCGGTATACATCGGTATTATCGATAAAGGGCTTGTATATTACGCAAGCCCTTTATCCTTATCAATAGGAAGAAAAAATGAGACTGGACAAGTATCTTAAGGTTTCAAGACTGATAAAGCGCCGCACCGTAGCGAACGATGCGTGCGACGCAGGCAGGGTCAGCATCAACGGCCGCCCGGCGAAAGCCTCCGCGGAGGTTAAGGTCGGCGACGTGATCGAGATAGGCTTCGGCAACAGACAGGTCAAGGTCGAGGTCACCGCGATAAAGGAGACCACCAAAAAGGACGAGGCGGAGGACATGTTCCGCTATCTGTAGACCATAGGGACAGGACACCGGCTATGGAAAGATCAGACGGGATCCGCGAATCCAGCGGACGCAAAAAGAGAAAGAACAGGGCCCGGCGGCGTGAGATCATCACTATCAGCCTGATAGTGGCGATACTGGTGACCGTCATAGGGCTCTATACCATATCGCTCCGGCAGAGCGCCGGAGAGTGGAGCGGCCGGCTCGATACGGTAAACGAGCAGCTGGCCGAGGAGCAGGAGAGGGCGAAGGAACTGGAAAAAGAGGAGATCTTCATGCAGAGCCGCGACTTTATCGAGAAGATCGCCAGAGAGAGACTCGGGCTCGTAGACCCCGATGAGACAGTGATTAAACCGGGTAATTAAGTGTTCGATCTGAAGGATATCCTAATCGAAAAATGTGAACTAAGGCAGGGAGACCGTATAGCCGTGGGCCTCAGCGGAGGAGCGGATTCGGTCTGTCTGCTTTTGCTTTTGTGCGAAGCCAGAGAGGAGCTCGCTCTGGAGCTTACCGCGGTGCATGTGCACCACGGCCTCCGCGGAGCGGAGGCCGATGAGGACCTGCGCTTTGCAGGGGAGCTGGCCGGCAGACTCGGTGTACCGTTTGAGTCGGTGAGAACAGACGTCAGAGAAAAAGCGCGCCGGGAAGGCGTCTCGGTGGAAGAGGCCGGCCGCAGCGCGAGGTACGAAGCGCTGCGCCGCTGCGCGGCCGGCGGGCTCGTCGCGGTGGGGCATCACAGGGACGATCAGGCGGAGACGGTGCTGATGAATATAGTGCGCGGGGCGGGGCTCGCCGGGGCGGCCGGGATGGATTGGCGCAGCGGCGATATAATAAGGCCCCTGCTGGGCACAGGTCGCGAGGAGATAGAAGCTTTTCTCAGGGAGAGAGGACAGGAGTGGCGTACCGATTCCACGAACCTGTCGGACGATTACACGAGGAACCGTATCCGTCACGAAGTGCTTCCGCTTCTCGACGGGATCAATCCCGGTGCCACGGAACACCTGGCCGCTTTTGCAGCGGACTGCAGACAGGCCTGCGGAGTGGAGGAGAAGTGCGCAAAAGAGATCCTGAAGCAGTCGCTCATCTCCACCGATGAAGTCAGCATCCCGGTAGACGCGCTGACAGGAGCCGGAGCCGGAAGCGCCGGCAGAGCGGTCATCGAAGCCATGGCATCACTTGCCGGGAGCAGACGAGATATAGGCAGAGTGCATGTGCGGCAGGTGCTGGATCTGACCGCCGGTGCGAGCGGACGAGGAGTCGACCTGCCGTACGGACTTCGTGCCGGGAGAGAATATGACAGGATCCTGATCCGGAGGGCGGAGACTTTTTCTGACAGGATCCGCGAGGAGGACAGAGCGCTCTGCGTCCGTCTCAACGCCCTGCTCGCACCTCCCGTGATCCGCCACGGTATGAATGCCTCGGATGTCCCCAAAAAAGAATACACGAAATGGTTTGATTATGATAAAATAAAAGATACGCTTGTGTGGCGCAGCCGGAGGCCCGGAGACACTATCGCTCTGGCCGGTGCCGGGGACAAATCTATCGCCAGATTCATGCTGGACGCGAAGATCCCCGCCGCAAGGCGCGGGAGCATGCCTTTGCTTGCGGACGGGAGCAGCATCGTCTGGGTCCCGGGATACCGCATCAGCGAAGCTTATAAGGTCACCGACAGCACGGAGAGCATCATTGAGATCAATATCGAAGGAGTATATGACAAATGAGTGAGAGAGTCAGAGAGTACATCAGTCAGGAGAAGGTAGAGGCCAGGATCCAGGAGATCGCAGACAGGATCAGCGCGGAGTACGCGGGCAGACAGGTCCATATAATCGGTATCCTCAAGGGCAGCGTCTTCTTCATGTGCGAGCTTGCCAAGAGGCTCACCATCCCGGTCACAATGGATTTCATGAGCTGCTCCAGCTACGGCTCGGGTACCGTCTCAAAAGGCGTCGTCAAGCTTTCCAAGGATCTCGACGAGCCCATCGAGGGCAAGAACGTCATCCTTGTCGAGGACATCATCGACTCCGGAAACACACTCGGATATCTGCTCGAGCAGATGACTATGAGAAAGCCCGCCAGCCTGAAGCTTTGCACACTGCTTGACAAACCCTCCCGCAGGATCAGAAAAGATATCAAGGTAGACTATACATGCTTTGAGATAGAGGATTATTTTGTAGTGGGATACGGTCTGGATTATGATCAGAAGTACCGCAATCTCCCCTACGTCGGGATCGTGGAGTTTGACTGAAGACCGGCCGGAAGAGGGGCGTCCCCAGGATATATCCGGACCGGCGAACATTTTTGAATGAGGTAATATGAACGAAAGAAGACAGGGCGCAAGTCCCATGCGGCTGATCTTTATCATCATCATGATCGGTATCATGGTGTGGATCATCAGTCAGAGCATGAACTCCCGCAGCAATTATTTTGACGGCAATATGGTCAGCTTCACAGCCGCGCTTGAGAAGGGCGAGGTGACTTCGGTGGCCATCGAACAGGACGAGAAGATCCCTACCGGCAGGATCATCTATACCACATCCACCGGCGGATACGTTTTTAATTCCACCGACGTCAAGGCGGTGGAGGACTGGCTCGTGGAAAAAGGCTATACAGACTATACCGTCGGTGAGATCCGCGAATCCGTCAGCATCACCACTATCATCATAGTGGCCATCGGCGCTATCGCGATCGTGCTGATCTTCTCAATGCTGCTCAGAGGCCTGGGCGGAGGCGCGAACAATCAGATGATGAATTTCGGCAAGAGCCGCGCCCAGATGATACGTGATTCCAAGACGGATTTTGACAGCGTGGCAGGCCTTGCCGAGGAAAAAGAGGACCTATCCGAGATCGTCGATTTCCTGAGGAATCCGGCCAAATTCGCGAAGATGGGCGCCCGCGTGCCAAAGGGTATTCTGCTGGTCGGCCCTCCCGGCACCGGTAAGACCCTCATGGCCAAAGCCGTAGCAGGAGAGGCCAAGGTCCCCTTCTTCAGCATTTCGGGCTCTGATTTCGTGGAGATGTTCGTAGGCGTCGGCGCTTCGCGTGTGAGAGATCTCTTTGCCGAAGCAAAGAAGAACGCGCCGTGCATAGTCTTTGTCGACGAGATCGACGCCGTGGCCAGACGCCGCGGATCAGGCCTCGGCGGCGGACACGACGAGAGAGAACAGACCCTGAATCAGCTGCTGGTGGAGATGGACGGCTTTGAAGTGAATTCGGGTATTATCGTCATGGCAGCTACGAACAGGGTGGACATCCTGGATCCCGCCATCATGCGCCCGGGGCGTTTTGACCGCAAGGTCATGGTACAGCGTCCGGACGTAAAGGCGCGCGAGCAGATCCTCCATGTCCATGCGAAGCACAAGCCTCTGGCCGAGGACGTAGACCTCTCCCGCGTGGCGAAGACCACCGCCGGTTTTACCGGAGCGGATCTGGAGAATCTGATGAACGAATCAGCCATCCGTGCCGCGAAGGCGAACAAGCTCTTTATCTCCCAGGAGGATATCGACCAGTCCTTCGTGAAGGTCGGCATCGGAACCGAGAAGAAGAGCCATGTTATCTCCGACGAAGAGAAGCGCATCACTGCGTATCACGAGGCCGGACACGCGATCCTTTTCCACGTGCTGCCTCATATGAACCCGGTGCATACGATATCGGTCATTCCGACCGGCGCGAGCGCGGCCGGCTACACCATGCCGCTGCCTGAGCGTGACAATATGTTCATTACCAAGAACGAGATGATCGAGCATATCATGGTAAGTATGGGCGGACGGATCGCCGAGGAGCTGGTCTTCGGCGATGTGACTACCGGAGCGTCTGCCGATATCAAGCAGGCGACGGGGCTCGTGAGGGATATGGTCACCAAATACGGCATGTCGGAAAAGGTCGGCTTCATCAACTGCGCTGACGAGGAGGAGGTATTCCTCGCGAGGGACTACACACTCACTCACAGCCGCAGCGATTATATGGACAGGCTCATCGACGACGAGGAACGCCGCATTCTGGAGGAATGCTACCAGAAAGCCAGAGAGATCATCGTCGAACACAAGGACATCCTGAACGCTTGCGCAAAGCTTCTGGTAGAAAAAGAGAAGATCTATCAGGAAGAGTTCGAGGCGCTCTGGATCGGCAAGAAGGTCCCCGCAAAGATAAAGAGATAATATCAGGAGTTTATATGGTTCCCGAATGGGCAAAAGGTGCCGTGGTATACCAGATTTTTCCCGACCGCTTCTGTAATGGCGATCGGGAAAATGATGTCAGGACGGGCGAGTACCGGTATGACCGGCTTGGCCCGGTCGAGCACGTGGACGAATGGAATTCGCCGGTCAAGACGCTGGATGTGCAGCGTTTCTACGGCGGAGACCTGGAGGGGGTCTGGGACAAGCTTCCGTATCTTAAGGAGCTTGGCGTGGAAGTGCTGCTCTTTAATCCGATATTCAGATCTCCGTCGAATCACAAGTATGACACAACGGATTATTACGAGATAGACTCTCATCTGACGAGCCGTTATGCGCGGAACCAGGAAGATCCCGGGCGCGTGCTTTCGCCCAATGAATATTTTGCGTGCTTTACGCGGGCGGTCCACGAAGCCGGGATGAAGATCGTGCTGGATGGGGTATTCAACCACTGCGGCAGCGAGAACGCCTGGTGCAGCGACCCGGCGAAGGCGGATTATTTCGTGATCGGAGAAGACGGCAGGCGAAAGTGCTGGTGGGATGTAGAGACGCTTCCGAAGCTGAATTACAAGTGCGCTGCGCTGCGCGAGGAGATAAAACGCATCGGAGCCTACTGGGTCAGCGAGCCCTACATGTGCGACGGCTGGAGACTGGACGTGGCGGGAGATCTCGGCGAGACGCCCGCAGAGAACCACGCTTTCTGGCGGGAATTCTATGACGCGGTCAAGGCCGCGCATCCCGACGCATGGATCTTTGCCGAGCACTACGGCGACGCTTCCGAATGGGTCAAAAGCTCGGAGTGGGATTCCGTCATGAACTATGAGGGATTTATGGAGCCTGTGGGCTGGTTCTTTACCGGGGTCGACAAGCACTGCGACAAGGCCGATCCCGATAAGATTGGCAATGCCGAGGCTCTGGCCGCCGAGCTCTGTATCACGAGGGCACATTTTACCGAGGACGCCTATATGGCAGCGCTGAACCAGCTGGACAATCACGACCACGCACGCTATACCACGCGTACTGCCGGAAGATGCGGCAGACTGGCCGTATCCGGTGCAGAGAGCGCATCGGAGGGGGTCAGGATGGACGTGCTGATGGCGACGGTAGTCTTCCAGATGACGTGGCCGGGCGCGCCGGGACTCTACTATGGAGACGAGATCGGGATCTGCGGCTGGACGGACCCGGATAACCGCAGGACCTACCTCTGGGGCAGGGAGGATTACCGGCTGATAGATTTTTACAAGAGCGCCATTGAACTTCACAGAGAGCATAACGCCCTGCGGCGCGGGCAGACTGAGATAGTATATGCACAGAAAGGCTGCTTTGCCTTCCTGCGCAGGCTTGGAGGAGAGGTCATCCTGACCGCGGTGAACCGCTCGGAGAAGGAACTTGATCTTGCATTGGAACTGCCCGGCGAGAGAATACTGAAGGCGGAGAGGATCTTTATGACTGACGGTCGCAGCAGCGCCGGATCCTATAATGTCGGCCGCAAGGAGATGCAGGTCTCATGGGGGCAGCTGCCCGTGGGCGTGCCGCCGGTCAGCGCCATGGTTTTCCTGCTGAAGACGGATGACTATGGCATAGACTTGTGATCTGCCCGCCGAATAATCTTGCCATCGCGGCGGATCGGTGGTATTATTGCAAAGTTTTTATGCGCGCTGCACTGTCAGCCGCTGATCATAACAAACAGTAAAAGGAAGTTTTATGAAGAGAGAAGACGTAAGAAACATAGCTATCATCGCGCACGTTGACCACGGCAAGACCACGCTCGTGGACGAGCTCCTGAAGCAGAGCGGAGTCTTCCGCGAGAATCAGGAGGTCCAGGAGAGGGTCATGGATTCCAACGATATCGAGCGCGAGCGCGGCATCACGATCCTGTCCAAAAACACCGCCGTGCATTACAACGGCGTGAAAATCAATATTATCGACACTCCCGGCCACGCTGATTTCGGCGGCGAGGTGGAGCGCGTGCTCAAGATGGTGAACGGCGTGGTGCTGGTCGTGGATGCTTTTGAGGGACCAATGCCGCAGACCAAGTTCGTGCTGAAGAAGGCTCTTGAGCTGGATCTGGACGTGATCGTATGCATCAACAAGGTGGATCGTCCCGAGGCGAGACCCAAGGCCGTCATCGATGAGGTGCTGGAGCTCCTTATGGAGCTGGATGCAAACGACAAGCAGCTCGACTGTCCGTTTATCTTTGCTTCGGCAAAGGCCGGCTGGGCGACTTACGAGCTGGACGATGAGCGGGTAAATATGAAGCCGCTCTTTGAGACGATCGTAAAACATATCCCGGCTCCCGAGGGCGACGAGACTGCCCCCACCCAGGTGCTTATCAGTACTATTGATTATAACGAATACGTAGGCCGTATCGGCGTAGGTAAGGTCGACAACGGCACGATCAAAGTCAACCAGGAAGTCGTGATCGTAAACGCGCACGACGCCGACAAGATGAAAAAGGTCAAGGTCAGCAAGCTTTATGAGTTTGAGGGCCTGAAAAAGATAGACGTCACGGAGGCGACCGTCGGATCTATCGTGGCCATCTCAGGCATAGCGGATATCCATATCGGCGATACGCTCTGCTCGCCCGAGAAGCCTGAGCCTATTCCGTTCCAGAAGATCTCCGAGCCTACGCTTTCCATGACGTTTAACGTCAACGATTCGCCTTTTGCCGGACAGGAAGGCAAATACGTCACCTCCCGTCATCTGCGCGACCGTCTGATGCGTGAGCTGAATACCGACGTGAGTCTGCGCGTCGAGGAGATCACTCCCGACTGCTTCAGAGTCAGTGGGCGCGGCGAGCTGCATCTCTCGGTGCTGATCGAGAATATGCGCCGCGAGGGCTTTGAGTTTGCTGTCAGCAAGGCAGAGGTAATTTATAAGGAAGACGAGAACGGCAAAAAGCTGGAGCCGATCGAGCATCTTTACGTGGACGTGCCCGACGAGTACACGGGCGTCGTTATCGAGAAGCTCAGCACGCGCAAGGGCGAACTGCTGGATATGCATCCCTCAGGTACGGGATATACCAGAGTCGAGTTTTCCATCCCTTCGCGCGGACTTATCGGATACCGCGACGAGTTTTTGACCGATACGAAGGGCAACGGCATCATGAACCAGCTCTTTGACGGCTACGGACCTTTCCGCGGCGAGATCCAGTACCGCAACATGGGCTCGCTGATCGCATTTGAGACGGGTGAAGCCGTGGCCTACGGTATATTCAACGCGCAGGAGCGCGGACTTATGTTCGTTAAGCCCGGCGACCGCGTCTATGCCGGCATGATCGTCGGCCAGAATCCTAAGAACATGGATATCGAGGTCAACGTCTGCAAGAAGAAGCAACTGACCAATACCCGCGCTTCGGGCTCGGATGAGGCATTGAAGCTCGTGCCTCCCAAGATCATGAGTCTGGAGCAGTGCATGGAGTTTATCGATACGGATGAGCTGCTGGAGGTCACGCCGCTGACGCTCCGTATCCGCAAAAAGATACTGGATCCGACGCTGCGCAAGCGTGATATGATCAAGCGCAACAGCGCGAAGGCGTAACTCGCCGGCGAGTTTCCTGCCGCAGCGTCTGCATGTGCAAAGCCGGTTGGCTGGCTTTCTAAATCAGTGCGCTCGGCTTCTAAAAAGCTCGAAAACGCAAAACTCGCTTCGCTCAGACAGTTGCGTTTTCATCGCTTTTCTTTACGAAACCTTCGCTGCTGATTTGACGAAAGCGCCAAAGGCTTTGCAAATGCAGGCGCTGCGGCGGGGAAACGCATAGAGGTTAACGATGTTTTTTAAGTATTTGTGGGTGTTTTTTATATCGATGGTTCCGATCATCGAGCTGAGAGGCGCTATCCCGGTAGGAGTCGGGATGGGGCTTCCGCTTGTACCCACATATATAGTATCGATCATCGGAAATATGCTTCCGGTGCCGTTCATCTATCTTTTCGGGCGCAAGGTGCTCGAATGGGGCAAGGATAAGCGCTACATCGGCAAATGGTTCACCTGGATGTACGAGAAGGGGATCAGGGCCGGTGAAAAGATCAACGGCAAGCGCGGTATCTTTATCGGGCTGATGCTCTTTGTCGCGATCCCTCTGCCGGGGACAGGTGCATGGACCGGCACGCTCGCAGCGAGCATCCTTAATATGAAGTTCCGCGACAGCGTACTGGCGGCCATGGGCGGCGTGCTAATCGCCGGCGTCATTATGATGCTGATCAGCGCGGGCGTTTTCTCGTTTGTTTAAGTGGATTCAGGCATGAAAGTGCCTTCGGCGGCACGCTCCCGCTACCTTCGTCACGCAGCGGATGCTAAGCTCATTCATCGCTGACGCTTGAATTCGCTAAGCACCGGCGGCCTCAGAGTACCGCTAAAGGCACTTTCATGCCTTATTACTGTAGATAAATCCGGAAAACACAAGGTGTTATATGAAACACAGATCGCATTTCCTTCAAGGCATCAAACACGGTACCCCGATAGGACTGGGGTATCTTTCTGTTTCATGCGCGTTTGGAATGAGTGTGTGTACCTCCGGGTTTCCCGTGTGGGTCGCAGGGCTGATCTCTCTCACAAATCTTACGAGCGCCGGGCAGTTTGCCGGGACGTCTCTGATGCTGCAGGGCGCCGGATACGCCGAGATCGCGCTGGCTACTCTTATCATTAATCTCAGATATTTTCTGATGTCGCTTTCTCTTTCACAAAGGCTTAATCCGGATTTCGGGACGTTCAGGCGGCTTTCGGCCGCGCACGGCGTGACGGACGAGATATTCGCGGTGGCCATCGGCCAGCCTTCGCTCCTTTCACCCGCGTATATGAGGGGGCTGATACTGACGCCGGTCATCGGCTGGACGGCGGGGACGGTACTCGGCGGGATCTTTTCGCAGATCCTTCCGGGCATAGTGGTCAGTGCGATGAATATCGCGCTGTATGCGATGTTTATCGCGATAATAGTGCCTCCGGCGAGGGAGCACCGTCCGGTGCTCTTTGTGGTGCTGGCGGCGACGGCGGTCAGCCTCTGCTTTTCATATATCCCGTTTTTCGGCTTCCTCTCGGGAGGCTGGAGCATCATAGTCATCGCGGTCATCGTCGCGTCGCTCGCAGCTGTGCTATTCCCTGTCGGATCCGGAGATGCGGATGAACACGCAGACGAGACAGATGCGGATCGTGACGCTTCCGGCGCCGAAACGTCCTGTGCTGACAATGATATGTCCGAGGCGGGACGCATGCAGGAACAGCCGGATACTGAGGAGGTGCGCCATGAATGATCCTGTATATATAGCAGTATGCATGATCATTATGGCGGGCACTACATATCTGCTCCGGGTCACGCCGCTGATCATTTTCCGTAAAAAAATCAGGAACCGCTTTGTGCAGTCGTTCCTGTACTATGTGCCGTACGCGGTGCTTGCCGCCATGACTTTTCCCGCGATCTTTACCGCGACCGGAAATACCGCCGCGTCACTTATAGGCACTGGCGCAGCGCTCGTGCTGGCGTTTTTCCGCCGTTCGCTCCTTACCGTCGCTCTCGGCGCGGCAGCGGCTGCGTTTATCGCAGGCCTTGTGATCTGACCGGCGCAAACCGGCGGTCTCCCGGGCGGCAATATTTATCCCTTGCGCTTTTTCAGCATCAGAACAAAGAAATAGAGAATGATCGGGACAAGAACCGTGAGCACGATCGTGATACGGAGGGCGAGCTGCGCCTCGGGTGTGCCGATGATCGCGAGCACAAGATCGGTGACGGTCAGCGCGAGCAGCAGGCCGATGGCGATCCATGCGAGTACGCGCTGGAGAGGGGTGTGCGAAGAGACGAAAGGCTCGCGTGCAGCATCGCTGCCGCTGGTCATCTCAGAAGCGTCGCCGCCAAAGCCGTCGGCAGGGGCTGCAGCGCCGTCGGCGTCTGCCGTCTCAGTAACCGCTTCGCGCAACCCTGTTTTTGATAAAGTATATTCTTTATTTTCTTCCATATCGTTCCTCCATGGTGTCAGCTGTTCACAAACAGAAGCGGCGTAATTGTATTACGCTTTGCCGTGTATGTCAATAAAACCGGTCAACAGCCGCGGAACAGATAATTGCGTATATTAGAAATATCAGACATTTTGCCTAAAAAATTTAATTATTTCCCGCCTCGGGGCAATATCCGTTTGACTTTTGCCTTTAAGAAATTATAATAAATAATGGATGAAAAGGGGCCTGGCCCCTTATCTATTCCTGCGGCTACGTGACCGACAGCTGGGGTCGTGTGGCGCATGGATGCGATAAAATAGTTTACAGGAGGATTTCTTATGGCAAGAAAAATGCAGTCCATGGATGGAAACACCGCTGCGGCACATGTGTCATACGCATTTACCGAGACGGCTGCTATCTATCCCATCACCCCGTCATCACCGATGGCTGATTACGTAGATCAGTGGTCGGCAAACGGACGCAAAAACATCTTCGGCAGCCGCGTAAAGGTCGTCGAGATGCAGTCTGAGGCAGGCGCGGCGGGTGCCGTTCACGGTGCTCTCGGCGCAGGCGCGCTCACCACTACTTATACAGCTTCTCAGGGACTTCTTCTTATGATCCCCAATATGTATAAGATCGCGGGCGAATTACTGCCCACCGTATTCCATGTATCAGCCAGAACAGTTTCATCCCACGCTCTGAACATCTTCGGTGATCACAGCGACGTCATGGCCTGCCGCCAGACCGGCTTTGCCATGCTGGCCGAGAGCAACGTACAGGAGGTCATGGACCTTGCCGCTGTCGCTCATCTGGCTGCCATCGAGGGAAAGGTTCCTTTCCTGAACTTCTTTGACGGCTTCCGCACCTCTCACGAGATACAGAAAGTTGCCGTCTGGGATTACAAGGATCTGAAGTCCATGTGCAATATGAAGGCTGTTGAGGAGTTCCGTCAGCACGCCCTTAATCCCAACCATCCCGCAGCCCGCGGCTCACACGAGAACGGCGACACCTTCTTCCAGCATCGCGAGGCCTGCAACAAGTACTACAACGCGCTTCCCGCAGTAGTCGAGAAGTACATGAACAAAGTCAACAAGAAGCTCGGTACCGATTACCAGCTCTTCAACTATTACGGCGCAAAGGACGCTGACCGCGTCATCATCGCCATGGGCTCCATCTGCGACGTGGCAGAGGAAGTCGTTGATTATCTCAACGCTCACGGCGAGAAGGTCGGCCTCGTAAAGGTCCGCCTGTACCGTCCTTTCTGCCCCGACAAGCTTGTCGCCGCACTGCCCAAGACCGTAAAGAAGATCGCAGTTCTGGACCGCACCAAGGAGCCCGGCTCCCAGGGCGAGCC
>JAFSTX010000046.1 GCA_017445585.1 Lachnospiraceae bacterium
ACACCTCCCGAAAAAGACCTATAGACCTACTAATAAATTATACCATAAAGCAATAAAAAAAGCAAGGGTTTTCCTTGCAAAATCAAGCTATTTCTGAATTTTTTTATCCTAAGATCAGGCGGTTAAGTGGCAAACTCGGGAGGATTTGAACGCCGCGGCAGCGCAGCAGCAAAACAGCCGATCCGGCCGGCAAAGTTACTGTTTGAAAACCTCATCAGGCATGCTATAATTAGCACGATGTATTTCATTAGTCCTGCAGGAGAAGATAAATGAAAGAACTCATACTCGAAGCAAAGCTTGATAAGATACCGGAGCTGACAGCGGTCATCGACACGGAGCTTGAGGCGCTGGACTGCCCGATGAAAGCACAGATGCAGATCGATGTGGCTGTGGATGAGCTTTACAGCAACATAGCCAGATACGCGTATCCCGACGGGGATGGGACAGTCACCGTACATCTGGAGGCAGAAGAGTCCCCTGCGTCTTATTCGATCACATTTATCGACAGCGGCGTGCCTTTCGATCCTCTGGCCCAGACTGAGCCGGACACCTCGCTCGATGCTGACAGCCGCCCGATCGGAGGACTCGGCATACTCCTCGTACGCAGGACTATGGATGAGGTGACCTATTGCTATAAGGACGGCAAAAATGTCCTTCGCATCAAAAAAATCTTTTGAGTTCAGGAGAATGTCATGTACGAACAGATCAAAAAAGAATTCGAAGAGCGCTTCAGACGCCCCTGCGAGTATATATTTACGGCGCCCGGCAGGACGGAGCTGGCCGGCAATCATACCGATCACCAGCGCGGCAGAGTCATAGCTGCTGCAGTGAATATGGAGATAGCTGCGGCGGTAGCGCGCAACAGTGAAGGGGTCATCAGGATATACTCTGACGATCGGCCTCTGTGCATGATATCTCTGGACAGTCTGGAAGTCCGCCCCGAGGAGAAGAATACCTCTGAGGCTCTGCTCCGCGGGATGGCCGCGGGGTTTGCTGCGGACGGCGTTGCACCGTCGGGATTTGATGCGCGCATGGTTTCACAGGTTCCCGCTGGAAGCGGACTTAGCTCCTCGGCTGCTTTTGAGATAATGATCGGAACCGTCTTTAATCATCTCGCCGCGCCTGAGGGAGAGCTTCCGCTCGATCCCGTGCGCATCGCCCAGATAGGACAGATGGCGGAGAACAGGTATTTCGGCAAGGGCAGCGGCCTGATGGACCAGATGGCCTGTTCTGTAGGAGGTATTATCGGGATCGACTTCCGCGATCCGGCAAAGCCTCTGATAGAGACTGTGGATATGAACTTTGATGATTTCGGATACAAGCTCTGCATCATAGACACCGGCGCGAGTCATGATGATCTCTCTGACGAGTACACCGCCGTACCCGACGAGATGAAGAGCGTGGCGGCATATTTTGGCAAGGACGTGCTCCGCGAGGTCGACAGGAGTGATTTTGACCGCGCGATCCGTGAGCTGCGCAGGCGCTGCGGCGACCGTGCCGTGCTGCGCGCCATGCATTTCTTTGATGAGAACGAGCGCGTGGTCAAGCAGCTCGACGCCCTCCGCAACGGAGATATATCCAGATTCCTCGCATACGTCAGCGAATCCGGACGCTCGTCATGGACCCTGCTTCAGAATATAGTTCCTCCGGGCCGCAAAGAGAATCAGGAGGTTGCGCTGGCACTTGCCGTGGCCGCAAGGCTTCTCGGCGGGCAGGGTGCGGTGAGGGTCCACGGAGGCGGTTTCGCAGGCACGATCCAGGCTTTTGTACCGCTGGCCATGGTGAGGGATTTTACCGCCGGAATGGAAGCCGTACTCGGTGACGGCTGCTGCCACGTAATGTCGATCAGGTCCTGCGGCGGGATCAGAGTGGAGTGATATCACGGAATACCGGCTGCACGTAATGCGTATCTGCGCGGGCGGCCGGCTTTCTTCATAAATTTATTCAAAAACCGGTTGACTCCGGAAAAAAGATATGATACTATGTGAAAACCACCGACCCGAGCGGTCTTATTTTTTGTGTGGTCAAATACGCCGTAAAGCGGCAATAATCGCGGAGGTAAACGATTATGCGTGTCAGAATCACCCTGGCCTGCACAGAGTGCAAACAGAGAAACTACAATGTTACTAAGGAAAAGAAGAATCATCCCGACAGAATGGAAACCAAGAAATACTGCCCGTTCTGCAAGGCCCATACTCTTCACAAAGAGACTAAATAATCAGAGGTAGCATCATGGCCGGTTTTTTCAAAAACGTCAAAGCTGAATTCAAGAAGGTCATCTGGCCCGAGAAAGGCAAGGCTCTCAAGCAGTCTGTGGCTGTCGTGGTCGTGTCGGTCTGTGTGGGCCTGATCATTGCTCTTATAGATGCAGCGGTCAAGTTCGGTCTTGGCTTTATTCTGTAAGGAGGCACCATGGCAGAAGCTAACTGGTACGTCGTGCACACTTATTCCGGATATGAGAATAAAGTCAAAGCCGACCTTGAAAAAACCATAGAGAACCGCAAGCTTCAGGATGTCATCCTCGAGGTCGAGGTGCCGCTTCAGGACGTGGTGGAGATCAAGAACGGCGTCCGCAAAGCCACCCAGAAGAAAATGTTCCCCGGCTATGTTCTCGTAAATATGGTCATGAACGACGACACCTGGTACATCGTCCGCAACACCAGAGGCGTTACGGGCTTTGTAGGTCCGGGATCCAAGCCGGTCCCTCTTACCGAGGAGGAGATCAAGCACGTCGGCATCCGTGACGGCGGTGTGGTCATCGATTTTGCGGTGGGAGATTCCGTGATAGTCGTCAGTGGCGTCTGGGAGGGAACCATCGGCGCGATCAAGGCCATCAACGAAAACAAGCAGACTCTTACGCTCTCTGTGGATATGTTCGGACGCGAGACTCCCGTCGAGCTGGAGTTCTCATCGGTCCGCAGGATGTGATATCACGCCTTTTGGCCTGATATATATGTGGAAGGGGCTCCCCGCCCCGCCATACCACTACTTCCCTTACAGGGAAAGATAAAAAGGAGGAGCCATCATGGCAAAGAAAGTAACAGGTTACATCAAGTTACAGATCCCTGCCGGCAAAGCTACGCCCGCACCGCCCGTCGGTCCCGCGCTTGGCCAGCACGGTGTGAACATCGTAGAGTTCACAAAGCAGTTCAACGCTCGTACAGCTGATCAGGGCGATATGATCATCCCCGTAGTTATCACTGTATATGCCGACAGAAGCTTCAGCTTCATCACAAAGACGCCGCCCGCAGCCGTTCTTCTCAAGAAGGCCGCCAAGATCCAGAAGGCGTCAGGCGTACCGAACAAGACCAAGGTCGCCACGATCAAGAGAGAAGAGTGCCGCAAGATCGCGGAGATCAAAATGCCCGATCTTAACGCAGCGAACATCGAGACTGCTACCAGCATGATCTGCGGTACCGCCCGCAGCATGGGTATCGTAGTCGAGGACTAAGGAGGACCGACATGAAGAGAGGTAAGAAGTATACTGAAGCCGCAAAGCTTGTCGACCGCAGCGTCCTCTATGATGCTCCCGAAGCTATCGCGCTTCTCAAGAAAGCGACCTATACCAAGTTTGATGAGACCGTAGAGCTCCACATCCGCACCGGCTGCGACGGACGTCACGCCGAGGAGCAGATCCGCGGAGCAGTCGTTCTCCCCAACGGAACCGGCAAGACCGTCCGCGTTCTCGTATTCGCAAAGGGCGCCAAGGCCGACGAGGCTCAGGCTGCCGGAGCGGACTTCGTAGGAGCCGAGGAGCTTATCCCCAGGATCCAGAACGAAGGCTGGCTTGATTTTGACGTAGTAGTAGCTACTCCCGACATGATGGGCGTCGTAGGACGTCTCGGTAAAGTCCTCGGACCTAAGGGCCTCATGCCCAACCCCAAGGCCGGCACCGTCACCATGGATGTCACGAAGGCTATCAACGACATAAAAGCCGGTAAGATCGAGTACCGTCTGGACAAGAGCAACATCGTTCATGTTCCTGTAGGCAAGATCTCCTTCACCGAAGAGCAGATCCAGCAGAACTTTGACGCCATCATGGCCGCCATCGTGAAAGCTAAGCCCGCCGCACTCAAGGGCACCTACATGAAGAACATCACCCTGACCACCACCATGGGCCCCGGCGTTCGTCTGAACCCGATGAGGTTCATGGCCTGATCAGACAAAAAAGTTGACAAACACGCGCCTGCGTGTTAAAGTCATACAGCATTACCACTGCCGAAGACAGCCGGTACCTTATGGTTCAAAGCTTTAAGCGCCTGCCGAGGAGAGGATATGATGATATTTTCAGTCCTTCTGCCTTCGGGTCGGAAGGACTTTTTTTCCGAATAAACTTCATGTAGTGGTAAAATCTACAAGGAGGTAAAGAATCTATGGCAAAAGTCGAATTAAAACAGCCTGTCGTACAGGAAGTCTCTTCCATCATTGACGGCGCCAAGAGCATGGTCCTGGTAGTGTACCGCGGAATCACCGTGGATCAGGACACCAAGCTCCGCAAAGAGCTTCGAGAGGCCGGCATCACTTACAAGGTATTCAAGAATACTCTTGTAAAGCGGGCCATCGCCGGAACGGAGTTCGAGGGCCTGTCAGATGATCTGACCGGACCTCTGGCGATCGCTGTTTCCAAGGACGACGCTACCGCGCCTGCGCGCATCCTCGCCAAGTACGTCAAGGACATCGAGGTCTTCAATATGAAGTCCGGTATCGTGGACGGCACCTATTATGACGAGAAGGGCATGAACGTGATCGCGTCCATCCCGGGCCGCGAAGTGCTGCTCTCCAGATTCCTGGGAAGCATCAAGTCGCCTATCACCAACTTTGCTCGCGTCATGAACCAGCTGGCCGAGAAAGGCGGTGCATCTGCCTGCGAGGCTCCTGCAGCTTCAGCTCCCGCCGAGGAAGCTCCTGCCGAAACGCCCGCTGAGGCTCCCGCTGCCGAAGCCCCCGCTGAGGCTCCCACAGCAGAGTAATTTGATTAACCGGACGCCCAGCGCGTCGTAACGGGTCCGCGAGGACCGCATCAGGGGCAAGAGGCCCCGGCCGCATGAGCGGTCACACATTACAGGAGGAATATAATAATGGCTAAATTATCTATCGAAGAAATTATCGCAGCTGTTGAAGAGCTTACCGTTCTTGAGCTCAACGACCTGGTTAAGGCTTGCGAGGAGAAGTTCGGCGTTTCCGCCGCTGCCGGTGTCGTAGTAGCTGCTGCTGCCGGTGATGCTCCCGCTGCTGAGGAGAAGGACAGCTTTGACGTAGAGCTGACCGAGGTCGGCCCTAACAAGGTCAAGGTCATCAAGGTCGTCCGCGACCTGACCGGTCTGGGCCTGAAGGAAGCTAAGGACGCTGTTGACGGCGCTCCCAAGGTTCTCAAAGAGGGCGTTTCCAAGGAAGAGGCTGAGGCTGCCAAGGCTGCTCTCGAGGCAGAAGGCGCTAAGGTTACCCTTAAGTAATCATCAGCAGTCTGACGAAGAGAGATCACGCTTGTGCGTGGTCTCTTTTTATGCTATCTTGTAGCAGGAGGTGAACCATGAAACTTATCACATACAGATATCAGGGTCAGACTCAGGTCGGCGTCGTGGCCGGATGCGAGACTTATGCGGTGCCTGTGAGCGCCCTGGGGCTTTCATACGCCGATATGAACGAACTGATAGAGAATATCACTCCTCAGGAGCTTGCGGCCCTGAGAAAGGCTTCTGCGCGTTCCTGCGACGACTGCGGCTCGTCTGAGGGGGTACAGCTGGATCAGGTGGAGCTTCTGGCGCCCATCCCCGTGCCGAAGCAGGAGGTCATCTGTGTCGGCGTAAATTACATGGAACATGCCTACGAATCGGCAAAATATAAGAAAGAGGAGTTCCACGGAGACCGTCCTTTCCCCGTTTATTTCTGCAAGCGCTGCAATCTGGCCACGCCTGACGGCGGATATATCGACGGGCATTTCGATATCCAGGAGCGCCTCGACTATGAGTCTGAACTGGCCGTGATCATCGGCAGGGACGCCGTGAACGTATCGCAGGAAGACGCATGGGACTACGTGTTCGGCTACACGATCATCAACGACGTGACCTCGCGCGATCTGCAGCAGCGCCATAAGCAGTTTTATTTTGGCAAGAGTCTGGACACCTTCACCTGTATGGGACCGTGGATCGTACTGAAGGACGATCTGCCAGTGCCTCCTGCGCAGCATATCTGGTGCAAAGTGAACGGCGAGGTGCGCCAGGAGAGCAATACCGACAGGATGATCTTTGATATTCCGTATCTCATCAGCGAGCTCAGCGGAGGCATGTGCCTCAAGGCCGGAACGATCATCTCTACCGGTACTCCTTCGGGCGTCGGCATGGGCTTTGATCCGCCCAGGTGGCTTCGCAGCGGAGACGTCGTAGAGTGCGGTGTAGACGGCATCGGAGTTCTGACAAATATAGTAAAATAATTCTTGACAATAGCGGCGGCATCTGATAAAATCCCTTTTGCTGTCGCAATGAGGCCGATTGGTCAAGGGGTTAAGACGCCGCCCTCTCACGGCGGAAACAGGGGTTCGATTCCCCTATCGGCTACGCCGGGAAGCATTTGCTTCCCGGTTTTGTATTATAAAGTAATTGCAATGCTTTCGCGTATTTGCTATAATATCGCGGAAAAAGCCGTCGTTCCCAATATCCCATGGAGGAACGTCAGGTAAAAAGAGAGGATTGGGAGGAAAAGCATGTCAGAAGTTAGTGAAAAGATCGAAGAGGTCAAAGAAGCAGTAGCCGAGAAGGCAGCCGAGGTGAAGGAAGCAGTAGCCGAGAAGGTTGCCGAGGCTAAGGAAGCCGTAGCTGAGCAGGTCGCAGAGCTCAAAGAAGCCGCGCCCGAGAAGCTCGCCGAGGCCAAGGAAGCCGTAGCCGGGAAGGTTGCGGAAGTCAAGGAAGCCGCGCCCGAGAAGCTCGCTGAGGTAAAGGAAGCCGTAGCCGAAGCAGTCGCCGAGGCTAAGGAAAACGTGGCAGAGAAGGCGGAGGAAGTCAAGGAAGCTGCAAAGGCCAAGGTCTCAGAGCCTGCAAAGGCCGAGCCCATGGAGAATTATGCAGCGGAGCTGGAGCAGTCGCTTCAGGCGGGCCCTCCCAAGAACGACGATCCCGTATGGGACAAGTTCGAGCAGATGCTTGCGGACAAGACCATCTTTGAAGTGAAGATAGACAGTGCCGTCAAGGGCGGAGTTGTCGCCTTTGTGGACGATGTGAGAGCCTTTATCCCTGCTTCCAAGCTGGCAGCGGGATATGTCGAGAATCTCGAGGAGTACAAGGGCAAGACCATCGAAGCGATCGTCATCACCGCCGACCGCGAGAACAAGAAGCTGGTCCTTTCCGGACGCGATGCAGCACGTATGCGCAGAGATGAGCAGCGCGCCGCCGCTCAGGCAAAGATCGAGCTCGATGCTGTCCTCGAAGGCAAGGTCGAGTCTCTCAAGGACTACGGTGCATTCGTGGATCTCGGAGACGGAGTATCGGGTCTCGTTCACGTATCCCAGATCAGCTACAAGAGAGTCGAGAAGCCCGCTGACGTCCTCAAAGAGGGAGATACTGTCAAGGTCAAGGTCATCGGTATCAAGGACGGCAAGATCAGCCTCAGCATGAAGGCTCTGGAGGAGGCGCCCAAGCGTGCTCCGCGCGAGGATCGTCCTGAGCGTTCCGATCGCCCCGAGAGAGGCGAGCGCCGCGGCCGCAGAGAAGAGAAGCAGGAGTACACCGAGAAGGAGAAAGCCACCACGAGCATGGCGGATCTCCTCGCCGGGATCAAGCTTGACTGATCGGACCTTTCCGCCGGTCCTGATCCGTTCCTGAAAGGTTTTCCGGGGACGGGGGCGGACGAGCCGGCGTGAGCTACCGTTTCGAAAATAATACAGCTCCGGGATATTGGCGCCATATACGAAAGCGCATATCCCGGAGCTGTTTATTTTCAGAACTTGTATCTCACTTGCTGCCGCCTGATCGTCCCGGAAATTCCTTTTCAGGAACCGGATGATCCGGCGGAAATTCAGTATGCCAGAGCCTTTCCGGTACGGCGGGGATCCGCCCCGGCGTGGAGTGTGCCGTCAGGTTTCTTTTCGATGCCCTGAACTCCTCCGAAATACAGATCCAGCTTTTTGCGGGGCACGAGAGTATAGCCCATGGCTTTCAGCTCGTCCAGTGTTTCCTGAGAGAGCGCCGAGATCCCGTCCTCCTCGTACGTGAGGGACGAATCATCCGAGGCGAATACACGCACGGTCTCGACAGCCTCCTGGATATCCAGTCCGTAGTCGATCATGCGCTGTATGACCTGGGCGATCACCGCAAAGATCCTCGAGCCTCCCGGTGTGCCTATCGTCACGAAGGGCTCGCCCTGGGGAGTGAGCACGAGAGTGGGAGCGATGCTCGAAAGCGGCCGTTTTCCCCCTGCTACGCAGTTTACAGACTGCGGATCCGTATCAAAATCATACATTTCGTCATTGAGAATGAAGCCGCAGCCGTCTACGGCTATTTTGCTGCCGTAGAAGTCGCCTATGGTCTGAGTGCAGGTGAGCATGTTTCCGTCCTTGTCCACGACCGAGAATGAGGTCGTGGAGCTGTGTTCACCGTCCACGTCGCCGGCGGCATACGCTCCGTTGCCCTCGCTGATCTCAGAAGCCCGCCTGGAGGCATATTCCTTGGAGGTCAGAACGTCCAGAGGCACGTCGGCAAATGCAGTGTCGGCCATGTACGCCGCCCGGTCCGCAAAGGATATCTTGGTCGCCTCGGCGAGCAGATGAACGTACTGCGCGGAGTTGACGCCGATGGAACTCATATCGTAGTTTTCCAGTATATTAAGGATCTCGATCAGGTGCGTGCCTCCTGAGGATGAAGGAGGAAGAGCATATATCCTGTAGTCTCTGTATGTGGATTCGAGGGGCTCGCGCTTTTCGACGCGGTAGGAAGCCAGATCATCCAGGCTCATTTTTCCGTCGTATTTCGTGACCGCAGCGATGATCGCGTCGGCCACCTTGCCGCTGTAGAAAGCCTCAGGGCCGTTCTCGGCGATCAGACGGTATGTCTTGGCCAGGTCGGGGTTCTGAATCGTGGAATTTGTCTCGGGTGGGAAGCCGAAATCGTCCAGATAATATGCCGAGAGTTCATCCATGACTGATATTTCGGAAAGTTCGTCCTGAGAAGAGCTTTGCATCGTAGGCGTTACGAAGTAGCCATCCTCGGCATATCCTATCGCGGCTTCCATTAGCTCTGCCCGGGAGAGAGCTCCGCTGCCAAGGCTCTCCAGCGCTTCCTCCCAGCCTGCGACAAAGCCGGGAACGCCGACAGCCAGACCTCCGAGGCGGTTGAGCTGAGAATAGACCGAGGTCATCTCATTTCCTTTTTTATCGATATAATGCTTCATCTGACCGTCTTCGTCCAGCCAGTCGTATGGTGTAGCCTCTGCAGGAGCGATCTCTCGGAAATCAAGCATGGTTATTTCGCCTGTGGACGCATCAAAGTAGGTGATGAATCCGCCTCCGCCGATGCCTGAGGTAAACGGCTCGACGACGCCGAGCGTGTATGCCACGGCATATCCGGCATCCGCCGCGTTGCCGCCGGCTTTCAGGATATCCAGACCGGCCTTTGTGGCGTACCAGCTCGTGGAAGATACAGCCCCCTGCATGCCCGCGGCGTCGCGGTCAGTCAGTATTGTCTGACCGTACCTGTCGTAGGGCAGCCATACTCCGTCAGCGGCATCCGCAGATGCTTCGGTCTGCGTATCCTCGGAAATCTGCGTATCCGCGGAATTTGGCGGCTCTGTCTGGGGACCGGGGTCTATGTACGGACCTCCTCCGCAGCCTGTCAGCGCCAGCAGGAGACAAGCTGTCAAAATGAGAGAAAACAGTCTTTTCATCAGGAAATCCTCCTTGGAGATATGGCTCAATTCTATTCCTTAAAATGTAAAAAATCAAACCTGGGCGCGCGTCAGAGAGCACTAATTTGTTTTGGAAACATTATCAATTAGTTTTTTAATAAAATAAAGTGTTGCAGAAAGTTTTTTTTGTTTGCAAGAAAAGAAGAAAATACCGGAACATGCTCTTTATTTTTCGGGGATTGAGTTGTAAAATTATGACAATTTCTTATGTAAACAATGAGTATTACTGATAAAAAGCGCTCAAAGGAGAATTCATGAAAAAAGCAGTTAAGATACTGAGCCTGATACTGGTTCTGACGATGATTCTTTCTTCGGTCGGCTGCGGTAAAGATACCTCTTCCGAAGCGCCTGAGACGCAGAGCCAGGCTTCGGATACCACTGCTGCGGAGGAACCCTCGTCG
Source organism: Lachnospiraceae bacterium (assembly GCA_017445585.1). Lineage (GTDB taxonomy): Bacteria > Bacillota > Clostridia > Lachnospirales > Lachnospiraceae > UBA3774. Next base: position 10,293 of record JAFSTX010000046.1, read on the forward strand.
CAGCAGGCTGCTCCCGCCGGAGCATATGAAGGCGATGAATTCAACAACGGTGCAGTCGGAGAGACCGCCTGCGTATCCAGCTACAGCGAGCTCACCTCCCAGGTCGGCATTGATATCATGAAGGCGGGCGGAAACGCGGTAGATGCCGCGGTCGCCACGATCTTTGCGGTAGGAGTCTGCGAGCCTCATCACAGCGGTATAGGCGGCAGCGGACTTATGACGATATATCTCGCGGATGAGGACAGATACACCACCATCGAGTATCTGGAGACGATCCCGGCGAACGTGACCGCGAGCTATTATAACAAAGCCCAGTACGTCAAGACCGCGCGTGCTGCCGGAGTTCCCGGACAGGTAAAAGGTCTGGCTTATGCTCTGGAAAAATACGGCACCATGACCCTTGCGCAGGTCCTCGAACCCGTGATAAAGATCGCCAGAGAGGGATTTGTCCTTGATTCTGTGGCTGCGGGCGCTATCGCCGACGGCTACACGGAATTCAACAAAGAAGGCTACGAATACCTCTTTGAGCTTTTTACAAACGACGGTTTCCCCTACAGTGCAGGTGATACGTACAAAAACGAAGACCTGGCAAATACGCTCCAGATCATCGCCGACAAGGGCGCAGATGCCTTTTATACCGGTGAGATAGCAGAGAAGATCGTCGCCGGCATGAAGGAAGCCGGGGCCGCCATCTCCATGGAGGATCTGGCAAACTACAGATGCGTGGAGAGAGAACCGCTCACCACGGAATACTACGGAAACAAGATCTATACGGTTTCCAATCCGTCCAACGGCGGAGTGCTTCTGCTCGGAGCGCTGAACATTATGGAGGAAGCCGATATAAAGCAGTACGAGCAGGGCTCGCTGGACTACTGGAAGGTCTTCAATGAGTCGGTCCGTCTTTCAAACAAGGACGCATATACTTATTCGGGCGATCCCGATTTCTACGATATGCCGCTCGACGTACTTGTGTCAAAGGAGCACGCAAAGGAACGCTTCGCGCTCATGAACATGCAGGCGTGTCTCTATCCCGTACCCGGCTCCGATCTGCCTATGGCCAGGAAGGATACGAAGGCTGCCGCCGGAGTGGATGAGGAGACTCTCGATCAGGGCGGCTGCACCACTCATATCGCAGTCGTGGACGGCGCCGGCAACGTAGTATCCAGCACGAATACCGTAGGATATTCATGGGGCTGCTACTATGCGACTCCCGGGCTCGGCTTCGTCTATAACAACCATCTGAACAACGTCAGCTGGACGAATGCCGACAGCCCCGACTACTTCGCAGATGCCGGCAAGAAGGTCCGTTCGACCATGACTCCCACCATCGTGGCAGATGCAGACGGCAAGCCTATCATGGCGGTCGGCTCGCCCGGTTCTACGGTCATCCCTCCGGTCATCGCCTCCGTCATCAATAACGTAACGTTATACGGCATGAATCCCCAGGAGGCGATCAATATGCCCAGGGCATTCACGATCGACCGTGATACGACAAACGGTCCTCTGACGGATCTGACCGCCGAGTCCGGACGCCTGGACCGTGCGATGCTCCGCCAGCTCGAAGTCTTTGGCTACTCCGTCATAGACGGTATAAACGATTACGCCCAGGTCTGCGGCGGTGTCGCCGCGATCTACATCGACAGGGCCGCCGGACTGCTCTACGGAGCCGGAGACCCGAGACGCGACTACAAGGCCGTGGCTTACTAAAAGATCCGTGCGGCTTCCTGCCGCTGGAGATAGATCAGTTTTTACATCATGTTTTTATAGGAGGAAAAAATGATGAAAAAGTTATTTGCGGTCCTTATGGCTGCACTTATGGTTCTGAGCGTTGCCGCCTGTGGCGGTTCCGACGCTTCTCAGGCACCCGCTGACACTCAGGCACCTGCCGATACCCAGGCACCCGCCGATACCCAGGCGCCCGATGACACTCAGGCCTCTGCCGATGCGGCTTACGCTTATCCTGCCTGTGACGACGCCAATCCCGTCGTAGAGCTCAACGGTACCTTTGACAAGACTCTGGTCAAGGAAGGCTACGCGGTCACCTCTATCGGTCAGTCTGCCGATATCGATGTCGCTGCCAAGCTTCTCGACAAAGCCGGCGTCACCTATACCAGCGACACGCATCTTGCTGCCGACGCTCTGGACGGAGTAGGGACTCTGTTCATCGCAGCCGGCGCTTCCACAAAGGGACTCGGTCAGGCCGGTATCTCCGCTGACGAAGAGATCGCCCGCGCAAACGAAATCTTCAAGGCCTGCGACGAGAAGGGCATCACTGTCATCCTGCTTCATCTGGGCGGAAGCGCACGCCGCGGTTCCCTGTCTGATCAGTTCACCGATCTTGTCATGGCAGCCGCCGATTACATGATCGTAGTGGAAGAGGGCAATCAGGACGGGTACTTCACGGACTATGCCGCAGCGAACAACATCCCGATCGCACTTGTAAAGAGCATGTCCACCGCTACCACTCCCGTTGGAGCTCTGTTCAACTAAGACACGGCAGAGAGCGGTTTTGCCATTCAGCGAAGCCGCTCTCTTTTTTCGTTTTCATGAACTGGCGGTGCATAGCTCCGCATTGATTAAGGAGGAACGGTTTTGGACCAGGAATTAATCATCTTGCTTGTCATGCTGGGTACTTTCCTGCTGGCAAATTTCTTGCTTCACCTTCCGGTAAGTCTCGGTATGGCGCTTGGAGCCATAATGGGAGCGCTCGTCTTCGGTCTCTTCTTCGGAGGAGATATCTCTGAGCTGGGAAGACATCTTTTTGAGGGACCTTTTGCTTACCTTGATACGGTCCTCATCATAGCCACGGCAATGGTCTTTATGACGGCCATTTCCAAATCGGGAACCATGGCGGCCCTGAACAATGTCATCGTCACCAGATTCTACAAGGTCCCCGTGATCATGCTTATTCTCCTGATGATCATCGTTATGTTCCCCGGTATGATCACAGGTTCATCCACCGCAGGTGTTCTTTCTGCAGGTGCCATTGTGGCGCCTATCCTGATACTTATGGGTGTGCCCAAAGAGAAGACCGGTGCGGTGATAGCTATAGGCGCCATCCTGGGTATGGCGGCACCGCCCGTCAACGTCCCCGCTCTGCTGATTGCAGGCGGCGTGGATATGCCCTACAGCGGATTCGAAGCGCCTTTGTTCTTTATTACTCTCATCTGCGGCATCATAGCTGTACTGATGATCTGTCTCAGGTACTGCAGGCATATCAGGATCGAGGATCTTTCCAGCGGTCTGGATCCCGAGATCAGCCGCCGCCACGGATTCAAGATCTACCTTCCGATCATAGTCCTGGCCGTGCTTCTTATCGCCTGCCGCGTATTCCCGAATGCGCTTCCGAATATCGGAATGCCTCTGACCTTCCTGATCGCTGCGGCAGTCGCGTGCTTTACCGGTGAAAAGTTTAATTTCATCAATGCCACAAAAGAGTCGCTGCGTACTACGGTCCCTGTCCTTGGCAAACTGATGGGTGTAGGTATGTTCATCCAGATCCTTACGCTTACCGGCGCCCGCGGCTGGATCGTGGGCAGCTGCATAGAGATGTCGGCCATAGAGGGCATAGGCATGGTCCTGCTCTTTATCGCCATCGCGGTGGCCTGCCCTGCCTTCGGCGCCGTTTCCTCCTACGGTTCCGCGTCAGTCCTGGGCGTGCCGTTCCTGCTTATCCTTATCGATCATTTTCCTAACGGCCAGGTGGTCATGGCGGCCGCTCTTTCCTGTATCGTCTGTGTTGGCGACCTGATGCCGCCTACGGCGCTCGCGGGAAACTATGCCGCTGCTCTCGTTGAAGAAAAGTATTCAAAGGTCCTCAGACACTGCGCCGTTCCCGCGCTTATTACGATTGTACTCAGCCTCATAGTGATCATCTTTTCTGAGACTGTGTTCTCGTTCTTATAAGGAGGGGCAAAATGGTAGTTACGATAATATACCTTGCAATCATAGTTTTTCTGCTGTTTTTCATAATCTGGAACATGTTCACCGAAAAGGACATCATGCTCCAGATCGATGCCGCACTGGTTATTATTCCGCTGGTGCTAAGGCTCCTGCTGATCAAATAAGGAGGCGCAGAGATGACATTATCCATAAAGACAAAACATAATGTGCTGTCCGCGCTCATCCTTCTGGCTCTGGCGGCAGGCGCTATCGTATATCTGTCTCTGCAGTTCACGAGGATGTGGACGCCGGATCCCGTCTACGAGGGCAAGAACCCCAGCGTAAAAGAGGTCAGACGCCTGTCCGATTACAATGAAAACCTCAAGGGTTCAAAGGGTGATACCAATATATATGTGATCGAGGGCGACGAGCCCGGAGACTCCATGCTGATACTCGGCGGAGTTCATGCGAATGAGCCGGCGGGAATGCTGGCCGCGGTATACCTCGTCGAAAACCTGCATCCTAAGGCAGGCACGGTCTATGTGATACCTTATACGAATGAGGCCGGCTTTACCTGCAACGATCCTCTTGAGGCCTCGCCTATGTTCTTTAGTATCGATACCCCCACCGGACCGCGGCAGTTCCGCTTCGGAGCGCGAGTCACGAACCCGGTCTGTCAGTGGCCTGATCCGGATATCTACGTCCACGCTTCCTCCGGACAGAGACTGGCAGGAAGTGAGACGAGAAACCTGAACCGCACATATCCCGGCCGCACGAACGGTACTTTTACCGAGCAGATCAGCTACGGTCTCGTACAGCTCATTAAGGCCGAGGATATAGCCGTCACCATCGATCTGCACGAGGCTTCGCCCGAGTACCAGACGATTAATACGACTGTGGCAGAGTCGCGCGCCATGAAGGTCGCCACCACGGGACGATTCAATATGGACTGGGACGGCATCACGATGTCCGTGGAGCAGTCCCCGACGACCTTCCACGGCCTCTCACATATAGAGCTTGGCACCTGGACCGATACTCTGGCGCTCCTCATGGAGACCTCGAACCCTTCACAGGGACGCGAGCACGGCCTCACAGGCTCTGATCTCGTAATCTACGGCAAGGATAAGTTCTATGCCAGAGTAAAGGCCGCCGTGGGTCTGAAGGACTCCGATTACAGTGAGGAATACGGACGTCCCATACAGCAGAGAGTAGCCCGCCATATAACTGCTATCAACGCCTATGCAGCCGCTTATACCGAGGAATTCGCGAATGCCGCGGCCGCTGAGGATAAGCTGACTGCTTTTACAAGCATGGGACTCGGCGCATCGAGCTACCCTGATTCCGACGGACATATTATCTATGAGGGCCGCAGGGGCGTCATAGATCTCGGAGAGCTTCCTTCATACGATACGCTCTGCACTGATCTCTTTGATTACCTTGCAATCCCCGAGGGGCAGAATTGATGAAAAAGATTGCTTTGATACTTGCCGCCGCGATACTTCTTACAGCCTGCGGCGGTGCACCCGGGACTGCCGGATCCGAAGAGAATACGGCCGCGGCGGAGTCAGAGACGACCTCGGCCGCGATGACCTTTGCGCCGATCTCCGTGACCACGTCAGCCACGGAGGCCACAAAGGAAGATCTCGCAGATCTTCAGCCCGACCCGCCTTATGACTTTGACGTGGATACCATGGTCCCTTCCGATTTCGGTGACTTTTTCACAGGGACCTACTCCGTCGCCACATCCTCCTATAAACTTCTTGAAGGCGACGGGTACGAGAACGAGGTCTTCGTGATCAGTTCCGATAATGAAGGTCCCACGGTATATGTGATCGCCGGGATCCACGGCGATGAAGAAGCTGCCTGGCAGGCCGGAAAGCTTCTCAAGAAGATAAGCATCAAGTGCGGAAAGCTCTACGTGATCGCTCCGGCAAACAGATGGGGAGCGTCCGCAGTGCCCAAGACCCGGTATCTCGACGGCAAGGATCCCAACCGCGCATTTCCCGGCGATCCCTCCGGTACGAACGCGCAGCGTTTTGCCTATGCGCTGTACAATGATGTAAAGGACAAGGCTCCGGATTTCGTTTTCGATCTGCACGAGGCAGTGATCGTACAGGAAGGACGGGACTATCTCGGGAGTTCCATCATCTATTCGGATATGGAGCTTTTCGGTGATCTGATAATCGATCTTGTCCTGGCATCGCAGGAGGGTGAGATCTGTACGAAGCCGTTTAATTTTTACAGTCCCGGTCCTGCGGGGAGTATAAACCGCACGATCACGGAAGGCCTCAGGATTCCCGTGATGACCGTAGAGACCTTCAGAGGCTATCAGATGCGGGACAGGATCAGCGATCAGCTGGACGTAGTGCAGTACGTACTCAGGTCCTACGGACTGGTTGACTGATTTCATTTTTTGCATTATAGTTCAGGAAGCACTGACATTCCGGTCGGTGCTTCCTTTGATATTACGGGCGGAGAAAAGCATTGGGCATCTTTTTACTGATTCTCGGCACAGCCGTCATAGCATTGCTCGCTGCGGAGCGCATACACGCGCTGCGCTGCAGACGCGCGCTCACTCATGTCATCCATGTGAACGGCACGAGAGGCAAGTCGGGTGTAGCCAGACTTATCGCCGCGGGTCTGAGAGAAGCAGGTATAAAGACCTGGTGCAAGACTACGGGCACCCTGCCTATGACGATCGACACTGCAGGGTGCGAGCACCTGATTCGCCGCCGCGGGCCCGCAAATATCAGCGAGCAGATCAGGAGTCTGTCGGCTGCAGTCAGGGATGGAGCGGAGGTTGCGGTGATAGAATGCATGGCCGTGGATCCCGAGCTCCAGTATGTGTGCGAGCACAGGATACTGCATTCAGATATAGGCGTGATTACTAACGCGCGTGTGGATCACGTGGCGGAGATGGGCGGCAGCGTCGCCGAGGTGACAGAGGCCATGTCGGCTACGGTGCCGGACGGCAGAGAGGTCCGCAGGCTGCTTCGCAGGCAGGATATGGAGACAGTGCTCTTTACCGCGGATCAGGAGTGCGCGGCAGGGCTGAGAGACAGAGCTGCTGCGCTGGATACCGGGCTCGTCCTTGCGGATAAGGCGCCTGAAGGCGCAGAGTACGGACGATTTGTCTTTCCTGAGAATATAGCGCTGGCTTTGGCAGTGTGTGAGAGATGCGGCGTGCCGCGGGATCAGGCGCTGAGGGGTTTTGAGCGGGTGCAAGAGGATCCTTACGCTGTATCAGCTCACGATCTCCCGGGAGATATCACCTTTGTGGATATCATGTCGGCAAACGACCCGGCCTCTACCGGGCTCATCATGGACAGATTCCCCTGTGACGGACACAGGGTATACATACTGAACTGCCGATCTGATCGGGGGTACCGCACCGAACTGATGCTGGAACTCATAGAGAGGCGCGCGCCTGATGAGGTCTGGCTCATCGGAGCCGGAAGAAGGGCTGCGCTGCGGCATCTTCGGCGACGCGGCGTGCCCGCATCGGCCTTTGCATCTGCAGGAGAGCTCCCGGTCTTCGCGCATGAGGACGGAGCAGTGCTCCCGCCGGGCACATATATCTACGCCATAGGCAATATCGCCGGCCCCGGATTCGAACTGATGAAACTGATAGGAGAGGAGGAAGAGTCATGTATGCACAGATAATAGTCACAGGTATACTGGTAAGTCTCGTCTTCTCGTATTTTACTGAGCTTAGTCCGGCAGGACTGATCGTCCCGGGATATATCGCGCTTAATTTCGGCTCGCCTTTTAAGCTCCTCCTTACGCTTGCGGTAGTCATGCTGACGATCCTCGTATACAGGCTCATATCGAGGTTTACCATACTCTACGGGCAGAGACGTTTTGCCGTGATGGTGCTGATCTCCATAGCCATATCGTACCTCATCAGCCTGCTGCCCATACCAGTAGCCGGTGTGGGTGTCATAGGGTATCTGATCCCCGGCATCATAGCCAAAGAATGCGAGCGCCAGGGAATCATCAGGACTCTGGCTGCCATGGCGGCGGCGAGCGCCATTACCGCAGGCATAGCGCTGCTGTTTGGCGCGAAACTCTTTTGATCAGAGATGAAATGAGAAAAGACAGTAAGCTTACAAAAAAACAGAAGTTCCTTCTTTTCGCGGCGGTCATGACCGGTGCGGCTATGCTGTCTGCGGCTTTTCTGATGAAGAGCACGCGGCCGTGTGCTCTGTACGATATTCAGGTCAGAGCAGCGGAACAGATGCGGCGATGCATGGACGCCGTAAAGGCGGAAAAGGCCCGCCGCGGGATCTCCCTGTCGGATGAGGATATCTTCGGTACGGGGCTGATAGGCGAGGATTTCAATTTCATCACGTCCACGAGCGGTGACATCAGGGCGAAGCGTACGAGTACAGATCCGGATATGGCGGCGCTCCTGGTGCGGATGCTGGATGAAGCCTCTCTGGCGGAGGGAGACGTGCTGGCCTGCAGTTTTTCGGGCTCTTTTCCTGCGCTTAATATAGCCACGCTGTGCGCATGTGACGCCATGGGCATAAAACCGGTCTATACAGCCTCCGTCGGAGCGTCCACCTGGGGTGCGAATAATCCGGAGCTGAGCTCTCCGGAGATGCTCGTCATGCTCTATGAAGACGGGCTGATAAGGGAGGCTCCGGCTCTGATTACCCCCGGAGGAGGCGGAGATACGGGACGGGTCCCTGATGAAGAGAGCTTCGCGCTTATCTGGGAACGAGTGGTCTCGCTCGGATATCCCGTGATGGTCAAAGAGGATTTTGCAGCCAATGTTGCCGCAAAAAAGGCCATCTTCGACGCAGATGGCGCAGAGGCCTTTCTTTCGGCTGGAGGCAATATCACATCGCTCGGCAGGAACATGGTGACAGATCTGGTCGGTCAGGGACTGATTCGTGAAAGAATCTCATCAGTTAATTCTGACAGCGGACTTCTGGAGCTCTATCTGCACGAGGGAAAGCCTGCGATCCTCCTGCTGAACATCCGTCAGATGGTGTCGGATTACGGGATACCTTTTGATCCGGAGAGCCGCGGAGCGATCGGAGAGAGCGCAGTATACCGTGAGGTTGTATACCCGGTATGGCTTATTGCTGCGGGCCTTTTCGTCGAGGCACTGATAATGTGTCTGTACAGGTCTTTAAAAAAATAATCAAATTAAACATGACAACTTAACATAGTTTACATAAATTCGTCGAAAAAAACACTTAGTAAAGTGGATTTTTCGGCTTTTTTTTGATAAAATTTCAAACAGATGACTATGTTTCATGAACAGGAGATGTGACATGAACGAGAATAAAAAGAAAAGAAAAGGTCTGCTGATAGGCATCATCTGCGGAGCAGTAGCTCTCGTGGCCGGTGTCGTGACAGCACTTATACTTAATCTGGGAGATGGCGGACAGCAGTCCGAGGATCCTTCTTCACAGACTCCGGCTTCTGTCATGTCCGAAGCGGAGCGCGCTCTGCATGAGCAGCTCGCCGCGCCGGGAGATGCGGTCGTGACTCTGGATGAAGATATCACGCTTACCCAGATCCTCTCCGTAGAGGGCACCAAGACTCTCACCGGCAGCGGCACTCTCAGAAGCAGCGAGGGCATGGAATACGCGATCTCGGTCAGCGAGAATGCGGCCTTTACTCTGGACGGTCCCACTGTGGACTGCACGGACGGAGCGACGAACGGTATCTACGGAGGTACAGGCTCGACCGTAACGCTCTCCTCAGGCAGCATCAGGAATACCGCCGGGCACGGCCTGCGCATTCTGGGCAAGGCTGCGCTCACCGGCGGCAGCATTGAGAGCACCGGGACGAACTGGCTGATGCTCGATGCAGGCGCCGAGGCGGAGATCACCGGCACTTCCATGAAAGATTCCGGAGAAAACGGTGTGATCACGGGTGAAGGCTCGCGCCTCACCGTCAGGAACGCCTCCATGGAGAACGCGAAGGATAATATGATATATAACGGCGGCACTGCCGATATCGATGGCGGTACCTATACCGGAGCCGGCAACTACACATTCTATAACGGCGGCATCATGACCGCAAAGAATCTGGACCTTGCAGGAGCGAAGGTTCTCGGATATTTTGAGAACGGTGCAAAGGGTTCCCTCACTTTATCCGACAGCACTCTGCGCGATAGCAGCGCGGACTTTATCTACAATCAGGGCGAGATGACCGTAAATGACGTCACTCTCGATACCTGTACCAATACGGCCTTCGAGACGAAGGGCAGCAAGGCTGTCGTGAATCTGAACCGTGTCACCTTCAAGTCGGTCGGGCAGCACGTGCTTCTGGTCAAGGGCTCCAAAGTCAATCTCGACACAGTGGAGTGCGACCAGTGTGGATCGTATTTCTGCAGCAACCGTTCAGGACAGATCACCGGCACTAACGTGAAGACAGGCAAATGCGGCGGCGCGGGCTTTTATAATGAGCTTCTCTCGGATAACGATCTGCCCGGCACGATCAGTCTCGACGGCTTCGAGATCGGAGAGACCGGTACCTACGGCATCCGCATGAACTCCGGCAGTATCGAGCTTAAGAACGGCGTCGTCGGCAAGGCCACCAACTACGGACTCTATGTCAAGGACGGCACAGCCGACGTGACTAACGTCGAATTCCTCGGCATGCTTGTCGAGGGCAGAGCGGTCATCATGAACGGCTACAACTCAAATATCAAAGGTGTAGTCACGATGACCGACTGCAAGGTCACCGGCGGAGCGCGCGGTATCACGAACCATGCGATCATGACCCTGAATAACTGTGAGATCTACGGCAACAGAAGCTCCGGCGGCGTCCACACGGGTGCAGCTGTCAGCAACGATCTCGATCTGACGATCAACGGCGGATATTTCCATGACAATCATGCTTCCTCCAGCGGCGGCGCCGTATACAGCGTAGGCAAATGCACCATCGGCGGCGGTGTGGTCATCGCCGACAACAGTTCCGAGACGTCTGGCGGCGGCGTAGCCAACTCCGTCTCCGCAGACGGTTCACACAAGGGCGTGATGAAGATCAAGAGCTGCACTATCCGCGGCAACTACGCCACGAACTACGGCGGAGGCGTCTTTAATAAGGGCACGATGACCGTCAGCAGCGGCACGATCAGGAACAATTCATGCGGCAAGGGCGGCGGCGGACTGGAGAACACCGGACGCATCACCCTGAGCGGCGGCACGATTAAGAACAATAAATCCACTGCCAGCGGCGGCGGACTCTACAACGGCACTTCCGGCACGGCGGAGCTCGCCGGCGTTACCATCAGCGGCAATTCCACCGGTCCCGACGCCAGCAGCGGCGGCGTGCACAACCTCGGCAAGATGACCATCAAGAGCGGTACAAAGGTCATCGACAACAAGGCCGCGAACTACGGCGGTGGCGTCACGAACTCCATCACCACCGACGGCCAAAAGGGCGGTACCATGACCATCAGCGGAGGTACATTCTCCGGCAATACCTGCGGTAAGGGCGGCGGCGGAGTTTACAACCGCTACAATATGACTATCAGCGGCGGCACGATCACCGGCAATACCGCAGGTACGAACGGCGCCTGCGTATATAACAGCGGAGATATCACGATCAAGGGCGGCACGATGAAGGATTATCCCGACGGCAAACCCTATGACGTATATATCTACAAGGGCAATCTGAATATCCAGGGCGGTCCCGATATCGGTTCCGTCTACAAGGCGTCTACCGGTACGGTCACCGTGTCCGGAAACATGGACAAGTCGGTAAATTATTTCATGAACAGCTACGCGACCGGCGAGAAAGCCCTGCTCGGTACCGAGACTCTGATCAAGGCAAACCGTGACAGATTCATCATGCCCGAGGGCGCGCTTTCTCCCGCGCAGTTCGTAGACGACCAGGGACGTATAGCCGAAGAGGGCGTCGATCTCGATACCATTGAGGCCGAGCTCTGGATCGACGGCAAGAAGGTGGATGAGGGCCTGCTGTCCCTGATCCTTGCCAAGACAGAGAAGAACACCACAAAGGAAGAGACGATAAAGATAGTCGCTGACGCGACACTGCGCAGCACCCTCGATATCAGATACCTTACTACGTCTGCGTCTGATCTGGACAAGACCAAGACCTATACGCTGACCGATGACGGCAAGGCTCATACGATCACCGTGGATATCGCTGCCAATCCCGCATTCTATGTAGCATCGAGCGCCGGCGGAAGCGGAAATACCGCGAGTTCCCAGGGCTATTACAGAGGCAATGTCGTACTGAATATCGTCGGCAACGGCGGACTGACCCTGAGAGGCGGCAAGGACTGCGCTTCTTCGGGGATCCTCGTGGCCACGAATGGAGTCCTCAGAACCTCAGGCAAGGTCACCTTTGAAGGCTTTACCAATGTCAGCGAAGGCGGACTTGATACGAGTTCCGCAGGCAGCCGCTCCTCCGGCAAGAACGGAGCAGCTGTATATATCGGCGCTTCCGCAAAGGCTGATCTGAACGGCACAGTATTTAAGGACAATACAAACACATACGGCAATTGCGGCGCACTCTATGCTTCGGGTGAAGTGACCGTAAAGAACTGTACCTTTACCGGCAACAAAGCCCTCGCAGGCAATTCCGGCGCCATCTATATCACAAGCACATCCAAGGTTTCGGTCACAGGATCCTCATTTACAGGCAACAGTGCCGTAAACGGCGGTGCTGTATATGTATATCAGAATACGTCATACCCTGTGATCAAAGACTGTACTTTTACCGGCAACAAAGTCAGCGGGGAAGCTTCAGCGATCTACGTCAGCAGCGACTGCACGCTGGATATGGAAAATGTCACCGCAAGGGCCGATGATGCTTCAGTGAGCGCAGTCAGGATCAATACAGGCGCGCAGGTCAGGATCGGCGGCAAGGCCGATATCGATTGGGTGGACCTGGGCAGCGCGATCACGATGAAGAGCGCTTTTGCTGACGGTTCAGCTATCGCTGTCAGGATCCCCGATGCTGATTATACTGACGGACATCAGGTGATCGCGGCAGGTGGAGCTTCGTCCGATGATCTGGCAGCAGCCACGGGCATGATTACCCTGACGAACGACACCTCAGAGAAGGAACTTCGCCTCGGTACCGACGGCAGGCTCTACAGATATGTTGCAAAGAACGCAGAGCTTCACAGAGCTGATTCTGTCATTATGATCGACACTCTGGAGAATGTGGCCGCAGCGGCCGAAGACCTGGATATAATCAGGCTGACAGGCACAGCTGACATGGTAAATGATATAACCCTGAGCTCGGATGTGACTCTGGACGGGGCCGGTTATTCGGTAAGGTCCGACGGTAAGTCGATAATAATCCCTGCGGGAACAGGCGTAAGGCTGAGAGATATTACGGTTCCCGAACTGACTCTGGAGGGAACCCTAGTTCCGGACGGCAGGTTGACTGTCAGCAATCTGAAGCTTTCCTCGGGCGGCCTTCTCACAGCTTTCTCGGCTCTTGAGGATGGCTCTGCCATAGGACTTACCGTTGCAGACGACATATTTGCGCCAGGCACTGCAGTCATTACCAAGGCCGACGAGATGGAATTTGACGACTTCTTTGCCATGATCGACATGATCAGCATCAAGAACGTCAATACAGACAATCTGATCATCAGCAAGGAGACCGAGACTCTCGGAACGCTGATAGTGGATACCAAACCTAATGCCGAGCTGACACGCGGCGAAGAGGTGACCGAGGGTAAATTCAACGTTTTCGCTATGGCTCTCCATGACGGAGACAAGATAAGGCTTCTCGATGACGTTACTCTGACTCAGAAGATTCTGATCACCGCTGCCTTAGAGCTCGACGGAGACGGCCATACGCTGACTCTGAACAATGAAAATGCCGGACTTGAGGTCGCGGTAAAGACCGAGACCGAGACGAGCATCGATCCTGAGACGAGTCAGGAAGTCACCAATGAAGTGACAAAGAGCGGAGTGCTCACCATCACCGGAAAGCTTACGCTGGCCGGTGCGGACGGAGTGAAGCTCGTCGATCCTGCGCTAAAGGTCAGCAAGGGCGGCAAGCTCACCGCGCAGGACGGTACGCTTACTGTGACCGGAGTTTCCAGAGAAGGATCCGGCGCGGGTCTCTATGTTTCTGTCGGAGCTACCGCGGATATCACAGGCGCAACGTTCACTGACTGTGCTGCCGCGGCTAACGGCGGAGCCGTCTTTGTGGACGGTACGCTCACCATGACCGGCGGATCCATCGAGGGCTGCGAGGCTCAGATCACTTCTGCGGGCGGTGCGGGTGCTGTCTATGTATCTACAGGAGCCACTGCAACTCTGGACGGTGTGACCATCACCGACTGCAGCTCCGCATATAACGGCGGCGCGCTGTACAATAACGCCGGTACTTTTGTCCTCAAGGGAGATATGTCCATCAGCGGATGCAGTGTCGGAAGCGGCAAGAACGGTACCGTCCTCTACAGTGCCAGCAATGCCAAAAATGAGATCAGCGGGGGCGAATACAGCGGCAGCATCTTTGCTTATGCCGGATCCGGCAGCAGTTCTCGGATCACCGTTACCGGTGGCAGATTCGATACCTCATTCGGCGTTAACAGAGGCAGCATCGCGATCAGCGGCGGATACTTTACCGAGGCTCCTGCCGACGGATTTATAGCTTACTGGCACGAATGTGTCGCGGACAGCACATACGAGGGTTACGGATTCACGGTCCAGAAGAAGGAAGGCGAGATGATTGAGCCCGTTGCTTCGGTAGGAGAGACTCTCTATGGCACCTTCGACGAGGCTATAAAGGCTGCAGCTGCAGGCACGGGAGCCGTGACTGTAAAGATCCTTGCTGACTGCACTACCGCCGGCGGTATCATGACTTCCTCTGACGGAGCGTCGACTACCGAAGGCAATACGGGTGGCATCACCCTGGATCTGAACGGACATACCATCACCGTAACCGGTGACCAGTTCATCAGATCCAAGACGATCCTGACCATAGATGATACCAGCGAGTCCGGCAGCGGCAGCATCGTAGGTACGGCTTCGAGCACAAACGTAAACGGCTTCCTGTACCAGAACATCGGAAGGACCCTTACCATCAAAGCCGGTACGATAGAGGCCGAGGGCACCAGGATCGTAGCGGGCTCCGGATACAAGTTGGCAAACGTCGTGATTTCCGGAGGTACGATAGTGAACAGGACTGCCGACGGTGTCGTTCTCAGAGTGAATACCTCCTCTGCTGAAATCAGCGGCGGCTACCTCGAGGGTACGCTTGCGATAGGTTCGAGCGGTGCCATCACCGTATCGGGCGGCAGCTTCGATCACGATCCTTCCGCATACGTCGACAGCAAGCATGAGGCATATCAGGAAGAAGGAGTCTGGAAGATCAGAGCCAAGTCCAACGTGAAGAACGAGGCGAGTGTGGACGGAGTAGAGTATCTGACTCTGTCGGAAGCAAAGGATGCCGCAGTAGAGAAGACCAAGGACGGCGGTTCCGCTACTGTCGTACTGCTCACTGACGTGACGCTGAGCGCGAGACTTAACTTCTGTATCGGAACGAGCCTTACGAACGATGAAGCCGAGAGAACTATCGTATTCGATCTGAATGGGCATAAGCTGAGCGCGCCTTCGCTTACGAGCGGTGCGCTGGGCGTCAGCAGGTTCGCGCACTTCACGATCAAGGACAGCGTCGGAGGCGGAGAACTCGGTGTGAGCAGCGGATACTCGATCTACCTTCCCGGCACCTACTGCTACCTGACTTACGAGTCGGGCAAGTTCACCGGGGTCACGAGCTTCAAGAGAGCGGAGGGACACCATGTGACGATCGCCGGAGGAACCTATGATATGAATCCGTCATCCTATGTCGATACCGACGCCTACATCGTCACTGACAACGGCAACGGGACCTGGACGGTTTCGGCTGCAAATTAGAGTCATATTTACTCACGGGCCGGCTTAATGCCGGCCCGTTTTTTTTACGGCAGGCGTAAAACATCCCTGATAATTAAGAGATAACTGAGTCTGCATATGCGGCATTGATTATTTGAGATTACTTTAGTATAATATGCAAATGTCGGTCATAAAAAAAGACCGCCGCGATAAAGCGGTGATCTTTTGAAGCGGATGACGGGAATCGAACCCGCCTCCTCAGCTTGGGAAGCTGATATTCTACCGATGAACTACATCCGCAGATCCGTAACCGGAACAAAGCGTATTTTAGCACAGCGGGACGGCTGTTTCAAGACGTTTTTGCAGATGCGGAATGTAAACCCGAAAATGAAAAAGCTTTTAAGGAAGTGTTTGTTGAAATGAAGAGATTTCTTAGTCTGTTCCTTTGTCTGATTCTGGTAACCGGCTGTATAGCCTGCGGAGAGAGCGAAAAGCCTGATGTGGAGCCTACGACTCCGGAAGCGACCACCGAAGAACCTTTGCCTACGGAGCCAGCCGCTGCCAGGACGCCTGCCGGGTATGCACTCTTCGGCACGCCTCTCGGAGATCTGACGGCTGATGAGCTGAAGGATGCGATGGCGCAGCTCGCCGAAGATTACGTCCTGAATGTGACGCTCGATGACACTACGTTTCCGCTTTCCGGAGCGGCAATAGGGGTCGCCTTTGACGATACAGTAGATTATGAAGCCGCAGTATCGGGTTCAGTGAGCCCTTCGGCCCTCTCAAAGCATGTCATAGTCACAGCCGACGATGATAAGATCATAGAGGCAATGGTAGACGCATATACGAATTACCTGCAGGTACAGCTTCAGAATGCGAAGGCTGCAAAGGAGCAGAGTGCAAATTCCGGTACGTCTTCCGACGCTGCTGTGCTTACCGACAAGGAGATCGCCGAGATAGAGGACAAGGTGAACGGAGTTGTGGACGGTACCAGCGCGCGCATCTCGTACAGCAGTTCCGAGAAGAAGTATGTTGGAGTGGACGGTAAGCCCGGTGAGACCTGGGACTATACCGCGGTCGTTCCCGAGCTGCGCAGTGCGGCACAGAACATGGCAAAGGAAGTCACCGTTCATCCTGCGGTAGTGTTCGGAGAGGGCGAGAAGGCAGCCACGAGCGAAGCCGTACAGAGGGCTCTCGAGAACGCAAACAGCTATCTGACGCTGAATATAAGCTATTCATTTAACAGCCCCGGAGGAAAAAGCGGAAGCTTTTCCATCAATTCCGGAAATGTGAACGAGTATCTCTATGTCGGCAGTGACGGACGTTCGATTCACGTCAACTCTGATTCGCTCACGAGGAAGGCTGCGAGTCTGGCTGATTCGTATTCTGACGTGACCACCACCAAGACTACGGAGGGAGATACCGTAACCACGGTAAGAAAGGGCTGGCAGGCAGACAGCAACCAGATATACAGCAATCTCAAGGACTGCCTGGATTCCAGAAAATCAGGCTCCTTTACGGCCGTATACAAAGAGATCAACGAGACCACTCAGTCCAAGGCAAACGGAGGTACATATGTACACGTAGACCTGGATGCGCAGATGGTATATCTATATGTAAACGGTGTCTGCATAGTCAGTTCACCCTGTGTATCGGGTAAGGTATCCGAGAAGCATTGGACGGTAAACGGTGAATACAGCATTTATTCCAAGGAGCTTAACAGGACACTGCACGGCAGGAATTCCGATGGCTCTACTTATGCGTCTTTCGTACAGTACTGGATGCCTTTCTTCGGCGGACAGGGCCTTCACGATGCCGATGGCTGGAGGAGCAGCTACGGCGGAGATATCTACATCTGGAGCGGCAGCCACGGCTGCGTGAATCTGCCTACATGGGCGGCAAAAAAGATCTATGAGAACGTCTCTGTAGGTACAAAAGTCATTCTGACAGGCGGACTGCGCAGCATTCCTTCCACGGAGCAGCAGATATCCGTGGGAAGCAGCTCGTATAAGCTGCCCATGGGTTCGCCGGCATTTAACCTTAATGCGAGCTGCCTGGGCGGAGCAGTTATGAACTTCTCCAGCAGCAACGATTCGGTAGCTTCGGTCAGTTCAAACGGTACTGTTTCGATCAACGGCATCGGCAGCGCCACCATCACTGTCACGACTCAGCCTGCAGGATCATACAAGCTCGGCACGAAGCGCGTGAGCGTGAATGTCTACGCGCCAAAGCACGAGATCAGCGCGCCGTCGTCGTTTGACAAGTCCATAGACGATGGGGGCTTTGATATCGGTGCATCATGTAAGACGGGACATCTCATATACTTTAGTGATTCTTCATCCATAGCTAAGGTTGATGCCAGCGGTCACGTCACCATCAAGGCGCCGGGCACAGCCACGATCAGTGTCATAGCACCCGCCGAGAGCTATTTCCTCGAGAACAGCGTCTATGTCACGGTCAATATCAGTGCCAGATCGCAGTCGATCTCGACGCAGGTCGGTACCACGGTGAGTGCAAAGACCGGCGACGGTTCATTCAATATAGGTGCTTCGTGTCAGGGCGGAGTTCAGTTGACCTATTCGAGCAGCGATGATTCTGTTGCTGCTGTGGATTCCGACGGCAGCGTCACTATCGTCGGAGCAGGTACCGCATACATCACAATCAGTGCTCCTGCACAGAACGGCTACGAGTCCAAGGCGCTGACCGTTACGGTAAATGTAGAGGAAGAACCGTCTTCATCTGAGGAGCCCGGCTCCGAAGATCCATCCACGAATCCCGAAGACCCTTCAGGAGCGTCGGATAGTCCCGATCAAAGCGGCCCCAGCCAGGATAACCCCGTGCAGCCTTAAGGAGAAAAATGTCTGATATGTTTGAGTGGATCGCCCCCTGCCATTTCGGTCTGGAGGCGATCTGCAAAAAAGAGATAACAGATCTCGGCCTCGAGATCAGCAGAGTGGAGGACGGCAAGGTCTTTTTCAGGGGCGATGCCTCGGCCTGTGCGCGTGCAAATATCTTTCTGCGTACCACGGAACGCATATTGCTTCATGTGGGGAGCTTCAGGGCTGTCACATGGGATGAACTCTTTGAGGGCACCAGGGCTCTGCCCTGGGAGGCGTATATCCCTGAGGACGGCAGATTCTGGGTCACGAAGGCAAATTCGATCAAGAGCGCGCTTTTTTCCCCGTCCGACATACAGTCAGTGATGAAAAAAGCCATGGTGGAGCGCATGAAGAGCACGTACCGCACATCCTGGTTCAGGGAGAACGGCGCGGACTATCCGGTGAGGGTCTCCATCCTTAAGGATACAGTGACCGTAGGACTTGATACAAGCGGCGTGAGCCTCCACAAGAGAGGTTACCGCACCCTTACCGCCAAAGCTCCGATCACCGAGACGCTGGCTGCAGCTCTGATCATGACCACGCCCTGGCGCGCGGACCGGATACTCGTGGATCCTTTCTGCGGCAGCGGGACTTTTCCCATAGAGGCCGCCATGATGGCACTGGATATGGCGCCCGGTATGAACCGCGAATTCACCGCGGAAAGCTGGAACGATCTCGTGCCCAGAAAGCTGTGGTACGAGGCGGGAGATGAGGCCGCGGCCCGTATACGCACTGACATCAGCCTCGATATCCAGGGCTACGATATAGACGGAGAGGTCATTAAACGCGCCCGCGAGAACGCCAGATCCGCCGGTGTGGATCGGTATATCCATTTTCAGCAGAGACCGGTCAGCGCGCTCAGTCACCCGAAAAAATACGGTTTTATCATTACGAATCCGCCCTACGGTGAGAGACTGGAGGACGCGGAGAGCCTGCCGGAGATATACAGGACTCTGGGTGAAAGGTTCTCCGCTCTGGATTCCTGGTCGATGTTCATGATCACGTCGTATGCGGATGCGGAGAGATGCATAGGCCGCAGGGCAGACCGCAACCGCAAGATCTACAACGGCATGCTGAAAACCTACTTTTATTCATTTATGGGGCCCAGACCCCCCAGGAGGCAGCAGTGAAGATAATCTTTGCCACAGGCAATCAGAACAAGATGCGTGAGATCAGGGAGATACTCGCTGATTTTTCCGATGAGATACTGTCTATGAAGGAAGCCGGTCTCTCGCCCGAGATCGTGGAGGACGGAGAGACTTTTGATGAAAATGCCCTGATCAAGGCCCGTGCGGTATACCGGGAACAGTTCCGTCTGACAGGAGAGCGTGCGCTCGTGCTCGCAGATGATTCGGGACTTGAAATTGATGCGCTCGGAGGAGCTCCTGGAGTGTACTCTGCCAGATTCATGGGAGAAGACACGCCGTATGATATAAAGAACGCTGCCCTGATAGAGAAGCTTGCCGACACGCCGCGGGAGGAGCGGACTGCCAGATTCCGCTGCGCGATAGCTGCCGTGCTGCCGGGCGGAGATGAGCTCCTGACCGATGCGTCCGTGGAAGGTCTGATAGCCTATGAGCCCTCCGGAGCGAACGGCTTCGGATACGATCCCATACTTTTTTATCCGCCGCGCGGCTGTACACTCGCCTGCCTGACGGATGACGAGAAGAACGCGGTCAGCCACCGGGGCAAGGCCCTTCGGAAGATGAGAGAGCTGCTCGCGGATAAGCTTTATTTACTTAAATAAATTCTAAATAAACAAAATAATCAAATATTTTTACATAATATGCGGTCTTTTCAGTCATGCCTTCTTGAAAAGGCCGCCTTTTAGTTTTAAAATAAGGTCGAATAATCAGCTGGAGGTAAAGACTGATGAAAGTGTTACGGAAATCATTATCTGTAGTCCTGGCCCTGACTCTTGTCTTCGGGTTGTTCTCCGGATCGGTGGTATCTTATGCCGAAGGATCGCAGGAGATAGTGCTTGAGGAGGACGGCTTCGGCGAAGAGGTCATAGAGACGGCATCCATAGGCGAGAACTGGTATGCGACGCTCGATGAAGCCATTGAGGCTGTCGAGGACGGACAGACCATCACCCTTGGCAGAGGCTTCGACAAGGATACAAACATCCTTATCGACCTGAACGGCAAGACAAAGAAGACCTTCACTCTGGATCTCGGCGGTCTGGAGATCACTGGCTCGGCCGATCCTGCGACCTCTACTGTCAAGGTCAGAAATGCCGCCGTTACAATAGTAAACGGCAAGATCAGTGCTCCGGTGACGAAGACCGCGTCCAGAGGCGGCATATATGCCTGGACGGGGTCGGAGATCACACTCGGACATGATCTGGAGATCTCAGGCGTTACGACAGGACAGTACGGCTATATCGGAACATATAGTGGAAATGCCTCAACTGGCCCCAGAGTCACTGTGGACGGCGCATATATCCATGATGCAAACAGCGCTTCAAACAGCGCCGGTCTCTACTGTGCCAATTTCGGAACTATAACGATCCTCTCGGGGCGCATCGATACCGGTACCTACACTAACACTTCCATTACCGTGGAGGGCGGCTTCTTCGGAGATAATACGACTTTCCAGAAGGGATCCGCCGGTGTCATCACCGTCAAGGGCGGCTACTTTGCAGCCGAACCCGCCGGCTTCTATGATACTGCCGGTTACGAGTGGGTGGAGGACACCACTTATGACGGATATGCCGGATTCGTCAGGGAGAAGGCTGTCGTGACCGCCATGGTCGAAAACGTGACCACGGGGACCGTGTACGGCACGCTGGAGCAGGCGATCGACGATCTGTCCGCGGACGGACAGACCCTGAAGATCACGGATGCTTTCAATACGGCCTCGGATCTTCTGATTAACGGTGCAGCCCATGCCTTTACTCTCGACCTTAACGGCAAGACAGTTACAGGCGATGCTGACGGAGTTTGCCTGGTAGAGGTACGGGAATCCGAGGTCACTATCGTGAACGGAACCCTTACATCGACTACAAAGACTAAAGCCAGAGGCGGTATCCTGGTCAACGCCGGTGCAAAGGTCACGCTCGGAAGCGGACTGTCAGTCAGCGGTGAGACGACCGGCAGCTACGGATTTATCGGGACATATGAGAACGGTATCCTGATCATAGACGGAGCGGTGATCACCGATATGTCCAGCGGAAGTGCCGAGGCGGGTATATATGTATCATCCAGCGGAACCATGACCGTAAAGTCCGGACAGATCGATACAAAGTGTTATATCTATGCTGCATCAGGCAAGACTGCCTTGATGGAGATACTCGGAGGCAGGTTTGGCGAGAATTCCCAGGAAGTCAGTTTCTATAACGGATCTTCGGCGAGAAGCACCATAGCCATATCCGGAGGACTTTTCGCCTATGAGCCTAAGAGCGGCTGGCTGGCTGCAGACCATCAGGTCTTTGCCAATACAGATCCCGATACTTCTGTTTCCTACCCGTTCACGGTAGGAGCAAAACCTGCCATAGGAACGCTTACTATAGGAGACAGCACTACTGATATTACGGCGCTTGCAGATGCGATCGCGGCCATCGAAGCCGATGAATCGAAGACCGGAGTAATCACGCTTAATTCCGACATCGATCAGGCTGGCACTCAGCTCGTGGTATCTGCGGGGACGAACGTGACTGTCGATCTGGGCGGACATACTCTGCAGAGGACTACGTCCAGCAGACTGCTCCGCAGCAACGGCGGCGACGTGACTGTCAAGAACGGAACCATTCTGGGCAGCGGCACGTCGTATACCGGCGGCAACGGAGCCTGCTTCTATGTGAACGGCGGCAGATTCGTTCTGGACGGCGTTACTGTGAAAGGTTTCTCAGCTGCAAAGAATACTGAAGGCAAATACGGCGTCACCGGCGCGGTTCATGTGACCGGCTCCGGAACATTCGTCATGAAGTCCGGCTCAGTTATCACCGAATGCAGCGCAGAGGTGCGCGCAGGAGCGGTATCCGTAGGTTCGAACTGCGTATTTGATTTTGAAAACGGCGCTTTCATCACCGGCTGCTTTGCTCAGGACGCATCGGCTGCGCAGGCGGTATATGTGGACGTAAACCTGATGCCCGGACGTGACTTCGAAGATGACGGCACCACTCCGAGAGAGGCCAACTACTTCGGAACATTCAATTATAACGGTACCATTACCGGAAACGGCACAGGCAAAGACGTAGTCAGCAATGGTTTTGTGTATGTGAACGGATCGCTGAGCAGTGATTATCAGGCCTACTCCGCGGCTAAGATCACAAACGCGGGCGCTGCATTGACTGATGCCATGGCGCTGCGGTATTATCCCGAGCTGGCTCTTTGCCCTGAGGATGCGGCAAAGACTCCCGTGCTCATCGCAACTGTAGGAGGCAAGGACGTCGAGGTCGCTCTCGGACACGACGAGGACGGCAAATCCTGCTTTGAGCTTCCCGGCGTGTATGCCGATCGTATGAGTGATGAGATCGTATCATATGTGACGCTCAAGGAGGGCTGCTTTGATCCTTATGACGGATTTACGAGAAGCAGGCTTACCGAGACTCTGACCTACTCGGTGGCAGGCTATATGGAGGATCTCCACAGCGCATCACCTGATGACGCTAAGCTCCTTGCTCTCGTATCAGACGCCCTCAGCTACGGTGCGGCCGCTGCTGCGTATTATAACGCAAACTGCAAGACTGCAGGCGAGGACGATCTGACGGTACCTGCGCTTCCCGACTGGGCGGCTCCCACGACGGGAGATATCCCTGAAGGCACGGGCGTACGCGCTCAGGCGTTCGGCCCCGGCTTCGGTCAGTTCAACAACTCCGAAAAGACCGCACGCATCAGAAGCGCATATCTGACCATCATATCTCAGGTCAGACTGACCTTTGTCATCCAGACGAATGCTCCTGAAGGCCTGAAGATATATGTCGGGGAGGAGAACGTAAACGTCAGCGATCTGCCTCTCAGGGAGGGTACGACTGATCAGTACGTGCTCCTGCTTGCCGGACTTACGCCGTCCGAATACGACGATACCTTTACTGTCAGACTCTGCAGCGGAGAAACCGTGATTCAGTCGGTAACGTATTCCGTGGACAGCTATCTGGCCGTAAAGGCTGCCGACAGCTCTCTGGCAGATCTTGCAAAGGCAATCTATCACTACGGCGTATCCGCGAGGAACTACGCAGCAGGATTATAAATCGCACATGGATCTTTGAATCTATAGACAGCGGGCCGCGCTTTTTCCGCGGTCCGCTTTTCTGCTCAAATGGCAAAAAATAGCTGATTTGAGCAGAAAAAACCTAAGCAATCTGTGCTTTGACTGCGCGAAATTCTGCTCAAACGGAGAATAAAAGCTGATTTGAGCAGAAAAAACCTAAGCAATCTGTGCTTTGACCGTGCATAATTCTGCTCAAACGGCAAAAAATAGCTAGTTTGAGCAGAAAAAACCTAAGCAATCTGTGCTTTGACCATGCATAATTCTGCTCAAATGGCAAATAATAGCTGATTTGAGCAGAAAACCTCATAGCGCGTGCTCAAGAAAATCTCTTTGAAAAAAACAGACTATATTGTATAATATATCTAAATCGGTTACAGACCGGCTTTTTTACAGGAGGAAATAACTTATGGGACTTATCAAGGCAGCTCTCGGAGCTTTGGGCGGCAATCTTGCCGATCAGTGGAAAGAATACTTTTATTGTGAAGCGCTCGGCGCTGATACGCTGGCTGCAAAGGGCCAGAAGAGGGTCGGCGGACGTTCCAGCAATACAAAAGGCACCGACAATATCATCTCAAACGGTTCCGTCATAGCTGTTGCAGACGGACAGTGCATGATGATCGTCGATCAGGGAAAGGTCGTAGAGGTCTGCGCGGAGCCCGGTGAGTTCGTATACGATTCATCCACGGAGCCGTCCATCTTCAGCGGCAAGCTCGGCACCTCTATCCTGGAGACTTTCAAATCCATCGGCAAGCGTTTCGCTTTCGGCGGAGAGCCCGGTAAGGATCAGAGAGTTTACTACTTCAATACAAAGGAGATCCCCGGGAACAAATACGGCACTCCCAGTCCCGTTCCCTTCAGAGTGGTAGACCGCAACGTCAACCTTGACATCGATATCTCCATCCGCTGCTTTGGTGAATACAGCTATCACATCACGAACCCGCTGCTTTTCTATACGAATGTTTGCGGCAACGTAGCATCCGAGTATACCAGGGATCAGATCGACAGCCAGCTCAAGACCGAGCTCCTGACCGCACTGCAGCCTGCCTTTGCCACCATCAGTGAGATGGGCATCAGGTACTCTGCACTGCCCGCTCATACCATGGAGCTTGCAGATGCTCTTAACCAGGTCCTGAGTGCAAAGTGGCGCGACCTGCGCGGCATCGAAGTTCAGAGCTTCGGCGTATCCAGCGTTACTGCCAATGAAGAAGACGAGAAGATGATCAAAGAGCTCCAGAAGGGCGGAGCACTGCGCGATCCTTCACTGGCAGCCGGAACTCTCGTAGGCGCTCAGGCAGAGGCCATGAAGGCTGCCGCTTCGAACACCGCCGGTGCTGCTATGGGGTTTATGGGAATGGGCATGGCCAATATGGCCGGCGGCATGAACGCCCAGAACCTCTACGCCATGGGTGCGGCCCAGCAGGCTCAGCAGCCCCAGCAGGCAGCTCCCGCTCAGAACGGCTGGACCTGCTCCTGCGGCACCGTGAACACCGGCAACTTCTGCACGAACTGCGGCACAAAGAGACCCGATGCAGGCTGGACCTGCTCCTGCGGCACACAAAACACCGGCAATTTCTGCACGAACTGCGGTGCCAAGAGACCCTGACGGAGATCCTGATTGAAGATCACGGGGCTTATAACAGAATATAATCCCTTTCACAACGGTCACCTCTATCACCTTAACACGGCGAGAGAGGTGACCTCGTCTGCTGGGGCAGTAGCAGTCATGAGCGGAGATTTCACTCAGAGAGGGCTCCCTGCCATGACAGACAAATACGCCAGGACACGTATGGCGCTGGAAGCGGGAGTGGATGCTGTCCTCGAGCTTCCTGTCAGATACGCGGCAGGCAGCGCTCAGTACTTCGCCAGAGGCGCTGTGGGGCTCATAGAGGCCCTCGGATGCGTGGAGACGATAGTTTACGGGTGCGAAGGTCTGCACGCCTTAAAAAGCCCCTCAGAGGCCTCAAAAAGCACACAGGACGATCATCGGAGCCGCTGCGGGGAGGACGATGCACCTGCTAACGATAAGTCCGCGGACAAAAGGCTGCTGCCTGCAGAAGAAGCGGAGCTGATCAGACGCACCGCGCTCCTCCTGTCGGAGGAACCGGAGGCATACAGGAATGCTCTGGCAAAATGCCTTAAGTCCGGGATGAGTTTTCCCGCGGCCAGATCCGAGGCTGCCGGGGAGCTTATGCCCGGTGCCGGGGCGGTACTTTCATCACCAAACAATATCCTGGCCGTCGAGTATGAAAGCGCGCTGGCCATGGGCGGCTCCAGGGTCAGAGGCGTAGCCGTCAGGCGTACTGATTCCGGATACCGCGAGAGCGGCAGCGAGATACGCAGAGCCATACGCGAGATAGGAGACGGAGACGCTCTGCTGCGCCTCATGCCGCGTACCAGCATAGATGCGCTGGAGTACCGCGTGGAGCCGGACGATCTGTCACAGATGATGAATTACAGGCTGATCAGCCTCAGCCGCGGCGAGCTTACCGGATTTGAGGATGTGTCCGAAGAAATAGCCTCGAGAGTATCCAGACTTCGCGGCAGATGTTACAGCTTTGATGAGCTCACATGTGAGCTTGCGGCGCGCAATATCCCCGAGTCGAGGGCGCGCAGGGCACTGCTCCATATCCTCCTCGGGATACGGAGACGCACGTCCCCCTGCACGGGCTACGAGCTTCCGTTTATCAGAGTGCTGGGTTTTCGGGAGAGCAGCACGGTCATGAAAGAACTCAAGGAGCACAGCAGGCTCCCGCTTGTGACCAAGCTGGCCGATGCACCGGAGGAGGCCTGGGAGGATGACCACCGTGCCGCACAGATCTATCGGCAGGTCATTTTTGACAAATACGGAATACGACTGCCGGACGACTACCACACAGGTCCGGTGATCATATAAAAACTGGAGGTATATTATGAGCAAGGAACCGGTTCTGGTCGTAATGGCCGCAGGTATCGGAAGCAGGTACGGCGAGGGCATCAAGCAGCTCGCTCATGTAGGTCCATCGGGCGAAGCCATCATCGACTATTCTGTCTATGATGCCATCGAGGCCGGATTCAAAAAGGTCATCTTTATCATCCGCCACGATATAGAAGAGGATTTCAGACAGATCGTGGGCAACCATCTTGAGGGCCATATCGACATACAGTATGCATTTCAGGAGCTCGATGACCTGCCAGAGGGATTTGCGCTTCCCGAAGACCGCAGGAAACCCTGGGGGACCGGACAGGCGATCCTCGCCTGCCGCGATCTCCTCGACGGCCCATTCGCCGTGATCAACGCCGACGATTACTACGGCAAGGAATGCTACAGGCTGGTCTATGACTACCTTAAGAACGGACTTGCCCCCGGTCATCTCGGCATGGTAAGCTTCGTGATCAAAAACACTCTCAGCGATCATGGCACCGTCACCCGCGGTATCTGCAAGGTCGACCCTTCCGGCTCGCTTACCGGAGTAGAGGAGACAAAGGAGATCAGACGCTGCGAAGACGGCGTGATCAGGGGCATATATAACGGCAATACGGTCACCATAGGCGACGATGATCTTGTCTCCATGAATCTCTGGGGCCTTGGCGCGGAGTTTATGGACGAGCTTAAGACACGTTTCGTGAAATTCCTGAGTGAAGTTCCCGAGGGCGATGTCAAGAGCGAATATCTGCTGCCCATCATCGTGGACGATATGCTCCATGAGGGAAAGGCTTGTGTCGACGTCATGACCAGCCACGATACCTGGTTCGGAATCACCTATGCGGAAGACAAGCCTCTCGTTACGGATTATATCCACGAGTACGTCCGCCGCGGCATTTATCCCGAGAAACTGTTTTGATGAAATAATAAGAGTGATTATGTTAAAGACCCGCGCCTGCTCCGTTTTTGTGAGCGAGCGCGGGTCTCTGCCTTTCCGATGCGGCTGCCTGCAAAACGGGCAGCCGCATGTGTATAAAAAACTAATAATTCGCCGGCATAATCACAATCTCGTTGCTTCAGGTCAGTTCTCAGGATCGAAGCACTCGAAGATCGGTATGGAGCCGTCCTCCTCTGCCTTCAGCAGATCCTCTTTGCTCCTGATGGTCCAGCTGACTTCCTGAACGCCTCCTGATACCAGCAGGCGCAGGACGGCCTTCCTCCGGTCCTCGAATCTGTAAGCGATGAAGTCGGGGCGGGAGAGGAAGTTCATGAGCAGATTGGAGAGCAGGAACTTCTGATAGCCGGGAAGCTTGACCTCGTCGCTGCCTCCCATGAAATCCGCTGCGAGCTGTCCGCGGCAGATCTCGGGACGCAGGCGCCTTACGGCTGCCAGAGCCCTCGGGTCAAAAGACTCTATACAGAAGTCTCCGCGATAGGTGTCGAGGCGCCGGCATACTGCCCTGGCAAGCGCCCTGTGATTGCCGTTCCAGGGCTTGAGTTCGATGATCAGCGGCGCTCTGCCCTCAAAAAGCTCGAGGACTTCGTCAAATAGCGGTACATGCTTGTCGGTGCCTTCGAGCCTGAGTTCGCGCAGCTCATCCAATGTCAGATCCTCGATGATGCCGCTCGTCCCGGTGCAGCGCATCAGGTCCGAATCGTGGAAGACAGCGAGCGTGCCGTCTTTCAGCAGATGCACGTCCAACTCGGCGCCCCAGCCGTGCTCTATGGCGGCGGCAAAGGCCGGGATGGAATTCTCGGGCACAAGAGGCTTGTTATGATAGCCGCGGTGTGCATAGCGCCATCCGCGAAGCCGGCTCCAGGAAGCATTGCCGCGCCGTCCGGCGGTAAGATATGCGGCAAGTCCCGCGATCGCCGCGGGCAGCGCGGCTGCTGCCGCGATCAGTTTAGTTCTTTTTTTCATCAGTCATCCATATCCTCGTATGCTTCGAGGCCTTTCTTCGCCTCGGCCTTTGAGTCGCCGTGGCGTACAAAACACATGGTAAGGAAGCTCAGCCCTACGAATACCGCACTGTAGGGGAACAGAACCTTATAGTCTATATGGCTCATTAAGAAACCTGCCAGGATGGGAGTCGCGACCTGCGCGGCCATGGAGGCAGTGTAGTAGTAGCCGGTGAATTTGCCGATGTCGCTGCTCTTGCACATCTCCACCACCATGGGCAGGCTGTTTACGTTTATGGCGCCCCAGGCGAGGCCTACAAGTGCAAATACGATGAACATGACGATGTTTATCTCATGGAAGGTCGTGGTCAGGAAGAATCCTGCCACCAGGCACGCCACGAGCAGGATGATGCCGGCCATGATGGTCTTTTTGCGGCCGATCTTTGAAGCTATGATTCCGATCGGAATGTAGGAGACGATGGCGCCAGCGGTGCCGATCAGCAGACAGGTGGACGCGCCGCCCAGGCCCTGTCCCATTACCTGATCCACGTATTTGGTAAACCAGGTACTGATGGCATTATAGCCGATGAACCAGAGGGAGATGGAAGCAAGCAGGAAAGCAAGACTCCTTTTTACCGGAGCAGGCAGGACCTCGTGGCCTGAGGTGTCCTCTTTTGCGAGATTCCATTCGGGATGCTGCGCCTCCAGCTCCTGATTCTCAGCGTAGAGTTTGGGCTCCTTGATAAAGATAAAGAGCAGCGCCACGGCCACAAACATGATAGAGGCAACTACGATAAAGAGCAGCTGATAGTCCACATGTACGAGGCCTTCTGTTTTGGCTTTTGGATAAGTGACTGCTGCGACTCCGAGATAGATGATGCCGCCGAGCGCGCCCATCAGATTGATGATGGCGTTGCCTTTGGATCTGAGTGGTTTGGGAGTGACGTCGGGCATCAAAGCCACGGCGGGAGACCTGTACGTGCCCATGGCGACGAGCAGGAGTCCAAGCACCACGATAAAGGAAATAAGCTTGAAAGCAGAGGGCTCAGCGGCGTAGCTGTTGTCCAGGAAAGGCAGGATATTCATGAGGATGATGGCACATCCCGTACCAAAGAGCACGAAGGGCATGCGCCTGCCTATCCGTGTGCTGCTGCGGTCGGAGAGAGCTCCGAAGAACGGCAGCAGGAAAAGAGCGAGGACGTTGTCTGCGGCCATAATGGCGCCGGAGATGGTCTCGTCCAGATGGAAGGTGTTCGTCAGGATCAGCGGTACGATATTGTCGTACATCTGCCAGAATGCGCAGATCGAGAGGAAAGCCAGTCCGACGAGAAACGTACGTTTGTAGTTGAGCTTCATGGGTTTTCTCCTGTATTCATTCTATTTCTGAAAAGACTGAAAAGACAAAACAGCTTTGTCCGCACAGCCGCTTTTATCTATCGTATATTGTCCAGCAGTTCGCGGATGCTGCGCATAGTGTAGGTCGGGCGGACTCCGTATTTGCCGCAGTCGGAGGGGACGCCCTCGCCGGAGAGGACGAATACGGTGTCGATGCCGGCGTTCACGCCGCAGGCGATATCGGTATATACACGGTCGCCCACGAGACAGGTCTCCTCTGGTGTGCATCCGAATTTCTTCATGGCGGCCAGCGCCATATCGGGCTGGGGTTTGCCTATGATGCGCGTGGGTCTGCGCCCTGTGCAGGTAAAGAGCATTTCGATTACGCTGCCGCAGTCAGGTGCGCTGCCGTACCACGTCGGGCAGACGAGATCCGGATGCGTGGCGATGTAGCCCGCGCCGCGCATCAGCAGTATGCAGCAGTCCTCGAGTTTCTGATACGTCAATTCGGTATCGTACCCGAGAAGCACTGTGTCGACGTCGTCAGAGGGCTTCTCGGAGAGCCTGAATCCTGCGCGCAGAAGCTGCCCCTTCAGTGATCCGGTGCCGCAGACGTAGTAGAGAGCGCTGCGGTCGAGGGTCATGACGGCTGCGTCCGCCGAAGTAAAGAAATCCGCGTCCGAGGTCTCTATGCCCAGACGGTGCATCTTCTCTATATAGGCGTCGGTGCCTCTGGATGAATTGTTCGTGAGGAAAACGTAGCGGCCGCCTTTTCGCTTTACCGTGTCGAGGAACTCGGCAGATCCGTCAAAGAGCGTCTCGCTCAGATATATGGTTCCGTCCATGTCGAGAAGGAACAGCCTTTTATCGCAGAGTTTCAAGATACACCTCCCAGGATAATCTTTCTGTATGATACCATATATGACCTGAAAAGACAAAAGAAATCAGCCGCGGGCCGCCGCGAAAAATACGCCGTCAAAAGCTCCTGCAAAAACAACATGTGCCGGTCCGATAAACATCCAATAAACAGTTGTAAAATCCCGGCTCACTGGAGTATAATATATCCTGATTTATTATCGGGTGAACTATGGATCTGTTTGATTATGCAAGAGAAATTAACAGGGATTCTTCGTCGCCTCTGGCGGTCAGAATGCGGCCGGAGACACTGGACGAAGTCGTGGGACAGGAGCATATCCTCGGGAAGGACAAGCTTCTATCGCGTGCTATCCGTGCCGACAAACTCAGCTCTGTCATCTTTTACGGGCCTCCCGGCACCGGCAAGACCACTCTGGCGCACGTGATCGCCAGGACCACGAGCTCTGATTTCAGGCAGATCAATGCGACCACCGCGGGCAAAAAGGATATGCAGGACGCAGTGGAGGACGCGCACAGACTGCTCGCCTCGCAGGGACGCAGGACCATCCTGTTTGTCGACGAGATACATCGTTTCAATAAGGCCCAGCAGGACTATCTGCTTCCTTATGTGGAGGACGGGACGATCATACTCATCGGTGCGACCACGGAGAATCCTTATTTCGAGGTGAACGGAGCTCTGATCTCAAGGTCGGTCATCTTTGAGCTCAGGCCGCTCTCGCCGGAGAATATTGCGGTATTGATCGAGCGCGCCGTATATGACGAGAAAAAGGGCATGGGTGCATACCGTGCCGTCATAGACGACGATGCCAGGGATTTTCTGGCGGATATATGCGGCGGCGATGCCAGAGCTGCGATAAACGCCGTAGAGCTGGCAGTCATCACGACACCTCCATCGGAGGACGGCAGGATACACATCACCGCGCAGGTCGCGGAGGAGTGCATACAGCGCAGGAACGTCCGTTATGATAAGACCGGAGACAACCACTATGACGTGATCTCCGCATTTATTAAGAGCATGCGCGGTTCGGACCCCGACGCAGCGCTCTACTATCTCGCCAGGATGATCTATGCGGGAGAGGATCCGGTATTCATCGCGCGGCGTATCATGATCTGCGCGGCAGAGGATGTAGGCATGGCCGATCCTCAGGCGCTTGTGGTCGCCACTGCAGCTTCCCTTACCTGCGAGCGCATCGGTATGCCGGAGGGCCAGATACCGCTGGCCGAGGCTGCTGTCTATGTGGCAACCGCACCTAAGAGCAACGCATCATACATGGGGCTTATGGCAGCCATGAAAGCCGTAAAGGAAGTCGATATGGCGAGCGTGCCGCCCCACCTTAAGGACGCGCACTACGGCGGCGCCGGCAAGCTTGGCCACGGGCTCGATTACAAATACGCTCACGACTTCCCGGGACATTATGTGAAGCAGCAGTACCTGCCGGATGAGCTCGTGGGCAGGAAGTTCTTTGAGCCGGGTGTGAACGGCTACGAGAACACCATACGCAGATATATGGAATTCTGCGAAAAAATGGCCGGGAACGGCGAAAAATAAAAATCCCCGCAGGATCTGCCGGATCGCTTACGAGAAGCAGAATCATTCGGGATAGTAAAGGCTCCCGCCGAGAGGATACGGAGCCGAAACGGACAGGAAGACGATTACATCATGAAAGAGAAGATCAGCAGGATATCGCGCGGACAGATAGACCCGGAAATGCCTCAGGTGAGTATTTCTCCTCTGAGCATCGAGGCTGTCATCCCCGGCGAGGACGTATTCAAGGCGGAGTTTCGCATATCGGGCGAAGACCGCTTTTTCCTGCGCAGTCTGATCTACTCCACGAATCAGAGAGTGAAGAGCGCCTCACCGTATTTCGCGGGGTCAAATATATATATATCTTACAGCGTTGATACTGCCAGGCTCCCGGCGGGCAGCACTGTATCAGGTGAGTTCCAGCTGGTGACATGCGGAGGAGAATTCGTTGTCCCCTATACCTTTACGGTCAAAAAAGCCAGCCTTGCCATAGGCGATATAAAGGAAGGCGATGAGCTTCCTTCGCGTATCACCCGTGCCGAGCTTATGAGCGAGCTGGCGGAGGAAAAGAGAGCGGCGGCAGCCGCAAAGAACGATGTGCAAAGCCATGAGATACAGGCAGAGGCTGACCGCTCCGAGACCGACAAGGATTTCTACCTGAAGCTGCTCTCGGGTGATCATGACTCTAATATCTATCAGTCCTTCGAGCATCAGATGAGAGGCTACGTCCGGGACGAGATCCTGGCGGGGCATCTTGACGAAAAGCTCGCGCGCATCTACAGTCAGGTGCTGGAGCCTTCCATGATAGACGAGACTTTGGCAAAGGCTCTGCCCGATATAATATTTGCACACAGGATAGAGGTACCATCCAGATTCAGACGGCTGGAGATCGAATACGACGAGATGGAAGGCAGCCAGCAGGTCTCACTGCAGGACGGCAAAGCCACTTTTCCTCTCTATACGCGCAGCTTCGCGCTGTATCTGACAGATCGCAGCGGTGCCGTCTATGAGGCGGAAGGCCTCGAGCCCGTACCGGTGGTCCGGGACAGTGCCAGGCTCCTTGGCGTATGTGCGCGCATCGCTCCCGGCCTTCCTGTGTATCAGATCGGTATCGCGCGCGCCCTCGCAGCAAAGAATCCGCTCTCGCGCGATGAAATGCAGGTGCTCGGCGATATCGCTTTTGCCGAAGGCCTGAGCGCCGACTTCCGTTCGAGGCTCATCAGGGCCATGATACTGCACTACGACTGGAGCGCGGATGCGGGCGACGGCTATATGCTCATATCATGCGGTGAGAAGGCCGTGCTGGATACGGATACGGAGCTGGCGCTGACACAGGCGCTGATCTCCACCGGACTGCTGAAAGAAGCCGCCCTGCACATACCCAGATGCGACTACAGGCGCCTTGACCATGCGCATCTTAAGGAACTGTGCGCCTACGAGCTGTCTCTGGACGCACCGGATGTGGACGAATATCTGCTGGAGCGCTGCAAGTATCTCTTTGACTGCGGCGAGCAGTGGGATGACTGCGTCGAATATCTTTGCAAATACTATAACGGCCTTACAGCCGACATGACTCAGCTGCTTCACTGCGCGGACGCGGAAGGACTGATGCTCTTTGACCTGCCGGAGAGGCTGCTGGGGCAGATGCTTTTTACCGAGATCTACGATGATCTGGACTACGTCTTCAGGTGCTACGCCAGAGATACAGTGAACAAACGCCTGCTCAGAGCCTACTACGTCATCAAATGCCACCGGTATTTCATGCTGGATGAGGAGCTTGATCCGGAGATTTTTGAGGCCATAAAATACATCCTGGCCGGTGAGATCAGCTCGGGCGACGTACCGGTGATCATCCCCCTGGCCGTGAGCAAATACTATGCCATGAAAGGGAATTTCTCAGAGGAAGACCGCGAGCTCCTGAGAAAGATCATCGCGATCCTGAGTCAGAGAGGCTTTATGTTCCCTTATTTCAAGAGGTTTTCTTCGTTCATCGATCTGCCGCAGGAGATGCTGGACAAGACGATCGCTTATTACAAAGGCCGTGAGGGCGACAGTGTGGCGCTCGTGATCTTCCCGGAGGACGACGACACAGAGCCCATATACCAGGAGATGAATTACGTCTACGCCGGCGTGTTCATCAAGCCGATACTGATCTTTGTCGGAGAGCACTATTCGTATGAGATCAGGGTCACGAGGGACGGGAAGATGCATGTGGTGCGCGAAGGCGAGATCACTGCCAACGTCGGCGATCCCGGCCGGACCAGACGGTTTACGCGCCTTAATGCACTGATAGAAGGCAGCGCCGTGCCCGAGTCCCGTGCATGGCAGGAACAGATGGACAAATACGCCATGGATGATTCCATGAGCGAGATGCTTTTTAAGCTGGATTGGTGAGGAAGTCAGAGTGGGACTTATACTTGGCGTCGATATCTGCGACGATTACAGCCAAATAAGCGCGTTTATCCCGGAAAAGAACGATGTGGAGCAGGTGGCTCTGCCCGGGGAGAAGATGACCGAGCGCATTCCTTCGGTCATCTGTAAGAAAAAGGACGCGGACGAGTGGCTTATCGGTGAGGAAGCTTACCGGGTGGCGCTCTTCGGAAACGGCACTCTCGTGGACCGTCTGGTCAAGCTTATCCTGAAAAAGGGCACAGCCACCATCGAGGGAGTCAAATACAATTCCGAACAGCTGATGACGAAGTTCTTCGGACGCGTCGTCGAGCTTGCGCGCAGTAAATACGACGAAAAAAGCGTGGAGAGCATGGTGATCACCGTGCAGGAGATGGAGCCCAGGCTCAACGACATCCTGATCAGGGCTGCCGTGCACTGCGGCGTGCCCCGCGAAAAGGTCCACGTCTATTGCCACGCCGAGTGCTGCTCATACTATATCATGGCGCAAAACAGCGAGATCTGGGCTAATCAGGTCAGCCTGTTTGATCTGCGCGGTACCGGCCTTTACTACTATGAGCTTAAGGTCATCAGAGGCCGGAAGCCTCTGGTCGTGCAGACTACGAGAGAAAAGCTCGAGGAGGGCTTTTCTCTGGATGTGCTGGAGAGTCCCTCCGGCGAAAAGCTGGCTGACAGCATACTGACTGCCTGTGCTGACCGTGTGCTCTCCGGCAAGCTCATATCCGCCGTACTGCTTTCGGGCAAAGGCTTTTCCACTACGGACTGGGCAGGAAGCTTTCTTTCCACGGTCTGCAACCGCAGACGCGTCTTCCAGACGAACCAGATATTTGCCGACGGCGCGGCGTTTGCTGCGGGAGATCTGATGCGCGAGAATACCGCTTTCCCCTATCTCTTTGTATGCGAAGGACGTCTTGCATCCACCGTCAGTTTATTCGCGGTATACGGCGGCCGCAGGGAGAGCGTCGTGCTCTCGCAGGCCGGTACGAACTGGTCGGAAGCCGGCTCGAGTGCCGAATTCATTATCGACGATCTTAAGAATATCGAGCTGTCGGTGGTTCCGGCAGTCACCGGCAGAGCATCCAAGATCCTCATCCCGCTGGACGAGCTTCCCAAACGCCCGAACAAGACCACGAGGATCGAATTTATCGTTTCGTTTTCTTCCGAGCATCTTATGACCGTAAGAATCATAGACAGAGGCTTTGGAGACATGTTCCCTGCTACGGACAAAGTCATACGGCAGGAATGCAGCATCTGAGGAGGAGCCATGGGTAATCTGATACTGACCAGGAGCCCGAGAGCGGCTCACCCGTATTACGTTCCCGAGCTGGGCATCCATCTGTATACGGCGGAGGAGCTCAGTTACTATATCTATAATAACGTCATGCTTCTGAACAGGGGCTTTATCGACGAGCGTCTGATGACTTTTATCCGCGAATGCGGAGCGGGAGAACTCGCCGCGAAGCTGGACCGCTGGAAGGACGAGGCGGATTTCTGGGAGCTGCTGCTCGTGATCCTGCAGGATATACATTTATATACCGGGCCGGAGCTGGAGAAGTTCCGTTCGGAGACGGCGCGCATCGCTACAGAAGGTCATGAGAAGATCATGCACGAGAAAGCTTCTTATATGCTCAGTATTGGCAGATACTACGATGCTATACGCATGTACGAAAAGCTCCTGAACAGCCGCAGCGATTATACCTCGTCCAAGAAGGTCCTCGCGGGTCTCTATGAGGGGCTCGGCGTCGCGCACGCGAGGCTTTTTGTCTATGATGAAGCACTCGCCGCATATAAGGCTGCCTATGCACAAAGCAGAAATGAAAAATACCTCAGAAGCATATATATGATCCACCTGATCTCGCCGGAGACGGAGTATCCCGCAGAGCTGTTTGCAGAGCTCGAGCCCGGCAGGCTGCCCGCGTGGGCGGCAGAGTATGAGGCGGCAAAGGAACAGGCCGTGCTCTACGGCAAGGCCAGGGCCGCGGCGGAGCTCACGGACCGGGACGAGAGGAGACGCAGAGCCGGGTATCTGGATCTGATCTCGGAGTGGAAGACGGAATACAGGCGGTGTATGGGTTGATATGAAAGCAGCTATAGGACAGGACAGTCACAGATTCGAAAAAGAAAATTCCAGAAAGCTCTGCATACTCGGCGGAGTGACTTTTCCCGAAGTACCGGGACTTGAAGCCAACAGCGACGGCGACGTGGTGATCCACGCGCTGGTAAACGCCATCTCGGGGCTTACCTGTCATAACATCCTCGGCGGCGTGGCGGATACCATGTGCGCGGAGGGCATCACTGACAGCACCGAGTATCTGAAGGTCGCGCAGGAGGACCTCGCTTCACTCGGATTGGAGATCACGCATGTATCCTTTTCTATCGAAGCGGCGCGGCCCAGGATCTTGCCTCGGATCGCCGAATTGCGCGAGAGCCTGGCTGCTCTGCTGGATATCACGCCGCAGCAGGTCGGCATTACAGCCACCACTGGCGAGGAACTGACAGAGTTTGGCAAAGGCCGCGGGATCATGGTCACATGTATAGTTACTGCTGAGTGAGGGAGCAGAGTTCTTTTTGAGTCATCTGCTGCATTGTCGTGCAGGAGCCGGGATGCAGCTGCTTTGGAGATGAAATGAAGCTTTTTCTGCGGGCATACGCCAAGATTAATCCATATCTGAATATCACGGGACGGAGAGAGGACGGCTATCATGAGCTGGACATCATATTCCGTCCTGTCACTTTATATGACGAACTGGAGATGGAACTGACAGACGGCGCCGGAGTAAAACTCGTCTGTGACCGGGCTGATCTGACCGAAGATAATATCATCTGTAAAGCGTATGAGAGGCTTAAGGAGGAGACGGGCGTCCTGCCCGGATTTGCAGTGACTCTCCATAAGAATATCCCTTCCGGCGCAGGAATGGGCGGAGGCAGCAGCGATGCAGCGGCTTTTCTGTGGGGAGCAAATGTGCTTGCCGGGCTTGGGCTTAGTCAGGCGGAACTGATGAAGATAGGTGCGGCCGTCGGAGCGGATGTTCCGGCCTGCCTGCTGCAGAGAGTAAGCGCCGGAGAGGGCATCGGCGAGAGGCTGTGTGTGATAGAAGGCGCCGCAAACGTCAGCTATCTGATCATCAAACCGCAGGAGAGCTTCTCTACGCCGGCAATGTACGGTGAATACGATAGGCTGGCTGCAGCTGGTAAGATCCGCACAGGTAATACTGCAGGAGTTGGACGCGGCTCTGCAGCTGTAATGCGCGCCATAGCTGCCGGAGACGCTGCGGGGGAAGCGAAGAGATTTTATAATGTATTTGAGAAAACCGTCCCAGACAAAAGGCTTATCAGTTCGTTAAAAAAACTGCTCATATCCGCCGGTGCCCGCGGCGCTCTCATGACCGGTTCCGGATCGTGTGTAGTGGGGGCCTTTTTGGATGAGCGGAGCAGGAATGCCGCATACAGGAAGCTGCTTGCGCTGCAAAAAAAAGAAGATCGCGCTTTGCAGGGATGTACTTTTTACCGCTGCAAAAGTCTGGACGAGAGCAGGGAACTCAACTACGTCTATATGGTGCGCTGCGGCGACGGCTCGCTCTATACAGGCTGGACGAAGGATCCGGAGAAACGCTTTGCCGCACACAGCAGCGGACGCGGCGCGAAGTATACCAGAAGCCGAGGCGCGCGAGAGCTCGTATACCTCGAAGCCTTTGATTCGAAGCGTGCCGCACTCGCGCGGGAGTATGCCGTAAAGCAGCTGACCAGAGACGGTAAGATCAGGCTCGCCGGGCTGCAAAACCCGGATTCATAGGGTGGAACCTGTTTTGGTACGTTCCATAGACAGGTTTGTTATTTTCGGCGGAATCTGAAGTCATTTCTGCGCTTGACAAATGCAATGTTTGTGTTAAAATCTTAACGGATTGAAAAAGCACGTTTTTCAGGGCTTTTCGAGATTTTTTAAGTTAATTTTTTTAATAAATGGAGGTTCAAAATGTCAGTTAGAGTTGCAATCAACGGATTCGGACGTATCGGACGTCTTGCATTCAGACAGATGTTTGATGCA
Source organism: Lachnospiraceae bacterium (assembly GCA_017445585.1). Classification (GTDB taxonomy): domain Bacteria; phylum Bacillota; class Clostridia; order Lachnospirales; family Lachnospiraceae; genus UBA3774. The sequence goes on from JAFSTX010000046.1 coordinate 49,090, forward strand.
GAGGGCTATGAGATCGTGGCTATCAACGATCTGACCAAGCCTTCCATGCTTGCTCATCTGCTCAAGTATGATACCGCTCAGGGCGGTTACTGCGGCAGGATCGGTGAGAATCTTCACACCGTCACAGCCGACGATGAGGCCGGCACCATCACCGTAGACGGCAGGGTTCTTACCATCTACAAAGAGGCCGACGCGAACAACCTTCCCTGGAAGGAGCTTGATGTCGACGTAGTCCTCGAGTGCACCGGTTTCTATACTTCCAAAGAGAAGTCCATGGCTCATATCAACGCCGGCGCAAAGAAGGTCGTCATTTCCGCTCCCGCGGGCAACGATCTGCCTACCATCGTTTACTCTGTAAACGAGAATATCCTTACCGCAGATGACAAGATCATCTCCGCGGCATCCTGCACCACCAACTGCCTTGCTCCCATGGCAAAGGCACTCAATGAGTACGCTCCCATCCAGTCCGGTATCATGAGCACCATCCACGCCTACACAGGCGATCAGATGATCCTTGACGGACCTCACCGTAAGGGCGACCTGCGCAGAGCCCGTGCCGGCGCTGCCAACATCGTTCCCAACTCCACAGGCGCTGCCAAGGCCATCGGCCTCGTTATCCCCGAGCTTAAGGGCAAACTTATCGGCTCTGCTCAGCGTGTTCCCGTTCCTACAGGCTCCACCACTATTCTGGTAGCTGTAGTCAAGGGCAAGGATGTTACCGTAGAGGGCATCAACGCCGCCATGAAGGCTGCCGCCTCCGCTTCTTACGGCTATACCGAGGAGCAGCTGATATCCTCCGATGTTATAGGCATGACTTATGGTTCGCTCTTTGATGCGACCCAGACCATGGTCTGCCAGATCGCTGATGATCTCTATGAGGTCCAGGTCGTTTCATGGTATGACAATGAGAACAGCTATACCTCTCAGATGGTCCGCACCATCAAGTACTTCAGCGAGCTGAAATAATCATTGTTTTGACTTAGAGGCATAGCCTTCGGGCTATGCCTTTATTTGAAAAGAGCAGGCATTTGCCTCGCATAATAAGGAGATAAATATGGCAAAACTTACAGTCGACGATATCAACGTAGCAGGAAAGAGAGTCCTCGTCCGCTGCGATTTTAACGTACCCATGAAGGACGGCGCCATCACTGATGACAAGCGCATCAGAGCCGCTCTTCCCACTATCAAGAAACTTCTGGACGACGGCGGAAGGCTGATACTGTGCTCGCATCTCGGAAAGCCGAAGGGACAGGCAAAGCCCGAGCTGACTCTGGCTCCCGTAGCCGTGCGTCTTTCGGAGCTTCTCGGGATCGATGTAAAGTTCGTTCCCTCGGACGTAGTTGTCGATGAAAACGTTAAGGCAGCCGCAGCCGTGCTTCGTGACGGCGAGGCTATGCTCCTGGAGAATACCAGATACGTCATCGGAGAGGAGAAGAACGATCCTGAGTTCGCAAAGGAGCTCGCGTCTCTGGCCGAGGTATTTGTAAACGATGCTTTCGGTACCGCGCACAGAGCTCACGCCTCCAACGTCGGCGTGACGAAGTACCTTTCACCCAACGCGGTAGGATATCTCATGGGCAAGGAAGTCAAGTTCCTCGGCGATGCCGTAGAGAGCCCGGTACGCCCCTTCGTGGCGGTGCTCGGCGGCGCAAAGATCGCTGACAAGCTCAACGTCATCGACAACCTGCTCGAGAAGTGCGATACGCTCATCATCGGCGGCGGCATGGCCTACACCTTCCTCAAGGCAAAGGGCTATGAGATCGGTACGTCTCTCGTAGACGACGAGAAGATCGAGTACTGCGGCGAGATGCTCAGGAAGGCCGAAAAGCTCGGCAAGGAGCTGCTTCTGCCCGTGGATACCAGGATCGTGGACGCATTCCCGGATCCCATCGACGCGCCTGTAGCGGTGAGCGTAGTTCCTTCCAATGCCATTCCCGCTGACAAGATGGGACTGGATATCGGACCCGAGACCGAGAAGCTTTTTGCGGAGAAGGTCAAGGCGGCAAAGACCGTTGTCTGGAACGGACCTATGGGCGTATTTGAGAACCCCGATCTTTGCAGCGGCACGCTCGCGGTAGCGAAGGCTCTGGCTGAGACCGACGGCACCACGATAATCGGCGGCGGAGATTCCGCGGCAGCCATCAAGAAGCTCGGCTACTCGGATAAGGTGACTCACGTCTCCACGGGCGGCGGCGCTTCCCTCGAATATCTCGAAGGCAAAGGCCTTCCCGGCGTTGACGCCGCAGATGAGAAATAAACTATTCAATCCGCAGAGCAGTACATTTGCCTCCGGCGGCACGCTCCCGCTACCTTCGTCACGCAGCGGACGCTAAATTCAAGCTTCGCTCATGCTCGCTTTCATTAAGCGCCGGCGGCCTCAGAGTACCGCCTTGAGGCATAATGTACTGCTCCTGCTGATTCAAAGATCTATAAACATGTGCGCCGTCAAAAAGCGCCAGATCAAAAGGAGAAGATAATGAGAAGAAGACTTGCAGCAGGAAACTGGAAAATGAATATGACTCCCACTCAGGGAGCTGCTTTTATAAAGGAGATCGCTCCGCTCGTAGCCGGCGCCGAGGCTGAGGTGCTTTTCTGCGTACCCGCGATCGACATCCCCGCCGCCGTTGAGGCCGCAAAGGGCACGAATATCGAGATCGGTGCGGAGAACTTTTACTATGAGGCAAAGGGCGCCTATACCGGCGAGATCTCTCTGGATATGATCAAGGATACCGGCGTCGAGTACGTGCTTATGGGACATTCAGAGCGCCGTCAGATCTTCGGCGAGTGCGACGAGATGATAAACAAGAAGCTCCTTGCCGCGCTTGCAGCACAGATGAAGCCCATCCTTTGCTGCGGCGAAAGCCTGGAGATCCGCGAGGCGGGCGATACCCTGACCTGGATTGAGGGACAGATCCGCTCCGCATTCACCGGCGTGACCGCTGATGAAGTAAAGAAGACCGTCATCGCTTACGAGCCTATCTGGGCTATCGGCACAGGCAAGACCGCTACTACCGGGCAGGCTCAGGAAGTCTGCGGCATGATCCGCGAGCTCGTAGCAAAGCTCTATGACGCCGGGACAGCCGAGGCGGTTCGTATTCTCTACGGCGGGAGCGTAAATCCCGAAAACGCGGCAGAGCTTTTCGCGCAGCCCGATATCGACGGAGGCCTCGTAGGCGGAGCTTCCCTTAAGCTTACTTTTGAAAAGATCGTAAAGGCCTGAATATGAGCGCACCCAAACCTGTAGCACTAATTATTATGGACGGTTTTGGCCTTAGGGACAACCCTGAGGCCAACGCCGTAAAGATAGCGAAGACTCCGAATCTCGACCGGATCTTTGCCTCGTATCCTTTTGTCAGCGGCTCCGCCAGCGGTCTGGATGTAGGCCTGCCTGCCGGACAGATGGGCAACTCCGAGGTCGGACACCTGAATATGGGCGCCGGCAGGATAGTCTATCAGGATCTGACAAAGATAACAAAGGCCATCGAGGACGGAGATTTCTTTGAGAATCCCGAGCTTATACGCGCCTGTGACGCCGCGGAGGGCCACAGCCTCCATCTGTGGGGACTTATGAGCGACGGCGGCGTACACAGCCATATAGAGCATCTGATCGGGCTTCTGGAGATGGCAAAGCGCCGCGGAGTAAAGAACGTTTTCGTCCATTGCTTTATGGACGGCAGAGACACCGCGCCGACATCGGGCATCGACTATATCGGACAGCTCCAGGCCGCCATGGACGAGAAGGGGATCGGCCGTATCGCTACAATCGTAGGCAGATACTACGCCATGGACCGCGACAAGCGCTGGGACCGCGTGGAGCGCGCCTACAGGGCGCTGACGCTCGGCGAGGGCAAGGCTGCATCCGATATGCAGCAGGCGCTGAGAGATTCCTATGCGGCAGAGGTGACCGATGAATTCGTAGAGCCTATCGTGCTCTTCGAGAGCGGAGCGCCGGTCGGACGCGTACAGGACGGAGACGCCATAGTATTCTTTAATTTCCGTCCCGACAGGGCCAGAGAGATAACGAGAGCCTTTGTGGATCCCGCTTTTGACGGCTTTGAGCGCAAGCAGCTTGAGAGACTTACCTACGTCTGCTTTACTGAGTATGACGCTACGATCCCCAACGTTACCGTGGCTTTCCCCAAGAGCGCGCCGGTAAATACTCTCGGAGAGTACGCATCCAAAATGGGCCTTAAGCAGCTCCGTCTGGCCGAGACCGAGAAATACGCGCACGTCACGTTTTTCTTTAACGGGGGCATCGAGGAGCCGTTTGCAGGCGAGGACCGTATACTCGTTCCTTCGCCGAAGGTAGCCACCTACGACCTCCAGCCGGAGATGAGCGGGCCGGAAGTCGGACGCAATCTGGTCCAGGCCATCGAGAGCGGCAAGTACGATCTGATCATCTGCAATTTCGCCAATCCCGATATGGTAGGGCATACGGGAGTCCTCGAGGCTGCCGTTAAGGCCGTAGAGACTGTCGACGCCCAGGTGGGAGCTGCTGTCGCAGCTATAGAGAAAGCCGGCGGCGCCTGCATCATCTGCGCGGACCACGGGAACTGTGAGGTCATGGCGCAGGAGGACGGTTCCCCCATGACGGCGCATACCACCAATCCTGTTCCCTTCGTGCTTGTAGGTATGGAAGGCTGCACTCTGGCAAGCGGCGGCAGACTTTGTGATCTGGCTCCGACACTGCTCGAGATGCTGGGACTTCCCCAGCCGGCGGAGATGACCGGACACAGTCTGATAGTCAGATAGTTTATATTTTGAAATCAAGAGGCAGGTCCCGCAGGGGCCTGCTTTTTTGACACGATTATCCTTGCCTTTATCACGGTATACCGTCATAATATCAGAAAGGACTGAAGAGCGAGAATACGGACGACGTGCTGCGAAGCCTGCGCGCAAGACAAAAAAGAGACGATCAGAAAAGATAGACGGCCGAAATCTTCGCGCTTTTTGTGTTGCAAGGCATTGTATGATGGAGTAAAATTAACTCAATATAGTGTATTGTTAAAGGGAAAAGTATGATTTCATATATTACGGGGATCCTCTCCGAGATCGAGGACAAATACATAGTGGTTGAAGCGGGAGGCGTAGGATACGGGATATCCGTTACTTCGCGACTGATGGGGCGCCTGCCTTCCGTGGGCAGCACAGTAAAGATATATACTCACCTGCAGGTCAGCGAGGACGCGCAGAAGCTTTTCGGTTTCCTCAGCACGGACGAGAGGTCGCTGTTCCGACAGCTGCTCTGCGTGAGCGGCGTTGGTCCGAAGGTCGCGATGGGTATACTTTCCGTGCTTTCGCCTGACGAGCTGCGCCTTGCGGTGCTCTCGGACGATGTAAAAGCCATCAGGCGCGCGCCGGGGCTTGGTCCGAAGACCGCCCAAAAGGTCATCCTCGAGCTTAAGGATAAATTCTCTATCTCTGATATCACCGGCGAGATACCGTCCTCCGGCGGAACGCCCGTCGGAGGAGCCCGTGAGGATGCGGTGGCTGGACTTGTGGCGCTGGGCTTTTCCGCGTCGGAGTCGCTGTCCGCTATTTCAAAGATCGGCGATATTTCGGGAATGGACGCCGGAGAGATCATGAGCCTGGCGCTCGCAAAGCTTGCCAGATAAACTGCCGGCAGGCATACAAAGCTGACGCAAATACGCAAAAGGATCCGCGTCAAAACCTGAATGCGGCGAATGTATCCGCAGACGGCATGACACAGAGGAACACAAATGGAACGCAGACTGATAAACACGGAAGTTACCGAAGAAGATAAAAAGATAGACGACAGCCTCAGGCCGAAGCTGCTCAGGGACTATATAGGTCAGGAAAAAGCAAAGGAGACCATGAAGATCTATATAGATGCGGCAAAAGGCAGAGGAGAGGCTCTCGACCACGTGCTGCTCTATGGTCCTCCCGGACTTGGAAAGACGACTCTGGCTGGTATCATAGCAAACGAGATGGGAGTAAATATCCGCATCACCTCGGGCCCCGCTATCGAAAAGCCCGGAGAGATGGCCGCCATCCTCAACTCCCTTCAGGAGGGCGATGTGCTCTTTGTGGATGAGATACACAGGCTGAACCGGCAGGTAGAGGAGCTGCTTTATCCGGCTATGGAGGATTATGTGGTAGATGTGCTGATCGGAAGCGGCGAATCCGCCAGATCCATCAGGCTCGGACTGCCGCATTTTACACTCGTCGGAGCCACTACGAGAGCCGGTATGCTGACCGCACCTCTGCGCGACAGGTTTGGGATCGTGCACAGGCTCGAATTCTATACGCCTGATGAGCTGAAGACTATAATACTGCGCTCTGCAGATGTGCTCGGAGTAGAAATAGATGATGAAGGCGCTCTGGAGCTTGCCCGCCGCTCGCGCGGGACGCCGAGGCTGGCAAACCGCCTCCTGAAGCGTGTCAGGGACTTCGCGCAGGTCAAAGGCAGCGGGACGATAGACCGTTCCGTGACCGATGAGACGCTGAGGCTCCTCGAGGTGGACGAGGCCGGGCTTGACGCTTCGGACCGCAGAGTGCTCCGTACCATCATCACAGGCTTTGCAGGCGGCCCCGTCGGTGCTGAGACGCTGGCAGCGGCCATAGGAGAGGACGTAGGCACGCTTGAGGACGTGATAGAGCCGTACCTTATCCAGAACGGATATCTGGCACGCACCCCGAGGGGCAGAGTGGCTTCGGAAGCCGCATACAGGCATCTGGGGCTTATGCAGCTGTAAAGAGGAGACATCATGGATAAAAACTACACAGAAGTCATTATAGCAGGCAAGACCTTTACGCTTGGCGGATACGAGGACGAAGAGTATCTCCAGAGGATCGCGGCCTATATCAATACAAAGCTTAACGCACTTAAAAAAGAAGGCGGCTACAACCGCCAGAGCGAGGACTATAAGGCCGTCCTGCTCAATCTGAATATCGCAGACGACTACTTCAAAGCCCGTAAAAAGACAGAGGAGCTCGAGGCCAGAAACAAAGCCCTCGAGAAGGAAGTATATAATCTCAAACACGAGATCGTGACGAACAAGATCGGCTTCTGACCGATATCAGCCGCATACAGCATGTTCGGTGCGGCCGCATTCGGTCCTGCGCGTATTGCGGGATATGAACCGGCCCGTGCCGATAATAAAACAAAAGGACTCAGAATATGAAACCGGAACTCCTCGCGCCTGCCGGCAGTATGGACTCAATGAAGGCCGCCATAAGCGCCGGGGCGGACGCAGTATATATGGGCGGCACCAGATACGGTGCCCGCGCCTACGCCGAGAATCCTGATGATCAGGGACTGATCGAGGCTATCGATTACTGTCATTTCCACGGCCGAAAACTATATCTTACCGTGAACACCCTCATGAAAGAGGGTGAGTTCGATGACGGGCTTTTTTCATTTCTCATGCCGTTGTACCGCGAAGGTCTGGACGCGGTCATAGTCCAGGACTACGGAGTGGTATCCTACATACGCAGCCAGTTCCCCCAGCTCGAAGTCCACGCCAGCACTCAGATGGCTGTCGCGGGGCGCTACGGCGCAAAGCTCCTTAAGGAAATGGGCGTGAGCAGGCTGGTGCTTCCCAGAGAGCTGCGTCTCCCGGAGCTTGAGGAAGTAACCGAACTGGGCGGTATAGAGACGGAGTGCTTCATACACGGAGCGCTGTGTTACTGCTACTCCGGACAGTGTCTGATGAGCTCACTCATCGGCGGCAGATCGGGAAACCGCGGCCGCTGCGCGCAGGTGTGCAGGCTGCCTTTCCCCAAGGATCATCTGCTCAATCTCAAGGATCTCAATACCCTGTCCATCCTCCCCGATATCATAGACACCGGCGTCAGCTCCCTTAAGATAGAGGGCCGCATGAAGAGCCCGCGCTACACCGCGGGCGTCACTTCCGTGTACCGCAAATACATAGATATGTACGATGAAAAGGGACGCGCCGGTTACAAGGTAAGCCCCACCGACGAGCGTCTCCTGCGTGAGCTTTTTGACCGCGGCGGCACGACCACGGGATATTTTACCAGACATAACGGCAAGGATATGATATTCAAAGGCGAAAAGCCGGATCGCATCCCGGATGAGAAGCTTCTCTCCAAGGTGGACCGCGCTTATCTCGACGCCGAGAAAAAGGTCCCGCTGACAGGTGAGATCAGGCTCATGCCCGGCGAGATGAGCTATATGTGCCTCACGGACGGCAAATGCAGCGTGCGGGTCACCGGAGATGTAGTTCAGGTAGCCAGCAGCCGGCCTCTTACCGAAGAGGAAGTCCGGACGAACGCGTCAAAATTCGGTGACAGCCCATTTACGCTCACCAAACTGTCGGTTACGATGATGGACGGCGTGTTCATGCCGCTTTCCGCCATTAACAAGCTTCGCAGAAAAGCCATAGATTCGCTGTCAAAGGAGAAGATCAATGGATATAAACGTTCTAATTTCTAATCCTGATTATTTCAGCGAACTGCTCCCTATGGAGCAGGTGGCGGGCATATACGTCGAGCAGGAGAGGACTGCCCCGGACAGGCTGCGCCGCATGGTCAGATCCGCCCATCAAAACGCAAAAAAGCTCTACCTCGCCCTTCCCTATATCTGGAATGAGGAGTCAGCCATCGCACTGAAAAAAGAGATCACCTCTATCGTGGGCGCACAGGCTGACGGCTACCTCGTAAGGAATCTTGACGAGCTCGGTTTTCTGTCCGACCGCGGAATCCAGGGTGAGATCATCCTCGATGCCGGGCTGTACACATGGAACAAACGCGCTATGGCGTGTCTGGGCGCTGCCGGGGGTACGCGGTTTACCGCGCCTTACGAGCTGAACCGCCGTGAGATAGACGAGCGTGGCTGGGACCGGACAGAACTGGTCATATACGGTCACTATCCCATGATGATCAGCAGCGGCTGTCTGCGCCTGACTACCGGAAAATGCGTCAAAGACCGTGAACCATACGGCATATACAAGCTCAGGGACCGCACGGGTGCGACCTTTCCGGTGGTGAACTGCTGCAGATACTGCATGAACATAATCTATAACAGCGTGCCGACGTGGCTGCTGGATGAGCCCGGCATAGAGGACGCTCAGAGCGTGAGGCTCAGCTTTACCACGGAATCGAGGCTGGAGATGCGCTCGATCCTCACCAGGTTCTTTGACGGGGAGACGGCGCCAAAGGGTTCCGTGACCAGGGGACATTACAAGAGGGGAGCACAGTGATCACTGTCGTTACCGAAATATCCAAATATCTTATTCTGGCGGTCATGGTGATCTACACCATCTTCAATTTTATCGCCATTCGGATCAAAAGCGCCGAGCGGGCCAAAAGCCTCTGCTTTAAGCAGCTGTGTATGGTCTTTCTGATGCTGACTTTGGGCTATCTGATACTGCTGCTTCGGACACAGGACTATTCGCTGATAGCCTTCTTTGCCATACAGATGGCCTTTTATATGCTGTACTACAGGCTCTTTGCGAGGCTGTATCCGACGTGCTCCAGGGTCATCATCAGTAATACGATCCTGCTGTTCGGGGTGGGATTACTGATGATCACGAGACTGGACTACGGCCGTTCGATTCGCCAGTTTATCATAGGCATCGCGGCCTTTATCATCTCGTTCTTCGTACCGGTGATCGTAAGGAAATTCAAAGCTTTGGCGAGGTTTGCATGGCTCTATGCACTGCTTGGCATAGGGCTGCTCGTCGTGGTCTGGCGCATGGGCAGCACTACTTACGGCGCGCAGCTGACGCTGTCGGTAGCCGGCGTGGCGCTGCAGCCCTCGGAATTCGTCAAGATCAGTTTCGTATTCTTTACGGCGTCGATGTTCAGACGCGATCAGTCCTTTGCAATGACCGTGATGACTACCGCGATAGCTGCGGTGCATGTGCTGGTGCTGGTGGCTTCGACGGATCTGGGCAGCGGTCTGGTGTATTTTGTATCTTACCTTTTCATGATATACGTCGCCACGCACAGGATGAGATATATGGCCGCAGGCGCGGCGGCGGGAGCTGCAGCAGCTGTGGGCGCGTACTATCTGTTCGACCATGTGCGGATCAGGGTGGCCATGTGGCTGGATCCGTTCTCTGACTATTCCGGCAAGGGCTACCAGCTCTCGCAGTCGCTCTTTGCCATCAGTTCGGGAGGGCTCTTCGGGCTGGGGCTGGCGCAGGGACGGCCGGGCTCAATCCCGCTTGCCAGAAATGACTACATCTTCTCGGCGATCTGCGAGGAGATGGGATTGATCTTTGCATGTTGTCTGGTATTGATCTATCTGGGCTTCATCCTTCAGCTCTTCGGCGTGTCGACCAGGCTGGAGTCACGGTTCCATCAGATACTGGGGGTAGGCTTTGCGGCCATGATCGGCTTCCAGGTCTTCCTGCATATCGGTGGCGTGACCAAGATGATCCCGGCTACGGGTATCACACTGCCGCTGGTGAGTTACGGCGGCAGCAGTGTGCTCTCGACCCTGATCATCATCGGTGTGATCCAGGGACTGAATATCTCCAGCGACGGACTGACAGCGAAACAGCGGGCCAGGGTGCGCGAGGAGGAGCTGGAGGCTGGCAGCTCTGTCGTATAGCTTTTTTCCGCTGGCGGCCGTAAGTGTAGCCTTGAGGCGCCGGACTGACGGAAATGACAGAATAATATGAGCAGAAATGATTACGGAAAAAAGGATCAGAGTGAGCTTCAGCGCAGGCGCATAGGCAGCACTGTGGATGATATCCTGCGCAATGACGAGGATTTCGAGACCGCAGAGCAGGGACCTGAGATCATAGATTTGGCGGGCACCCGCAGCAGAGACAGGCAGTCTGCCGTTCGTCGGCATGCGGACGGATATAGGCGTAAGAGTGACATCGGAACCGATTATGAGACAGAAAATGACATCGGGATCAGGATCGGCTTTGATGACAGCTCTGGTGCAGGGGAGAATGAAGAGATAGATTATACCGGGCTCTGTGAAAACGGCACGGAGAATGAAGAGCTGGATTATACCGGGCTGTACGGCGGTCAGGACGACGAAGAGATAGAGGAGGAAAGGCGCAGGATACATGAGGATCTGCGCAGCGGACGCCTGATCCACAGGGATATCAGAATGGTTACGGTGATGTTCGTGCTGCTCTTTGCGGGGATCATTGCATATCTCATATACATGTACAACGTCCGTTCGGACGAATATCTGGCCAGCCCTTATAATACTACGAGACAGTCCATATACAGGGACCGTTTCATACGCGGAGATATCGTGAGCTCCGACGGTGAGCTGCTGGCCACGACGCGCGTAGCTGCCGACGGCACCGAGGAGCGCGACTATATCTATGGCAGCAGATACGCGCATATCGTCGGATACAGTACTAAGGGCACTACAGGCATAGAAAAAGCGGCAAATTCCTATCTGCTCGGATCGCATATCAGTCCGATAACGAGGGCACTCAATGAGCTTCGCGGAGAGAAGACCCGGGGTGATACGGTGATCACCACCGTGGACTCACGTCTTCAGGAGGCTGCCTGGGAGGCGCTCGGAGAGCGTCAGGGTGCGGTAACGGTCATGGATGTCAGGACAGGAGCGATCCTGGCCATGGTCAGCAAACCGGATTTTGATCCTAATGAGATCCGCGAGATCTGGGACGAGCTGACCGGAGATCCAGGCAGATCCGATCTCGTAAACCGTGCCACGCAGGGCCTCTATCCTCCGGGATCTACATTTAAAGTACTGACACTGCTGGAGTATATGCGGGAGAATCCGGATACATATGGCTCTTTTTCCTTTGACTGTGACGGCAGCTACGAGGCGGGAGAGTATGTGATAAACTGCTCAAAGGGGATCGCGCACGGCGGGATCGGCCTCAGAGAGGCTTTTGCGCGCTCATGTAACGGAGCTTTCGCAAGTCTCGGCAGTCAGCTGGATATAAACAGGCTCAATGCGCTTTGCGGTGATTTCGGATATAACAGTAAGCTTCCGATCGCGCTGGAGAACAATGCGTCTTCCTTCACTCTGGAGAACGGAGCGGGGGTATTTGATGTACTTCAGACATCCATCGGCCAGGGCAGGACGCTGACCACACCTCTGCAGAATCTAATGGTGGCAGCTGCCGTGGCAAACGGCGGCGTCGTGATGACCCCTCAGATCATCTCCGGAATCAGGACGAGCGAGGGCGGCAGTGTGTGGTGCATGGAGAGCGAAGCGTACCGTACGTTAATGACGCCCGATGAGGCCCGGACGATCGCCTCGTATATGAGAAGCGTAGTTACGGACGGTACAGGCACAGCTGCCGACGGAGATGGATACAGTGTGGCAGGTAAGACAGGATCAGCCCAGTGGTCATCCGGCGCGGAGACACATGCATGGTTCATAGGATTTGCCCCGTATGACGATCCGAAGATCGCCATCAGTGTAATAATTGAAAATTCCGGTTCCGGAGGCTCTGTGGCTGCCCCTGTCGCGAAAGCAGTCTTTGACAGGTATTTTGCAGGCTGAAGTCACTTTTTCACGCTTTTTTTGGTGAACTTTCCAATTTTTCCAGTTCGTTTTTTGCAACTTTCCATTTTTTCCATATACAAAAACAGGTATTTTTGATACCCTGAAAAAACGGAGGAAGTATGAACGCTATAGAGTTGGGGGAATTTCTGGCGGATCGCCGTATGGAACTTAATATCACACAGCAGTTTATGGCTGATAAGCTGAATGTATCCAGCAGTACGATCTCAAAGTGGGAAAACGGGAAATGTATGCCTGATATCTGCAAGATAGATGAGCTGGCGGATGTTCTGGAAATCAGCCGTGACGAACTGCTTGATTGCAGACTTGATGATGTAAAGCCGGTGGACGAACCGGAAGGACCTGTCCTTGGTCCAAAAGAAAAGAAATACATCAAGCGTGTGATCCTGTCGGTCATAGGTTTATGCGTGATCGGTTTTTTATGGTTTGTTTATGCAACAGATCTTGTTTTCTCAAAATATGGGATATATGATATCTTCTCTAAACAAGTATCAGATACATTGTGTCGTATTCCGCCGCTCTGCGTGAAAATCACGGTCATCTGGTTCGTCGTGCTCCTGGTCAGACAGCTTAAGAAGATCCCTGATATATATAAGAAGACGGAGAGGATATTCATTGCTTTACTTGCTCTGATCATTATCTGGGAGTCGACTTTTTGGCTGGTGGAGACTGAAGCTGACAAGGGAATACGCGGGACTATAGAGTCCGTTGACTATGATAATCATATCATGACGATCCATTCGGTCAATCCCGACGGGAGTACGATAGAAGTAAGTTATCCCCGTTTTTTGGACGGTATATTAAAACCTGATGAGTATGAGTATATAGTTGAGTATGCTGCACACCCTGACGAGCAGCCTTTTAAACTGACGGGAATCGGTTTTATTCCCAAACTCGAAGAAAGTGATAATTAAAGAAATGCATATAAGGAGGAAATCTGACTATGACTTTGTGTAAGCAAACAAAAAGAAAGTTTGCTCTTGCATCCGGATCAAACGGAACCATTACACTCAGTTCAATTCCTGAAGTAACTATATCGAACAGCTCAAATTATTCGTCCACTAATAAAAAAATTTATTTTTCCTGGACAGCTTAACATCTGAATCATATCTCACACAAAAATAATACTCCTTTTTTCTCCGGGAGATTTCATCACAGTTGCCTCATCCGGCAAAAGTGCTGAAATCCCCGGTTTTTTGATGTGTGGAAAAAATGGAAAGTCGTGTGGAAAAATTGGAAAGTTCAAAAACTTCCAACTTTCCATTTTTTCCATTTACTGATTACGCATTCTGCGGTATGTTTCTGATATAGTGAAAAGGTCAAGTGACCGGACATTCTGTCTACGGAGGTACCCTTATGACATACCGTATCATTACCCGCAGATTTCTTGGATTGATTCTTTCCGTATCCCTTCTGCTCGGCACGGCTTTGCCCGCACCGAAAAGCGTAAGCGCAGCACCGGTGGAGAGTATAAAGACCCTCGAGCATGAGACGGAGCTTCCGGGTGAGGCACCGGTAGATGAGGCAGTCCCCGCCGATGAGGTCCCGGGAGTTGTACGCAGGGACGCAGGAGGGGAAAGCAGAAGCGCATATGCGGATGACGATACGCTGACAGATCAGGAGGCCGCTCCAAAGGCGGCGATCATAACCGAAGATACAGGGAGCCGAGACCTCTATAATAAAGATTTCCTGCTGTCGGATATGAGCCATCTGGCGGTGACATATCCGGATGCAGTGCACTATGAGGCGGACGGCGGATGGAACGAGATCGACAATACACTCGGTCTCTACGGCAAAGAGGGCGAAGAAGTCTGGAGAAACAGGGCAAACTCCGTGATCATGGAGCTTCCCGCACTGCTGACTTCTGAAAACGGACCGAGGATATCCTGTGAGGAGGACAGCTTCGGTTTTTCTCTTACGGGGATAAAGACCTCAGAGGAAGAGATAACCCGTATATCCCCTGTCACGGCCGAGATCAATAATGAGCTGATCACTGAGAAGGAACTGGAAGGACTGGACGAACGCGGACGGCAGATCATCCCGATGCATCTTTCCTCCGAAGCGGTATACCGGGACATCCTCCCCGGGATGGATCTGATATATACCCTGAGCAGCGTCATGCTCAAGGAAACCATAGCGATATATGAGAAAAGCGAAGCGGATATCAGCTTTGTCTTTGACCTGAAGGGAGAAGACTTCACATTCAGGCAGGAAGATGACGGCAGTATAACAGTGATTAACGCGGCAGGAGAAGATGCCTTTGAGATCACCGCTCCCTACGTGCGTGATGAAGGGTATGATTACTGTCATGAGGTAAAGGTCGTTCTGGAGAGTCAGGATACGGGCTCATGCCGCCTGATCTATACCGTTCCCGCGGAATGGCTCTGCGACAGTGAGCGCGTCTGGCCGGTATACCTCGATCCTACAGTAGTCACAAACAGGATTCGTCAGAATATAAAGGACAAGACAGTCTGCTCGGGAAGCAACAGCGCCACACACTATAACGACGACTCTCTGGAGGTGGGATACCGCAGCGGCAGAGGGATAGAGCGCTCGCTGATGCGCTTCCTCTATATCCCGACTCTTACCTCCGCTGATGTGATCATAAACGCGGGTGTACAGATCTACAGAGACAGCAGTATGACGAATCCTTTTCAGATAAACCTCCACAGAGCCACAAACGACTGGGACAGTGAGAACGTCTACTGGTCCACACAGCCCGGCTTTGAAAGCCAGGTCACAGACTTCTGCATGGTAAATACCGCGAAGTGGTACAGCTGGTATATCACCGATATCGCCAGACGCTGGTACAGCGAAGGGAACTACGGCTTCGTCCTGAAAGCCACAGACGCGGTGGAGAGTGCGGGCAGTGGGGCCTACCGTACGCTCTGTTCATCGGATTATTCCAGCAGTTCATACAGGCCGATACTGATAATAAACTACCGCAATAACAGCGGCTATGAATCCTACTGGGACTATGACGGATATGATGCCGGGAGAGCGGGCGGCGTCGGAGTGAATCTCTTTACCGGAAACGCCGTGATCCAAAGAAGCGATATGGGCTTTGACGGAGAACGCATGCCTGTAAATATCACATTTACCTATAATGCAAACGAAAAGGACAGCGATATCTTTTATCTGGGTTACGGCTGGAGAACGAACTATAACCAGAGAGTGTATCTCTATTCTGCCCCGGACGATACGGGCACCGGAGGCTATACCTACTATATCTGGGAGGACGGAGACGGTACAAAGCATTACTTCCGCAGTACATCTTCCCCGACGAATTATGAGGACGAAGACGGCCTGGAACTGACGATGACAAAGAGCGGATCGGGAAGCTCTCTGACGTATGTCATTACGGATAAGAAAGGCAATACGAGTACCTTTGACAGCAAGGGCAGGCTTACGGCGCTCAGAAACAATCAGAGCACTCAGAGCAGCGTGACCGTACAGTATCATAACGCATGGGATACGGATTACCGCATCTCGCAGATCACGGACGGTGCGGGGAGGAAGTACCGTTTTGATTCCTACGGCACAGGAAACCGCCTGAGCGCCATAACATATCTGGGATACGGAACAAGCGGGATCAGCTATACGACATACGGATATGACAGCAGCGGCAACATGACCACAGTGGGTTATCCAGACGGCGGGACGGCTTCTTACAGCTATAACAGCCGCCTGATATACCAGCTGACCGATTCAGCCTCTCATAAGGTCACGGTGACCTACGCCTCCACCACATCGCCCTGCAGGGTCAGCAATGTCAGGGTGTATGAGAGCACTGCCTCCTCCACAAATATCCTTACCTCATACAGCTATGGCAGAGACTATACTCTGGTGACCGATGATAACGGGAAAAAACTGGAGTACCAGTTCAACAGCTACGGCAATACGGTATCGGTGCAGGATCAGGGCGGAAGAGCGCTTTATGCAAGGTACGCCACTGATCTATCCTCAGGAGGCAAAGCCAATCAGCTGAAACTGTCCTCAAAGCTTCAGAGCAGTTCGTTAAACCTGATAAAGAACGGCTCATTCGAGTGGAGCACTCACTGGAATGCCTCCGTCGGAAGCGGAGCGACGGGAAGCTACGGCTATACAGGGGCCACAAACCCCGACTCCACTGTACCCGTCACGGATCCGTATATAGGAGAAAGGTGCTATTACATGGCCAAAACGAACTCCGACGGATTCCTGGAGATAAGCAGCGGGACCGGCATGTCGTTTAAGAGCAATACCGCATACACGGTTTCCGCATATGTAAAGACCACGTCGTTTTCATCAGGCAGAGGCGTGATCATCGGCGCGACGATAAACGGTCAGCCGACATGGGTGGAGGGGATATCATCCCCAGGAAAGTGGGAGAGATTCGAGCTTAACTTCACTACCCCTGCAGAGTCGGTATCAGGCTATCATATATATCTCAGGCTGTATTCACAGGGTACGGTATTCTTTGACTGTGTTCAGATAGAGGAAAACGCCCTGGCGTCGAGATACAATCTCATAGAGAACGGCGATTTCAGGCACTGGGACGGAACCACGGCTTCCGCGTACAAATGGGAACGCGGCGGCACCGCCACGGTATCTTCCGAGTACCGCACCACGCTGTCATCGAACTATATAGATGCTCCCGGGATAGACCGGAACGTAATGGTGATGACGGGTAAAGCGGATGTGGGAAAAGTCCTCTATCAGCCGGTCTTTGCGTCCGGCTCCCAGGGCGACGTCTACAGCCTCGGCGGCTGGGCAAAGGGAAACAGCGCGCCGGAGGAGGGCGGGTCCTTTTTCGGGTTCGTTCTCAGGTTCTATTACAATGACGGTACCACCGGAGAGTTCAGGCTGCATTTCAATACGGACCTGTATGAAGCGGATACATGGCAGTATGCCTGTGAGAGGATAGTTGCGGCAAAGGATTATAATGAGCTCCGCATCTTCCTGAGGTATGACTATAACGTCAATTCCTGCTGCTATGACGCGATCCAGCTCTTTAAGGACGAATACGGCAGCAGCTACGTGTACGACTCGGACGGAAACGTCACCAGCGTCACGGACAGCAGACAAAGGGCCAATACATACGAATACACCTCAAATGATCTCACCAAAGCGACGCTTCATGACGGCTCGGTATATACCTACGATTATGACGATCACCATAACGTCACTTCCGCATAAAGCGCGACGAATGTCAACAGCTACTTCGGTTATAACACCTACGGAAGCAATACTTCGGTAAGCGTCGGCGCGCAGCCTGACGCTTCCGGCCTTAAGATCAGAAGCACCGCAGTCTATGACAGCCACAATAACCTGACTGCCTCGGTGACGGACTCGATCGGCAATACGGTCAGTTACGACCATAACGCGGATACCTCCGTGCTCAACTCGAGCACGGGCGGCGGGTCGATGACGGAGTACACTTATGACACGCTCTTTCGAATTACGGAGGATAAGAGAAACTACGAGGACTATCTCACCGGAAGCTTACATACGGCAAAGGTATCCTATTCCTATGCGAATGACCGCCTCGCTGCGATCACCTACGGCGGGAACGATCCTGTCGCATATGCCTTGAGCTACGGTCTCTTCGGAAACCTCGCCTCTGTCACGGCAGGCGGCAGCACCCTGATCACCAACAGCTATGCAAAGAGTTCGTCAAATCCCTACTACGATCTGGCCTCCAGCACCTATGGCAACGGAGATACGGTGTCTTATACCTATGACCCGGAAGGAAAGCCGGTACAGAAGACATATGCCTCAGGCACGTCTTCAAAGACCGTATCCTATATATATGACAACGAAGGCCGTATCGGTCTGACGAGAGACAGCGAGAGCGGTATAGAGAGCAGATATCTCTATGATCTCTCCGGCAGACTTGTATCGGCGGTCGATACCGCAAAGGATGCATCCGGAAATATAACCCGGTATCAGAAGACCGTCTACGCATTTGACGAGCGTGACAACATCTCCTCGGTAACAGATACCGTCGGCAGCAGCACGACCTCTACCGTTTACACCTGGGATTCCGATAACAGACCGCTTACTGCGGCTGTAGAGACGTACATAGGGGTGCATGACAGCTACGACAGCTTCGGCAGGCTGTCGTCCCGTGACTTCATGTACGGTGATGAAGCCGCGCTGACGACGGACATTTCCTACTATAACCCCACCTCCTCGACGACTTCATATCTGCCGGAGATCTATCAGACGGAGCTGACGAGGGATGTGGGCAAGGGCTACCGCTACGAGTATGACTTATACGGCAATATACAGAAGATCTGGAATCACCGGAACTACGCCGCAGATACATATCTGGCGGGATATCACTATGACAAGCTGGGACAGCTGGTCCGTGAAGACAGTGCAACGGAAAACTGCAGCTATACCTATACCTATGACCAGCGCGGCAATCTGATACAGAAGAATAAATATGCACTGACTCCGTATGACACGGCCATCACCTCCGCATCGTCCGCCGTATCTTCCGTAACATACAGCTACCAAAGCAGCGGATGGCGTGATATACTGATCGGGAAGAGTGTTACGGAGGGAGGCGTAACACAGAGCACGGTCTATACGAATGACCAGATAGGTAGCCGCACCTCTGACGGGACATGGAGCTACAGCTGGAAGAACGGCAGGCAGCTTTCCTCGATGAGTACTGCCGGGAGCAGCATAGCCTATACCTACGGAGCTGACGGACTCAGACTGACGAAGTCGGTCAGTACCGGAGGCGCAGCCATCGCCACGGAGTACTATTACCGGGACAGCCTGCTGGTCGGGATGAAGAGCGGGAGCGACAGACTGCATTTCTACTATGACGGCAGCGGCTCACCCTTCATGTTCACGGTGAACGGAGGACTCCCGTACTACTATGTGAAGAACGCCCAGGGAGATATCGTCGCCATATCGAACTTTGACGGCTATATCGAGGTCCACTACAGCTATGACGCCTGGGGCAGACTTCTAGGCATCACAGGCGAGAGCGCCGCTGACATAGGGCAGCTTAATCCCCTCCGCTACCGCGGTTACGTGTATGATCCCGAGACCGGACTGTACTACCTCCAAAGCCGGTATTACGATCCGGAGATGGGGAGGTTCGTTAATGCGGATGTAGGTGTTTTCTCTAACCAGATGCTGCAGGGGTTCAATGTATTTCAGTATTGCAAGAATAATCCAATTAACATGCTTGACTCCAATGGATTTGACGCGATTTGGATACAAGAGGCAAAATCGGCAAGTGGTTTGGGTCACTCTGGATTGCTGGTTCAGGACGAAAATGAAGATTGGTTTTATCTTTTTTGGGGACCATCTGATGAAGCAGATGTTATAGAAAGTCTTTTTAATACTCCGAATGATTTTTTCTTTGAACCTCTCGGCAAAACAGATCTGGACTTGAGTATAACAGAAAATGTAATAAGTTTTATTGATACAAATGGGAGTAAATCCAGAGCGCGAGCGAGTATGATCACATCCACAAAAATTTTTTATGGAGATTACACAAAAACATATGAATATGCCAATCAACTAGGTGATAAGAATTATTCTGGAATTACAAATAATTGTTTGCATAATAATCTAGCTGCATTCAGAAAGAGTGATTATAGATTTAACTTTATTGGAAATGATATCATTAGCAAAAACATACCAAATGCAGCCTATAGTCGAGTTCTCCAGTTGTCTTCAAGTAAAAATGTATTTCCAGTTTTTCTGGCAATTACTTATTGGTTTAAATAAAATAAAGCTATGGTGCGTGCGATAAAAATAATTTCAATAGTTTTCATTGCAGTTGCTGAAATTCTGCTGTTATACAAAATATTCTGGAAACCAGACATTGAAATTTCAGGACAAAGAATAGAGTTTGGTGTGTCAGATCCTGTCCGAAGCAACAATTATCAGTATAATAGCAGTACGTGGATGGGGGTATTTGAAGGCCGCTTATTTATACTGCAAAAGGAAAATGGAACTGAGTATTCAAATATTCTGTCGGTTTTTGAAAACGGTTCTTTAAAAAAAATAAAAGAAGTGAATTTTTCCGGCGTAATAGGGTATTGTTATGGTTATTTGTATTATTATGAAGCCGGAGAAGAGGTTGGCGACGATTATTTGGTCAAGTGCTATAATTTTTTTAACAACACGATTACAACAATTTATAAAGGTAAGTTAGGTCTTTTGGATTTAAAATGGTTTAGTGAAGACGGGCTTTTATATATTCCTATCGTAGAAGATAAAGAAGACAGCTTCCTCTGCATTCGCGATGGGCAGATAAAAGATAGGGGCTTTCAGTACTTTGAAAGCAGTATCGGGGGGATAACCTATCATCTTGAGAGAAGTCCCAACAGGATCACTTCTGCACTGATAAGTGTTGAAAAAAACATCAAAAAGGAAAAAACAATTCTGTTGGGAGTAAATACGCAAAATAAAATAACGATGCTCTCCGCAAAGACAGGATTGGTTATTCATTATCAGTCCGGTAGTGATCCCCTGTACTACATTGATGGAGAGAATACAATAATCAAGCTTTTAAATATAGATTGTAATGCGTCGATTTCATGCGTTGCCGTTAAAGAGGAGACAGTATATTTTTCTTTTCGAAGATATGAAAAACTAAATTCGACCGGGAAAGGATATGCAGGATTTGAAAATGATGAAACAGAGGGAACGTATCGAATTAACTTGACGGATAAAAGCATTCACAAAATCAGCGATATGGTTTTCGACGGTTTGTTTTTATTTGGTGATGATGCCGTATACGCCTGTGATAGAGAGTTTAATCTGTATCGATTGGACATGGATGATAATATCGTTGATCTTTTGAGTGTAAAGAAACACACAAGATAGTATATGAGAAGACTGTTAAATTTTATTAAGAATGAAATATTTACGGCAGATTACGTGACAGCTGCAACACATGTCGTTTCTTGTGTTTTATTGCAATTTGCAATAATCTTTGGAACCAAAAGTGCAGACCCCGTCAGAAGTGTAACGCTGTACGCGCTGTCTGTATTATTTGTGATAGGCGATTTCTTTCTTAGCCGTCTTTTAGGCAGCAGAATGCACATAAATAGGCGAATCCATTTCATAGATCTTCTAATCCTGATACCGGTTGTGTTTTTGTTAGTATATCTTTATCTGTTTGGTAATGAGTTTAGTGTTATAACTATAATAGTTTTTGAAATGGGGCTTGTTTTCGAAAGGATACTTCTTTCTATAAATTAGCAAAGCAGTTGCGGTGTCAATGCATCCATGTCGAAGCTTGATGAAACGTGCGGTGTCAGCTATACTTATGACGCTGGTGGATAGCGGCTATCTAAGGAAGTGACGGACGGAGGCGTCACGACAGTTTATAAATACTATTACAGAGACGGAAAGCTCATAGATTACCAGTGGTCGGGAACTGACATCTATATCTGGTATGACGGAAACGGTGCTCCCTACGGATTCAGCTGTAACTATACTGACTATTACTACATCAAAAACGCACAGGGCGATATCATCGGCATTACGGATGCCGCCGGAAACCCTGTAGTAGCCTACAGCTACGACGCATGGGGCAGGCTGCTTGATACCGCAGGCACACTCGCTTCCACCATCGGTGCATACAATCCGCTCCGCTACCGCGGCTACGTGTACGATCCCGAGACCGGACTGTACTACCTCCAAAGCCGGTATTATGATCCGGAGAGGGGGAGATTTATAAGTGCGGATGCGTATGTTTCCACCGGCCAGGGCTTCGTCGGAAACAATATGTTTGTGTATTGTAATAATGATCCAACTAATGCCTTGGATCTAAATGGCAAAAAAACATATGCATTTATTATCACACTTAACGCTACTTTTGGTGGAGGTATTGCAGTTACTATTGCCTATGTGTGGGATGACAAAGGAAATAAGGATATTCAAATGTATAAAGCTGCTTTTCCTTCAGATGACTCTACAGAATACTTCGGATTAGTCGATGCTGGAGTTTCAATTGGTTTTCAAGAAACAAATGCAAATACTGTGCTTGATTTGTATGGTCCATCAATTAGTGTTGGAGCGAGTGGAGGGTTTTTGGGATATGCTTCTTTTGATTTGATATTTTTTTCAGAACAAAACTTTAAGGATGCTAACATTAATGGCTTTCAGCTTTCATTTGGTTTAGGAATAGGATTTGATGCCCATTACATAAAGACAAAAACCGAGCAGAAAAGTAACTCTGTTTCAGATATTAACTTGCAACAACCTATTGACCAATCAGACATTTCGACGAGTCCTGGTGGCAGAAGGAGGGTAGCATGTTTAAGATGACGAAAAGGTTTTTTACATGTGTATTTCGAATAAAGCCTGAAGATCTGAGTGACAATTTTTTTTTAAAAATCCGCACTAAAGCGGTGGCAGAGTCTGATAGCTATGTTACCATTGAGAAAGACATCATAAGGATTGTTCCGGTTAGAAAGAAAACATCGTATTTCCTTCCGAACGGGATTTTTGATAGTCGACCGACAGTAATAATATACAATAATAATGATAAACTCGTTATTTCCTATACTATAAATGATTCAATAGCTGGCTTTGCAGAATTAATATTTGGTGCTTTTTTATTTGTGGCGGTCACGAGTACACTCACTTTTTTTGATCCTGTTGATTTTTTTGTTTGGCTTATACTTCCTCTCTTTATTTGCGTAATAATGCGGATTGTGTTTTTTGTTCAATCGAAGCGGAGATTAAATAGATTACTGAATTAGCAGCGCTTTCTATGAATGACGACATAGGCAGCCGCACCTCTGACGGGACGTGGAGCTACAGCTGGAAGAACGCCCAGGGAGATGTCGTCGCCATATCGAACTTTGACGGCTATATCGAGGTCCACTACAGCTATGACGCCTGGGGCAGACTTCTCGGCATCACAGGCGAGAGCGCCGCTGACATCGGGCAGCTTAATCCCCTCCGCTACCGCGGATATGTCTATGATGACGAGACGGGACTCTACTACCTCCAAAGCAGGTACTACGATCCGGAGATAGGGAGGTTCCTTAATGCGGATGCAGGTGTTTTCTCTAACCAGATGCTGCAGGGGCTCAATGTATTTCAGTATTGCAAGAATAATCCAATTAACATGCTTGACTCCAATGGATTTGACGCGATTTGGATACAAGAGGGCAATGAAGCACGTGGCATGGGTCATTCCGGATTGCTGGTTCAGGACGAAAATGAAGATTGGTTTTACTTTTACTGGGGGCCGCGGCATGCCGGAAACTCAGGTGGCAATATTAGCTCTGCTGAAAATGGAATGAAATACATAAACATCGGAAAAACGGAGACTGATCTCTCGGATTTGCAGAATGTAATTGATTTTATCAATACAAAGGGCGCGCAAAATGAAATAAATGCAAACAGTATAACCTCTGCTAAGTACTTTAAGGGTGATTATACAAATACCGGCAAGTTTATTGCAAATGTATTATCCAAAGGATGCGATTATAGTACGCTTTTTAGTAACTGCTCACAGATGTCGTGCTTTGCCATGGCACAAAGTGATTGGAGATTTGCATATTTGGTTACAAAACCATTTGCCGTATTGGTACCCAATGTTCTTGCTGCAGTTGTTGAATCTTTTCCCGCAAAAAAAGGGATCCCGTCTTTTGAAATGGTTTTTTTGACTTATTCTTCATTTCTTTTTTAACCTGAGGATGATCATATGTTCAAAGTATTTGAAATAATTCAATACATATTAATGGCGATTGTTTTTATAATTGTCAGGCTTGGAAATATGGTTTTTTCTCCTGCACTTGTAGTAGCAGAACTTCCCTCTTTTGAACAGAGTATGCATTCGGTTTCAAATTATGGTCAGTTCAATTCAGAAGTATGGATGGAAGAACACGGTAACAGGCTATTATTTGAAAGGCAAATAGAGGGCTTTACTAAAAAACATAGGGTTATCGCCTTAATCGGTGACAGTGACCTGAAAACTATACTTGACCTGGACGACCGAAAACTTTTAGGCGCTAAAGATGGTTATTTGTATTATACGCCTTTTTCAAATGCAAACCTGGTATACTCATTTGACTTGAATTCCGGACATGAAACAGAATTGTTTCATGATTCAGGCCGCTGTAAATTGGCATATCCGTATCTTCTGGAGATCAAAGATGAGACTTATATAGCGCTGTCTGTGTCAAATGAACATAAATACCTAAAGGTGCAGGATGGGGAGTTGATAGGGATTGCAGACGTTCTTCCGGTATATAAGGCAGGTAATGCCGAATACTATCTTGGAGAAGATTTTGTATTATACAAAAGAAATGCCAAAGGAGATCAGGACGAACAGGTCTTCGACGACTCGTTCGCCGGACAAGAGATTTCTATATGCCCGATAAAAGACGGGTTTATCGTATATCGCCCGAACTCCAAAAACGGGCTTGCATTAATTGATCAGGATGGAAACTCCAGGGTGCTGTATTCGTTTGAGTGTTATTCCTGCGAGACATCATTTGCTGTAACCGAAAAGTATGTCTTTTATTCGGTAATACGGTATTCGGGTTTTGATCATGACGAAAAGGTTTACACTTATTACGACGATGATACGGAGAGCGGTACTTATCGGATCGATTTAGAGGATTATTCCGTAACGAAGATATGTGATGAGGTATACTGCGGCTTATATGTTTTTGATAATGATTCTGTGTTTGCCTGTGATTCAAAAAGGGATGTTTATCAGCTGAGCGTAGATGGCAGTACGAGAAAAGAGATAATAGGTCATCGTAGTATTACTCAATTGTTCGATTAGTCGCAGAACTCTGTTTATTTCAAATGAAGAATAGGGCTGTGAATAATGAAAAAAGTTAAAACTGTAATTGTATTTATTCTTAAAAGCTTGGTTGCCGTTGCCATTTCGTTTCTCGAAATCGTTGTACCAGATATTACTGTGTCTTCGCCGCAGGCATTTACAAAAGAACTCGATTCAGAAACAAATAATTATCAGTTAAATGCGGATATTTGGTTAGGTGCCTTTGATGAAACGCTGTTAGCTATGTAAGTGTTGCTTTTGGGATATTGGCCGGAAGAGCTTTTTGTTTATTTGAAAGAAGTATGATAAAAAGATAATCTGGTGTAGTTTACATTTTGCAGTAATCCGAGGCGGGTAAAAGTACTGCAAAAACGGCGGGGCCGCGATAGTGTCAAGCATGTTTCGCAAATTTCATTTTCCACCCGTGTAGCCTGAAGATTCTGAGTATGTGTGGTGGAGGAAAAATGGTTTCAATGGCGAGGTGACAAAATGGGTTATAATATGTTTAGATCAATTGCAGTTTTTCTGTTGGTCATATGCTTTCTTTTCAGGGTCGGTTTTGGCGGATCCGAACGTCTGGAATCAAGTGCGAACGTTATTTTTGATGAGGAACAATCATTTCTTCGCGATTTTGATGTCGAAGATGATGATGTGTATATATATTGTTATCTGGTGGTTAATAATAATTCTGCCGAGACTCAAATGGTCAAACTACTTGGCGATTTCAGAGAAGACTATGGAATCCTGATATCGGAGAGGTTTGTATATGCAATGGATCCGGAGACAAAAAGCTCTGATTTTGAGGTCCCTCCCGGCGAAAGCGTCCTGGACGTAGTTTTTATCGGAAAAAAGGGACTTGCCGGTATTAAGCAGACAAAGCTGCTGCCATATATCAAACTGATAGAAGAGTAGGAACATGAAAGTCAGAAAACTATTACACTATCTACTGGAAGTCATCATACTTATATTTGTTGCTGTAATAGAGGTTAGGTTACTTATCTTTTTATTTATTGAACCAAGCCATACTGTATTAGTCACGGACCTTCCTGACTATAGTTATTCTTCACCAGCAAACAACTATCAGTTTCTTTCAAGTGTTCAGATGAGTCGAACAGAAAAAGAAACTGATATTGTCATGAAGAAAAACAGCCTGCTGTATCCAGGTAAGGATTTGGAGATTGTGATAGATAGTAACAAAAAAGTCAGCATCTCAAGGATTATCAAGGACAATAGTCGGTGGATAACAAAAACACAGGAAGGGGAAAAAATACAAATCGGAGATAGATATTATTATATTCGGAAACCCACGAAATATGATTACCCCAGGCTTTACGTTTCTGATAGCTCAGGAAGAGAGTCTTCTGTTGATGATGTCAGTACAAGGGCCTGCATGGCTATTTTTCCCGTCCCGGAAGGAATAATTATATTTGGTACAAGTAATATTACTCCTCAACCGATAGCTTTGTACTATATTAATAGTTCGGGCGAAACGGACGTTATTTTTTCATGCGGCGATAAATCAGTTGCTTCTTTTTCTATTAATGAAAGGTACGCTTTTATCTCGTTAAGAAGATATCGCTATACTCCTATCAGTCTTGTAAGATGGCAAAGATATGAAGATGACGATATTTCCGGAACGTATCGGATCAGCCTTGAAGATTTCTCGGTCACTAAAATCAGTGAACAGGTTTACGAGGGAATGTATATTTTTGATAATGAGGGCGTGTATGCCTGTGATGAAGAAACGAACATCTGGTATTTCAATAATGATGGAAGTGAGTTGAGAGCGATTATTAAAACGGAGGTATGTATATGCAATGGATATGGTACAATTAGCCACAGTGGAAATGGAACTCCAAAAATAACACGTGCTATAGCGGATTGGCTAGAAAGGAATGGATGGAAGCTCCCAAAATGAAAAAAACAATCGACATAACACAATCCTTAAAAACAGACGTTTTGTTTAGTCTGAATGACTCCATAATTACAGATATAAATGTTTTATGTGATAGACTTGTTCTTGAATTTGCAGAAGGCATAACGGTAGTTTCGAACGGAACCGCCAAAATGGTTCCTGCCAGACTGTATTTTGAGGGAGTAGGCGAAGATGACATAAAGTTCTACAGATTGAGAAGAAGGACAAGCCGCAAAGGTTTAAAGCTTCGCGGAACACCTGTATTACTTTCGGAAGTCATAACTGCTATTGAAACGAAAAAAATATCGTTGGAAATAATATATTTCGTCTATAGTGAGTATGTATCAGTTTTTAAGTGTGAGGTGTATACAAAAATACCAAAAATAACAAAAAGATTCCTGGACAGGTTTTTTATTGAAATATCTACAAGCAGCAGCATAGTTTTGGATTTAGACTATTGAACGCATGTACAAATCATTATGTAAAAAAGATTAATCGTCTGAGTATTATGGATGATGAGTGAACCTTAATGAATGTAGTCGTTAAACTCGTAAAAAAACAATAATGCTTGCATCCGCAGATGCGGTAGCGCAGTCGGCAATATCGAGAGCGCCGGAACGGCAGCCTTTCCGGCACCGGGAGCGCGACTGTATATACCTACCGGAGCACCGGATGGAAGGATGTGCTTACGGGGATGGGCAGCAGGGTATGTACGAGCGATGCCATAGGCAACAGGACGGGTGATGGGATCTGGAGCTACAGTAAACGGAGCCTCAGAGATTGTTGAAGCGGCCACAGGACATAATTTCATGCGGGATGATGTGTTCCGAGGTAATACAAAAGCTTATAACACATATGCGCATGCGACAATGGAACCAGGTTAGATGCTATCCATTTTGGTGGAAACCCATACTGGGTTGTTTCTTCTGCTGCGAAAGGATCGGTGAAAATACCATTTTGAATAGAGAGTCTTTTCATAACGACGAAATGAAGTATATGATCAATTTAGCAAAGTATCTCTCCATGGACTTTGAAAAACAGTTTCATGAGATGGAATGGTTTGCGAGGTGGGATTTGCCTGAAGAAATTGGTATGGAATGGATAGACGCAAAAGGTATAATAACCTCAAAAGCGTTGGGCCAAATTATATCGACTGAATCTGCACACTTGTTAACAAAGATACTCAACAACTTTGAGTTGGCTTTTTCTGATTCGAAAAAAAATGGTGTTTGGACTGTTGAAGCAATGTACAAGCATCCATTTTGGGCAGAACAGAGAACATTAGCAAAACAATTTCTAAATTCTGTGCTGGCGGAGTGAGTGTCGACATCTCCCAAGCATCGCCTTTTGGGGACAAAAGGCAGGCTGCTGGGATAATCCCAAGCCCTTAAAGGCTTCAGGAATGATCCTGACTGTTGTCGTGGTATCACAACGACGATGCTTGCCAGTACATAGCAGGCAAATAATGTATTTTAACATCATCAGTCGCGCTGCTGTATTAAGGTAGTGTCAAGTGATCTATGAAAAAATAGAGCCAAAGAAAAAGGCTCAAAAGAACCTTGAAAATCTGTAGATATAGTCTGCTGAAGGCTTTCCGAGGGCTTAGGGCGCTGCCCTAAGAACCCGCAAGGGACTCGTCCCT
>JAFSTX010000047.1 GCA_017445585.1 Lachnospiraceae bacterium
CAGAGACCTCGGCAACCGCCGCGGCGACCTCTACGAGATCGGCCTGTGGGAGGACAGCATCGTGGAGAGCGGCAACGATATCATGTATGCCATCCACATCCCTCAGGAGAGCGTCACGATCCCCGAGACCATCGACGCCATCCGCGCGTCAATGCGTATGCAGGAGACCCGCGAGGAGGGCACCGCTGCAACCAACAAATATCTCAGGATCGGTACCTTCAAGAATAAAAAGTGAGGATCAGTCATGCGCTTTGGCATAAGAACACTTGATGATCTTGCCCTGCGCGGACGGACGGTAATCTGCAGAGTGGATATGAACCAGCCCGTAGACCGGGAAAAGGGAACTCTGAAGAGTACCAACCGTATCCGCGCCTGTGCGCCTACGCTGCGCGAGCTCTCTGAAAAGGGAGCCCGCGTGGTGATCCTGGCTCACCAGGGCAGCGATATCGAATACAAAAACTATTACACTACAAAACCGCACGCCGATGTTCTCAGGAGCCTCGGCCTGGATGTGAAGTGGATCGACGACGTCTGCGGACCCGCCGCGAGAGAAGCGATAAAAGCGCTTAAGGACGGGGAGCTTCTGCTCCTTGACAACGTCCGTTTCGTGGCAGAGGAGCAGACGCTTTTTGAAACCAAGCTGAAGCTGACTCACGAGCAGCAGGCCCATACTCAGGTCGTGGAAAAGCTTGCGCCTCTCGCCGACGCCTACGTGTGCGACGCTTTTGCGGCCGCGCATCGCGATCAGCCGAGTCTGTGCGGCTTTGAGCAGGTCCTGCCCTCCGCCATGGGCAGGCTCTTTGAAAAAGAATTCTGCACTGTCTCGGAGCTTATGGAATCGCCCGCCCGCCCCTGCGTATTCGTACTGGGCGGAGCAAAAATATCGGACGCATTTCTGATGCTGCAGACGGTCCTTGGCAAAGGCGTGGCCGACTGCGTTCTCACGGGAGGACTGGTCGGAAACATCTTCCTTGCCGCGCTTGGAAAAGACATAGGACAGGGCAGCGTGGACTTTATCTACAAGAGCAATTACGGTGAGTATATAGACCGCGCCCGCGAGCTGTATGAGCAGTACGGCGAAAAGATCATGCTTCCCTCGGATCTGGCCTGGGTCGAAAACGGAGAGCGCTGCGAAGCGGTGCTCGGCGGGATCCCTGCCGGGATCGCCTCGGTGGACATAGGAAGCGCGACCGCGGCGGCTTACCGCGACGTGATCATGAGCGCGAAAACAGTATTCGTAAACGGACCCATGGGCGTCTTTGAGCAGGGCCCCAGCGAGCTCGGCACGAAGATGGTATGGCAGGCGCTCGCGGACACCGGGGCTCATACAGTCCTGGGCGGAGGCGACAGCATCACGGCTGCGGAGAAATATCAGGTCACCGATAAAATGGGATATATCTGCACCGGAGGCGGAGCACTGATACGCTTCCTCACCGGTGAAGAGCTCCCCGTAGTAAAGGCGCTGCGCCACGGATCAGCTATCCCGGAGTAGAGGCGCCGAAAGCTCATCCCGCGCCGGGTTGAAAAAGCGCATGGTTTTGCTATGATTGTGGAGCGATATTTAAAACGAAATGAACAGGAGTTAAGATATGGATATGTTTGACAGATCAAAAGTATTTCTGGGCATAGCGCCCATAGGCTGGTGCAACGATGACATGCCCGAGCTCGGCGCCGAAAACACCTTCCGCCAGACCGTCAGCGAGATGGCGCTGGCAGGCTTTACCGGCTGCGAGATCGGCAACAAATATCCCAAGGACCCCGCCGAGTTAAAGCATCAGCTGGATCTGCGCGGAATGCGCATCGCAAGCCGCTGGTTTTCATCGTTCCTGCTTACAAAGCCGTATGATGAGGTCGAAGCTGAATTCAAAAAGGAGCTCGATTTCCTCGCCGCTGTAGGCGCGAACAGGATAAACGTGAGCGAACAGAGCGGCTCAATCCAGGGCAGGACCGACGTTCCGATCCTGACCGGAAACCACAAGCCCGTCATGAACGATGAGCAGTGGAAGGTCTTTTGCGACGGCCTCAGCCGCCTCGGACGCGTAGCCGCAGACCGCGGCTTCAAGCTCTGCTTCCATCATCATATGGGCACGGTCGTGCAGTCCGCTGAGGAAACCGACCGCATGATGGAAAACACCGATCCCGAGACTGTATTCCTGTGCTACGATACAGGTCATTTTACCTTTGCGGACGAGGACCCGCTGGCTATGCTTAAAAAGTACGGAAGCCGCATCGGACACGTACATCTCAAGGATATGCGCCTTGCCGTAAAAGAGCAGGCCAGGACAGAAGGCTGGAGCTTCCTTACGGCTGTGCGCCGCGGAGCATTCACGGTGCCGGGCGACGGCGACGTGAACTTCGACCCGGTATTTGCCGAGCTGTCCAAGTCCGGATATACCGGCTGGCTGCTTGTTGAGGCGGAGCAGGATCCCGCTCTGGCGGATCCGCTGGAGTACGCGATCAAGGCCAGGGCTTATATCCGCGAGCATACGGGGCTCTGATCGGAGGCCGGCTATGACTTATATGGATAAAGGAAATGAGATCGTCCGCGGATACAATACCTATATTGATTCCTCGACGGATGATATGGGCACACAGATGGACGTCGGTCTGCTCGTGATGGAGGACGGCGACACATTTGTCATCGATGAGCCTGAAAAGGAAACGGCAGTGCTCCTCTTTGAGGGAAAGGTCACCTTTACGTGGGGAGAGGAGAAGTGCGAGGCCGAGCGCCCCGACTGCTTCCGTTATGAGGCATACTGTCTGCTGGCGCCGCGCCGCACTCACATTACCCTTGCCGCGCACGGGCACAGCGAGCTCTATATCCAGAAGACGCTTAACGAGCGCGACTATCGGGCGGTGATGTACACTCCGGAGACGGTCCAGACCCAGCACGCCGGGGCAAACGGCGAGCTCATGGGGGCCATGCGCCGCGAGATCAAGACCTTTTTCGACTATGACAATATGCCTGAGTCGAATATGGTGCTCGGTGAGGTCCTCAGCTATCCCGGCAAGTGGTCCAGCTATCCGCCTCATCACCATCCGCAGCCAGAGGTATATTTCTACCGCTATGACCATCCACAGGGCTTCGGCGCCGGATTTGCAAACGGCGATATCTACAAGACCACGCACAACGGCATGAGCGTCATTACCAGCGGCTTCCATTCGCAGGTGACAGCGCCCGG
Source organism: Lachnospiraceae bacterium (assembly GCA_017445585.1). Classification (GTDB taxonomy): domain Bacteria; phylum Bacillota; class Clostridia; order Lachnospirales; family Lachnospiraceae; genus UBA3774. Next base: position 3,183 of record JAFSTX010000047.1, read on the forward strand.
ATATGCGCTGTGTTACTCGTGGGGCATCAGGCATCTGCCCGGCGACCCGTGGAAAAAAACGCGCATCGACGATGAGGAGCACGAGTGGCTCTGGAAGAGTGATGCGAACGAGCATATATTCAAGGAATAAGGAGGGATCCATGAAGACCGTTAGACTTACAATGGCGCAGGCTCTGGTAAGATTTCTGGAGCAGCAGTACATCTCATACGACGGAAAGGAGCATCCCTTTGTAGAGGGAGTCATCATGCTCCCCGGACACGGAAATGTAGTGGGACTCGGTCAGGCGCTTGCCCAGGAAGCGCACCGCATGAAGGTGTATCAGGGCAAGAACGAGCAGGGTATGGCCCATACGGCGGTAGCTTTTGCCAGACAGTGCAAACGCAAAAAGATCATGGCCGTGACCAGCTCGGTCGGACCCGGCGCGGCAAATATGGTGACCGCGGCTGCTACGGCTACGGCAAACAATATCCCCGTGCTCATCCTGCCGGGCGATGTCTACGCCTGCCGCCAGCCCGATCCGGTGCTCCAGCAGGTGGAGCAGCCCCATGAACTCACACTTTCCACAAATGACGCTTTCAGACCCGTATGCCGCTACTGGGACCGCATAGTGCGCCCCGAGCAGCTTATGAGCGCGATGATCAGCGCCATGAGAGTGCTGACAAGTCCCGCGGATACCGGTGCGGTCTGCATCGCCATGCCTCAGGACGTTGAGGGCGAGGCCTATGATTATCCCGAGAGCTTCTTCAGAAAGCGCGTTCACAGACTTGCGAGGAGACTGCCCGAGGAGGAGGCTCTTGCCGAGGCGGCTGAGGTGATCCGCAGTGCCAAAAAGCCTCTCATGATCTGCGGCGGCGGAGTCCGTTACAGCGAGGCTCACGAGGAATTCCGCAACTTCGCTGAGGCCACCGGCATTCCCTTTGGCGAGACTCAGGCAGGCAAGAGCGCCATCGTCTGGACCCATCCGCTGAACCTGGGCGGTATCGGCGTGACCGGCTGCTCGGCGGCAAACGAGATAGCCAGGGATGCGGACGTGATCATAGGCGTAGGTACGAGATACACGGACTTTACCACTTCTTCCAAGTGGCTTTTCCGCGACGACGCGAAATTTGTAAATATCAACGTCTCCGAGTTCCAGGCTCTGAAAATGGACGCCGCGGTTTCGCTCGTAGCGGATGCAAAGAGGGCGCTCCCCGCTCTGCTTGAAAAGCTTGGCGGCTATAAGGCACCCTATAGCGGTGAGATCGAAGCTGCCCGCGCAAAATGGGCAGACGAGCTGAAACGTCTCGACGGCATCACCTTTGGCCCGGACTACGTGCCCGAGGTCAACGATGCCAACGCCGATTCCGCCTTCCGCTTTGCAAAGGATCTGGACGCCTCTCTTACGCAGACCGCCGTTCTCGGAGTGATAAACGAGTGCATCGATCCCGAGGACGTCGTCATAGGCGCGTCCGGCTCGCTCCCGGGCGATATGCAGCGCATGTGGCGCCCTAAGGCGGTGGACACCTACCACATGGAATACGGATATTCCTGCATGGGCTATGAGGTATCCGGCGCTCTCGGCGTAAAATACGCCATCGGAGACCGCGACGTCTACGCCATGGCGGGCGATGGGAGCTTTGTCATGCTCCACTCCGAGCTGCTTACAGCACTTCAGGAGCATGTAAAGATCAACGTCTGTCTGTTTAATAACGCAAGCTTCGGCTGCATCAATAATCTCCAGGTAGGCCACGGCAATGATACGCTGTGCACCGAGCTCCGCTTCCGCGGCGAGGACGGAACGCACTCAGGCAGCTTTATGCCGGTGGATTTTGCAAAGATCGCCGAAGGCTACGGCTGCAGGAGCTATACGATCCATACCCTGGAGGAGCTTCGCGAGGCGATAGCCGACGCAAAGAAGGTCGAGGGCGTGCCGGTGCTCTTTGATATCCGCGTGCTTCCCAAGTCCATGACAGAGGGCTACGGCTCCTGGTGGCGTGTAGGCGATACGGAGGTCAGCGAGAATCCGAAGAATACCGCCGCTTATGAAGATCATCTTGCGCATGTCAGGGATGCGCGCAAGTATTGATGAAAACGCCGCGCGGCGCAGAGCCGCTGCGCAGCCTGTAAAAATATCAGCCCTTTCCCGGGGCAATGACGGAGGAAAAAATGGACAAGATACTTAAGATCGGAATAGTAGGCTGCGGCGCGATCGGCAAGGATCACTGCCGCCGCATCATGGAGACTGTTCCCGGCGCGACTGTGGTCGCGGTCAGCGACTATGTGGCAGCTGCGGCCGATGAGACCGCGGCGAAGTACGGCATCCGCTCGTACGGAAGCGACTGCAAGGGAATGATCGCGGATCCCGAGGTAGAAGCGGTCGTTATAACCTCAATCGATCCTACTCATCACGACTACGTCATGGAGACGCTGAAGTACGAGAAATGGTGCTTCTGCGAGAAGCCTCTCAGCCAGAATGCAAAGGACTGCGAGGAGATCATGGCCAGAGAGCTTGAAATAGGCAAAAAGCTCGTCCAGGTCGGCTTTATGAGACGCTATGACCGCGGCTACGCCGAGATGAAGCGCATCATCGATTCCGGCGAGATCGGCGCTCCGCTGCTGATCAAGGCCTGCCACAGAAACGTATCTCAGGGCCCCGGCTTCAAGACCGAGAACGGCATCACAAACGTCGCGATCCACGAGCTGGACATCTGCCGCTGGCTGCTCGGAGACGAGTACGAGGACGCGCAGTGCGTACGCGTGCGCCAGAGCTCGAATTCCAACAAGGGCTACGATAATCCCCAGGTAGTGCTGCTGCGCACAAAGAAGGGCTGCTTTATCGACGTCGAGGTTCAGGTGGCCGATGGCTACGGATACGATATCCAGTGCGAAGTGGTCTGCGAGAACGGTACAGTAAAGCTCCCGGATCCTTACGCCGTGGTGCGCCGCTCGCGTCCCGATCCCGCAAAGGATCCCGGCGAGACTATGCCCATCATGACCGACTGGAAAGAGCGCTTTATCGAGGCCTATGATATCGAGCTGATAAACTGGGTCGCCAGCGTAAACGCCGGCGCTATCACTGGTCCGTCGGCCTGGGACGGCTATGTGGCCTGCGTGGCGGGCGACGCCTGCAATGCTTCGAGAGGCACGTCACAGTTCATGAAGGTCGAGACCATCGAGAAACCTGAGCTGTACAAGTAAGATCTGTATTACGAAGCGGGAGCCGGTCCGGCAGAGGGCTGCTCCTGCTTTATCTGTTTTTCGTATAGCTCTGCACCTGCTATTTACGGAAATTTCCGTAAATAGTTGCGCAAAATTTTCGCTGTTTTTATCCACGTTCGGGTCGTCAAAAGAGCAGCATCTGTTTTCATAATCAGTCTAAAAGACACGAAAATCCGTCACTTAACAAAAAAATCATAATATTGTTGCATTTTTTTCAACGAAAATATTGACAAAGTTAATAATTTTGATAAAATGCTTTTAAAGCCGTTTCTACGAAAACGTATTCATTATCTTTAGCCAGTATCTCAGGAAGGTCTTTACCCGGTCAGAATGCCGTATCAGACAGCTATCCGGATTTCGGCTGGAGGAAGGAGCAGTTCACAGTGAAAGCCAACAAGATCCACAGGCCGTTCAGTTCAAAACGCCTGAAGAACCAGATTCTGAACGTGGTAAAGAATCCATTCAATATCATCGTTGCGATAAGTCTGGTGATTCTGTTCTGCCTGATCGTTATCCCGCTCCTGCAGATGGTGGCATCGACGTTCACCGTCGCAAAGGGTGAGCTTCGCCGCATCAAGGGCGCCGAGGTCGGCGACTTTACGCTTTATTACTGGAAATATCTGCTTACAGGACAGATGGCCAGCGCCACGCTCTGGGGTCCTCTCAAGAACTCCATAGTCTGCGGCGTCTTTACGGTTCTGGTCAGCGTCCCCGTGGGCAGCATCCTCGGCTGGCTCGTTGCCCGCACGGATATCCCCGGACGCAAGCTTATCGGCATGCTGGTCGTCATCCCTTACATGATCCCTTCGTGGTGCAAGTCCCTGTCCTGGCTGGCGGTCTTCCGCAACAGCACCTCCGGCTCGCTCGGATTCCTCGAGGGCCTGGGCATCCCGATACCTGACTGGCTGGCCTACGGTCCCGTGGCTATAGTCCTTTGTATGTCGCTGCACTATTACGCATTCTCCTATATCCATGTTCAGTCGGCACTGCGCTCGATCAATTCGGAGCTCGAGGAGATGGGTGAGATCTGCGGAGCAAAGCAGCCTCAGATCCTCAGATCGATCACGATCCCGCTGGTCCTGCCGAGCGTCCTGTCCGCAGTCGTTATGACTCTCAGCAAATCCATCGGTACCTACGGCGTCGCCGCTAACCTTGGCAACCGTATAGGGTACTTTACTCTGGCGACCAAGATGAAGAACTTCATCAACGGATCTCCCCAGAATGTCGGCTACGCGATGAGTATCATCCTCATTATTCTGGCAGCCCTTATCATCTTTGCCAATCAGAAGATGATCGGAGTACGCAAGAGCTATGCTACCATCGGCGGCAAGGGCGGCAGGAGCACGCTGATGCGTCTGGGCAAAGCCAAATACCCGCTGATGGCCTTTATTGTCATATTCCTGTTCTTTGCCATGGTAATGCCCATGTTTGTACTCATCATGGAGACCTTCCAGAAGAGCACCGGTGGCGGATACGGTATCGAGAACCTGACCCTGTACAACTGGATCGGCTCGAACCCGGATCTGGCCCCGTACTACACGAGTTACAAGGGGATATTCTTTAATGATGACTTCGGCAAGGCCGTAGGCAATACGATCCTTCTGACCGTCATCGCTTCCACGATTACCGCTCTGTGCGGACAGTTCCTCGGATACATTTCCACACGCGGCCGCGGCAAATGGTACGGCTCACTTACCGAGCAGCTTGTCTTTATACCTTATCTGATGAGCGGCGTTGCTTTCTCGGCGATGTATGTGTCGATGTTCAGTAAGCCTCATCTGGGTGGCCTGATACCCACGCTGTACGGGACTTTTGCACTGATCGTCCTTACCAGCGTAGTAAAGCACTTCCCCTTTGCCAGCCGTTCCGGTACTGCTAATATGATGCAGATCGCCGTGGAGCTGGAGGAGGCCGCGGAGATCAACGGCGCGGGCTTCGGCAAAAAGATGAGCCGCATAGTCCTGCCGCTGGCCAAGAACGGCTTTATCTCAGGCTTCATGCTGACTTTCATCAGTATAGCCAAGGAGCTGGATCTGATCATCATAATGATGGACAACCGTACCACCACGATGTCGTATCTGGCCTTTACCTACTCACAGGAGGGCCTGAACCAGATGGCGGACGCCATATCGGTCTGCGTGCTGTTGTTTATCCTGGTGTGTTATATCATCGCGAACCGCTTCGGCGCCGATATAGGAAAGTCCTGGTAATCTACGGAGGAAGATACAATGAGCAGAATAGAACTTAAGCATATCGACAAATTTTACGGAGACAATCACGTACTGCGCGATATCAATCTCGTGATCGAGGACGGAGATTTCATGACGCTGCTGGGTCCCTCCGGCTGCGGCAAGACCACTACCCTCCGTGTCATCTCGGGACTTGAAAAACCTCAGAACGGCGTCATGACTATAGACGGCGAGGAGATGGTAAACGCGGACACCGCATACTACGCGGAGCCCAGCAAGCGAGGGCTGAACCTCGTGTTCCAGTCGTATGCGCTGTGGCCCCACATGACGGTCAGAGGCAATATCGCATTCGGACTTAAGATCAAAAAGCTCCCCAAGGACGAGATCGAAAGGAGAGTCAGAGAGTCCCTGAGGATGATGCGCATAGAGGAGTATATCGACCGCTATCCCAATGAACTCTCCGGCGGACAGCAGCAGCGTGTGGCCATCGCCCGTGCCGTCGCCTCCAATCCGAAGCTTCTGCTCCTCGACGAGCCTCTTTCAAACCTCGATGCCCGTCTGCGTGTGGACATGCGCTCCGAGCTGCAGCGTATCCACAAAGAGCTCGGCACGACGATCATCTACGTAACTCACGATCAGGTAGAGGCTCTTACGATGTCCACCAAGATCGCGCTGTTTAAGGCGGGAGAGATCAGCCAGATCGCGCCGCCCATGGATCTGTATATGAACCCGATCGACCTTGAGGCGGCTGACTTCATCGGCAACCCGAGGATCAACTTCCTGGCCGGCAAGGCACGCTTTGACGGAGAGAAGCTCCATGTGGAGTGCGAGCTCAACAAATGGGATTTCGACAAGGCCGATATGACCGATGAGGAGGTCCCTGACGGCGAGTTCGACTGTGTCGTGGCTATCCGTCCCGAGCAGATCCAGATCTTTGAGGAGGCCGGAGAAGACCGCATCCCCGTATCGGTCTATGCAAACCAGCCCGCAGGCTCCGAGACTCTGGTCTCGCTCAAGGCGGGCAGTAGCGATTTCCTCTCAAAACAGATCGGGCTTGCAAGCTATGCCCTCGATCAAACCGTATATGTACATGTGGCTCCCGAGAAGATCAATATCTATAACGGACAGACCACGCGCCTCATCAAGAAGGCTTATTGATGATTTTCAACGCGGAACGCGGGAAAATAAATACAAGTTTGCTGAAAATGTTTTACGAAAGGAGCAAGACAATGAAGTTGAGAAAGATTTTTGCGCTGCTTCTCGCCCTCTGCATGGTGGCAGGACTTACCGCCTGCAGCGGAAGCGACACTCAGTCATCCGAGGCCTCCAAGGCTTCCGAGGCTGAAGCTGTCGAGCCCGCACAGAGCGAAGATACAGCTACCGAACCCGCAGGAGTAGAGGATTCCGAGTTCTTCGGACCTATCTATGACGACTGGAGCAAGATGAGCGACGAGGAGCTCCTTGCCGCGGCTCTTGAAGAAGCAAAGGATGGAAAGCCCATTACCGTATATGCTACTTCCTCCAAGATGCTGAAAAACAAAGAAACCTTTGAGGAAGCTTATCCCGGACTTACCGTGGATATCATGGATCTGGACAATGACGAAGTCCTTCAGAAGTGCGTGCTTGGGGCAAATGCCGGCAACGTTCAGGGCGACGTCCTTCAGGTCAAGGATGTGAACGGCCAGGTATTCTTTGAGTACTATGAGGACGGTTTTATCGCACCTTATTATCCCGAGGACATCTGCGCTCATATCGATGAGGACCTGCTTCGCTACGGTTATCCGCTTTATGCTTCTCAGTCATTCTGGTATTACAATGACGCTGCTTTCCCGGACGGACAGCCCATCGACAGCTGGTGGCAGATCATCGAGAAGGACGAGAACGGCAACCAGAAGTTCCGTCTCTTTACAAAGGATATCGGCTCTGAGACTGCCTATCTGTCGCTCTTTGCCAGCTTTATCGTCAATGCCGACCAGATGGAGGCAAATTACAAGGAAGTCTACGGCAAGGATCTGGAGTACACCTACGATGCCAGCGGCTTTGATTTTGAAGTTCCCGAGAAGAACGCCGGCGTAGAGTATCTGTGGAGATTCTCCCAGATGAAGATCACCTTTATCAGCGACGGCGATGAGCTCGTAGCTGCCGTTCACAACTCCACCGCCGAGGATCCCGCTCTGGCTCTGGCCTCTGCCGGCAAGATCGGCAACCGTGAGGAGTCGAACTACAATATCGCCTGGCTCGTCCTTAATCCCTACAACGCTCTTCAGAACATCGAGTACATGTACGTAGTCAACAACTGCAAGCATCCCGCAGGCGCCCGTCTCTTTATCCGTTTTACCACGGGCGGAGTTGACGGCGAGAGCGGCGGCTTCAAGCCTTTCCAGAAGGAAGGCAACTGGCCTGTACGTGACGACATCAAGGACAAGAAGAATCCTATGACCCTTAAGGAGCTCAACGCTGTAGAGCCCGATCTGGCTTCCATCTACGAGACCTTCCTGGATGCGCAGGATATGTGGATCTACTGGCTTGACAAGAATCCCAATACCAAGTAAAGGTATTTGGCATCGTGGCGCTGCGGGCCATTTGGTCCGCAGCGCATTTTTAAAAAATGATCTCCGAAAAAGACAGACTTAAAAAAGAAAAACAGAAGAAAAGAGAAGAGCGCAGCAAAAAATTCTGGAGCTCCTTCCTTTTCACCGAAAACGGTAAGCCCAAGAGCAGCTTTTTCCTGTACACCTTCTGCCTGAGCGCGGTTTTCGTCGTGCTGTACATCGCCGCCTTCCACTTTATCGTGGACTGGCTGGCTCCTGTCACCGAGAGCTGGCCTGTATTCTTAGGCAATCTTTTCGGCTCCCTGAGCTGCAGCGCGGTCGGGATAGTCGCAGGCTGGCTTCTGCACAGATGGTTCAGGGACAAGAGGCTCATATTCGGGACGTATATCTGGCTGGCGGTCTACGTGATCGCCTCGGTCATAACGATGGCCATCATGCTCTCGGGGACGGATTCCATGAGCGTATTTCTCGTGTTTGCACTCTGGTTCGCTTTTATCCCCGTGACGCTCGGGCTGATCTTTTTCTTCCTGCTCTTCAGGCGCGACTACAAGCCTGTAAATAAAGAGGAAGAACCTGAATGGAAAAAATACGTCAACAGACGATAAGCATAAATCCCCGGAGGGATCACATATGATCAAAGCCGTATTGTTTGATATGGGCGGTACGCTGGAGGACATCTTTGTAGATGAAAGCTCCAGGATCGCCGCCGTAGAAAAGCTTGACGCCATGCTAAGGGAAGCGGGGCTGATTACCGGACTTACGACGGAGCAGCTGCGGATCGAGGTGGATGAGGGCTGGAAGCGCTACGGAGCTTTCAGAGACAGCACCGATATAGAGCGCAAACCTTCGTGCATCTGGCGCGACTATATACTGAAACCGTTTGGATTTCCTGAAGAAATCCTGGAGCCGCTTTGCGAGCCCATAGCCCACATGTGGGAGGTCACCTTCTATCACAGGACCCTTCGGCCGCGTGTGGCGGAGATGCTCTCCGGTCTGCGCGAACTCGGCCTTAAGCTGGGCGTCGTCAGCAATACGGCCGCCCTCTATCAGGTTTTTGACAGCCTGAAAGAGTACGGGATCAGGGATTATTTTTCCGATGTAACTCTTTCGTCGATCACAGAGATGCGCAAGCCGAAGCCGGATATTTTTTATGTGGCTGCTCACCAGCTTCAGGTGGAGCCCGGTGAGTGTGTGTATGTCGGCGATACGATCTCGCGCGATATCATAGGCTCAAAGCGTGCGGGCTTTGCCTGCGCCATCCAGATCGGGTCACAGCTGACCGTTGAAAAGGACGCGGGACATGTGAGAGAGTTCGAGCCTGATTATTTCATTACGGATATATATGACGTCCTGCCTATAGTGAAGAAGCTGATCTGATAAGAAGCAGTGCATACAGTAAAAAGCCCCGAAGCAAAAGACAGCGGCTTATAAGGAAGGATAGAAAAAACCTTGTACAACCGGCGTGGCGAAGGTCACGCCGGTTGTGCTTTGCTTGTGGGAAGCTCCGGCTTTTGAAGCGGTATCAGCGTGTAGGACGGTTTCTATCAGAAAAAGCGAAAGAAGCAAATTACGGAGACGGATATATCGATTCTCTTGCCGACTACATTCAAAATCAGTTCCCCGGCATTAAAGGTTTCAACCGCCGCGGACTCTATCGAATGAGGCAGTTTTATGAGACTTATGTCGGGAAGGAAAAAGTGTCATCACTGCTGACACAATTACTATAGAAATGAACTTTTCCAGTGTAATGTAATCACAAGAGGGTGAAGTGGTTGAGCCATTCTCGTTCATGAAGCATAAGTCTTTAGATTTCGTTTCCAGTGTTTAAGGATTATAAACAGACGAAATGGTTTTATCGGTTAATTCTCGATTTGCAAGCAATGCAAACTTGTACAAGTTTGCGAACTTTGCGAGGCAGCCCGATGGCCTGTCCTCGCAAAAATGCTTGTTGGTGACATTTCCCCAAACCCCTTAAGATCGCCATCTGCGCCGGCGGTGCGTACTTGCAGCCGTCACTGCTTTATGGCTCTGCAGGAGGACCGCTCGATAATGGTCGGCGAGACTATACGGTGCGAATAGCCGGAGAGCTCATTCTGGATCTTGTCGAGAAGCGTGTCGAGCGCTATGGACGCCAGCATTTTCTTTGGCTGTTCGATCGTGGTGAGCTCGATGCGCGGCAGACTGCTGTCGCGGATGTTGTCAAAGCCGAGGAGCGAGAGATCCTCGGGGATGCGGATGCCGGCCTCTTCGGCTGCCTGCATGACGCCCAGAGCGTTGGTATCGGTCGAGGCGAAAATAGCGGTATATTTCCTTTCCTCAGAAAAGGCCTGCTTGGCAAGCTGATAGCCGTACTTGATGCTGGTCGAGGAAAAAGTATTGTTGCAGTACATGGGGGTAAGTCCCAGTCTTGCACAGGCAGACGCGTAGCCGTCTGCGCGCAGCTGGTGGGTCACGCTGTTTCTGCGGCGGCCGAAGTAGAGGATATTGCGGTGTCCGAGCCTGTAGAGATACTCGACGCCCATCTCGGCGCCGCGGAAATTGTCTACGGAAACATAGCTCTCCGGGGCTTCGCGCAGGTTTTCACCGATGAATACGGAAGGGATCCTCCCCAGGTACGGGCGCAGCGACTCGTAGCTGCCCGGTCCTGCGGGGGCAAGGATGATGCCGTCTACCTGGCGGCCGAGCATCAGCTCGAAAAGCTCGCGCTCCATCTCGGTATCGCGGGAGGAGTTGCAGAGGATTATATTGTATCCGCGTGCCCTGGCCTGCCTGTCGATATGGTAGGCCAGCTCGGACATAAACGGATTGTTGACGCTGGTCAGGATGAGTCCGAGAAGTCTGGTGCTGCGCACGACCATGGAACGGGCGACGGTGTTTACCGTATAGTTCAGCTCCTTGCATACGCGCAGGACCCTTTCGCGGGTTTCCTCACTGATCTCAGGGCTGCCGGAGAGGGCTCTGGATACTGTCGAATTGGATACGCTGGCGGCCTTTGCCACGTCCTTGATGGTTACGCTTTTCATAATGGACCTCGTTTCCGAAAAGTTCCGAAATATTTGCATTGTGAGTATATCATCCATACCCCAAAAACGCAATCGAAAATAAAGTCTTTTCACAAAAAAAAGGAATGCGGAAAAAAGTGTCCGCGTGCCGCCGGCAAAGAGAGGCGTCCGGGGACGATAAAACGTATATGACCTGATTTTGCGCGATATCTGCGGAAAGTTCCGGCATTTTTCCGTAGGGTTGTTCCGACTTTGTTAAAAAGACTAAAAAACTGCCAAAAAACGTTTGACAAGATTTTTGAAGGAAGGTATTATTATCAATGTGAACGGAAACGTTTGCGTAAAACGATGCGAAGGAGGCGGAGAAATGATCAAGGCAGTACTTTTCGATCTGGGAGGCACGCTTCATACAGGCAGTTCCCCTGAGGGGCGCGATATCTGGTTCGCATCGAGGATTATCGGCAGACTTGCAGACTACGGTATCCTACTGGGTGCCGCTCCGGAACAGCTGGCCGCTGAGCTGGCTGTCCAGTCCGAGGTCTACAAGCATTTTTCCGAGCAGACCCTTACTGAATACCCGCCCGCCAGGATCTGGAACGATTTTTATCTCCGGGCATATAATATCGGTCAGGAAAGGCTCGAGCCCTTCGCGGAGGAGCTGAGTTTTCTGTATGATTACGAGAGGCCCAGGGTCATGCGCCGTCCGGGCCTGTATGCCGTTATGGATGAGCTTCATGGAATGGGGCTCAGGCTCGGGGTCATCAGCAATATCATTTCACGCACGGTGGTGCCGCATTTCCTTGCCGAGTATGGCATAGACCGGTTTATGGACTGCGTGGTCACATCGGCGTCCACAGGTATCCGCAAGCCATCGCCCGAGATATTCAGGATCGCGGAGCGGGAGCTGGGACTTGGGCCGGACGAGCTTGCATACGTCGGAGATACGATTTCCAGAGATGTGATAGGCACGAGGAACGCCGGCTGGAAGCTCATGATACGCATCAGACACGAGGCGACGGCTTTCCGTGACGCAGGGCTTGACCCCGGGAAATACAAGGCAGACTATATGATAGATTCTCTTACGGAGATCCCGGATATCATCCGCAGGGAAAACGCCGTAAGCTGACGGTAACGCAGAGCAGGAGGATGAGATATGTACGAGATAGACACGATCTTTTTTGACGTAGGAGCGACGCTCCGGTATGTGGTCGAGGACCCGGAGTTTGCAGCGGCAGCCGAAGCCGAGCTGATGCAGCTTGTCGGCGCCACCGAGGATCATGACACCTTCTTTGCAAAGCTCGAGGCAAACTGGAAAAAATACCGTAAATGGGCAAAGGATACTCTGCTGGATGTCTCGGAAATGGAGCTTTGGCTTCAGTATCTGCTGCCCGATTATCCCGCGGAGCGCGTAGCGCCTCATGCTGCGAGGCTGACCCGCCTGTGGAGAGACCATGACGGGCGCCGCGTGGTGCATGACGGCACGCTCGAGACCCTCCGCGAGCTCAAAGCCCGCGGCTATAAGCTCGGCATCATAGCCAATACGATCACAGAGACCGAGATCCCCGACTGGATGTGCCGCGATAATGTCGCAGACTGCTTTAAGACAGTCATACTTTCATCAAAGGTCCGCCTGCGCAAACCCGATCCCGCCATCTATCTGCTGGCCGCGCGCTGCATAGGCAGCGCACCCGAACGCTGCGCCTACGTGGGAGACAACCCCGTGCGCGACGTGGAGGGAGCAAAGGAGGCCGAGTTTGGCGCAATGGTGCTCTTTGAGGATGCTGGTACAGCAGACCGCGAGGGCAAGGCTCCCACGCTGCTTCCGGATTACCGCATCAAATCCATCCCGGAGCTGCTGGACCTTTTCCCTCCGAGAGCGTAAGGAGCGGTCATGAACAGATTTAAAGGTGTTTTTTTTGACCTGGGAGGAACTTTACGCATAGCGGAGCAGGTCCCCGAACACATCGCCGCGGCGAAAGCGAGGATGGCTCAGCTGGCCGGATACGATGATGCCGACGCTTTTTACGATATGATTGAGGAGCGCTACGCTCCGTACCGTGACTGGGCGCTGTCTGAGTGCCGCGAAAGCGGAGACTTCGAGCTCTGGCACAAATGGCTTCTGCCCGATATGGACGAGGAAAAGGTCAGCGCGATCTGTGAGGAGATGAGCTACCAGTACCGTCAGAGCAAGGGCAAAAGGCATCTGGTAGAGGGCGGACTTGAGGTCATAACGACCCTTCATTCCCGCGGCTACAGGCTCGGCATCATCTCGAATCTCATCGGAGAGACCGAGATCCCGAACTGGCTTCGCGATGACGGGCTGGAGCAATACTTTGATGCGCTCGTGCTTTCGCCTGTGTGCGGCATCCGCAAGCCGGATCCGAGGGCCTATACGCTTGGCTGCAGGCAGCTCGGCCTTGATCCCTCGGAGTGTGTGAACATCGCGGATAATCTGAACCGGGATTTCACCGGCGCGAAAGCCGCCGGGATCGGCGCTAACGTCCTTTTTATCAGCCCCGAAAAGCTGGCAAAGAAGACCATCACGGACGAGAACCGTCCGGACTTCATAGTCCACCGGTTCATCGATATTCTTGACCTTGATATCCTGAAATAAGGAAGCGCAGCCGGTGATATCCGCGTGGCGGCATCCGGCGCGAACGAGCTGATAAAGAGGACAGAAAAGGAGAGATCGGATGAAGGATATAAATACGATTTTTATAGACCTGGGCGACACCTTCAGGGTCATCCGAAAGGACGAGGCGTATATACGGCAGGCCCGGACCGAGATCGCGGAGCTGCTGGGAGTTACGACGGATCCCATGGACTTTTACCACGAGGTCATAGAACCAAGGTATGACAAATACCGCGAATGGGCGCTCAGATTTTACTGCGAAGCGCCGGTAAAAGAGCTCTGGACACGCTGGCTCGCATACGATTTTGACAGAGAGAGGGTCGAGGCGAACGCCGATGCCCTCACTTATGCGTACCGCAGGACAAAGGGCGAGAGAGTAGTTACCGAGGGAGGCGCCGATACTGTAAAGGAGCTTAACGCGAGAGGTTATACGCTTGCGATAGTGAGCGATCTTGTCGGCACCAGGGAAGTGGATGAGTGGCTGGACCGCGATGGGCTGCGTCCCTACTTCAAGAGCGTGCAGCAGTCGTCTATCTGCCTTATCCGCAAGCCGCATCCGGCGATTTACTACTACGCGCTGGAGGAGACGGGGGCCGATGCAGGGAAAACGTGTTTTGTAGGCGATAATCTGAACCGCGACATCGTCGGAGCCAAGGCTGCGGGCCTGGGAATGACCATCGGAGTGCAGTACCCCGGCAAGGTCCTTCCCGAAATCAATGAAGAAAACAAACCGGATATGATAATCCATCATTTCGCGGAACTGCTGGATATTTTCCAGCCCCGAAGGTAAGGGAGGTTGCATATGTCAGATCAGAAATTTCATGGCGGGGAAGCTCTGGCAAAGGCCGTAGAGACAGCCTATGAGCAGGGACAGACCGATTATTCTCTGGAGCCGATGGTACTGGTGGATGAGGACGGAGCTCCCGTAGGAAAGATCAAAAACTGTGATGAAGTGATATTCTGCTGCCGCAGGGGCGAGCGCGAGATCGAGCTTACCGAGGCGTTTACCGATCCGGATTTCAGTCACTTCAGGAGAGAACAGATAAAGAATCTCGATTTCGTCATTATGACGATGTATCATGAGAAATTCAAAAATCTGCCGATCGCTTTTGCTCCCGAACGTGTGCGGAAGCCTTTGGCCCAGATCATTTCCGAGGCCGGAATGAAGCAGTTCCACTGCGCCGAGTCAGAGAAATTTGCCCATGTAACGTTCTTTTTCAACGGAGGATACAACAAGCCTTTTGAGGGTGAAGATGACGTCTGCATTCCTTCACCGAAGGGCATTCCGTTTGATCAGAAACCCGAGCTCAGTCTGCCGGCGGTAGCTGACAGGGTCGAGCAGGCAGTAGATGAAGGATATGATTTCATCGTCACGAACTTTGCGAACGGCGACGTCATCGGACATACAGCAAACAGGGACGCAAAGCTCACAGCCGCGGCCACGATCAGCAGATACGTGGACCGAGTGGCGCACTACGCAAAGAAAAACGGCTACGTGGTGGCAGTTACCGCCGATCACGGCAATATCGAGACGCTTTATACGAAAGAGGGCAAGCCTCATGTGGCCCATACCACGAATCTGGTTCCCTTTATCGTGCTTGATCCGGAGGGACGCGAGGTGACGCTCCGGGACGGAAGGCTCGGCGATGTGGCGCCTACGGTCCTCGGCGTGCTCGGAATCCCTAAGCCCGCAGAGATGACGGGAGAGAGCCTTATCACCACAGACGGATTTACAAATAAAAAAATGATGCTCATCATTCTGGACGGCTGGGGATACGGGACCAGGGATGACGGCGATGCGATCTATCTGGCGGACACGCCCGAGTGGGACGCGCTGCTCGAGAAATATCCGAACAGCAGGCTCCGCGCATCCGGCGGAGATGTCGGACTGCAGGACGGCAAGCCCGGCAACTCGGAGGCCGGTCATTCAAATCTCGGCGCAGGCCGTATCGTACCGCAGGATGATGTGCGCATGGATAACGCGATAAAGGACGGCTCGTTCCGCACGAACCCCGTTTTCCTGCAGACCATAGAGGCGGCCAGGGCCCGCGACAGCAATCTGCATCTGATCGCATACCTGACGAAAAAATCCAGTCACGGATGCATCGACTACCCGCTTATGCTGCTGGAGATGGCTGAGGGCGTAAAGAACGTATATCTTCACATCATCTTTGACGGACGCAGCACCGAGCCGGGGAGCGCTCCGGCAATGCTCAGAGAGCTGGATCAGAAGCTGGCCGAGATCGGCAGAGGCGTCATAGTGGACGGTGTAGGAAGAGGCATAGCGCTTGATCGTGACGGAAACTACGAGAAGATCCGCAGGGCTTATGAGGCCATGGTCAAGGGCAGCGGTATCAGATATAAAGCAGAATAAAACCAGGCTTTACGGGTTAGTAAAAAAGAGTTATAATATCGTTTTCCTCATGGCGGATGTTCGCCATGAGGAAAGCGTTTCGTTTCGAAGGGGGCTTTATTATGACGCTTTATGAAGCAATGCACGGAAGTTTTTCACTGAATATCTATCTGGAGCTGCTGCTCAGACTTATCGTATCTTCCGCGTGCGGTATCATTATCGGAGTGGAGCGTTCCAGAAGGTTCAAGGATGCCGGAGTCAGAACGCATTTCCTCGTCGCTTTCGCGGCGTCTCTGATCATGATCGTATCCAAGTACGCTTTTGTGGATCTGCTCAGTGATTCCGGAAGCTACCTCTACGGAGCGAGAGGAGCGGATCCCGCGCGTATCGCGGCCCAGGTAGTCAGCGGCGTCAGCTTCCTCGGCGCGGGCATCATATTCAGAGACAAGCATCACGCGGTCAAGGGCCTTACCACCGCGGCCGGAATATGGGCCGCAGCCGGCGTGGGTCTGGCGATCGGCTCGGGTATGTACTATATGGGCCTGACAGCTACCGTGATCGTCGTCGTCCTTCAGCTGCTCATGCACAAATTCGCGATCGGCAACGACAGATACACCGCCGGCGAACTCAAGATCGTGCTCAATGATGACAAGGATACCGTAAAGCGTCTCCATCAGCAGCTTGACGACTGGAAGATAGTCATCAGCGAATCAAATATCACACGTGAGGACGGAAAGGTGACCTTTGAACTTAAGGTCAAACTTCCTTCAAAGAATATTCAGGATCAGATCTCCGCATTTATCGCGGCCGATCCTGACGTACATTCGTTCAAATACGAGGACTGGGGTTAAATCATGAGTAAAAAAGAATATGACCTTCTGATCCTGGGTCCTGCGACCAGGGATGAGAATGTCGACTACACAGGCGCTCTGGATCGGAGCGTTGGCGGCGCCGTTACCTTTTGCACGCCTGCGGCGGTATCTGCGGGGGCCCGCGTCTTTGCGGGAGTAAAGATCTCGCGGAGCGACCGTGACATCATGGATGCGATACTTGTTCCGGAAGGTGACAAGGCGCTGCTTCCTTCGGAGAAGACCACTCTGATGAGAAATGAGTATTATACTCCCGATCGCGAGCGCAGGAACGCGAGCTGTCCCGCGCAGTCAGATCCTGTGACTGCGGACGAGCTGCCGGATGCGGACTGGAAGCTGGCGCATCTGGCCGGGCTTCTCTACGGGGATTTCCCCAACGAGCTGCTGGAGGCTTTACATGAGAGGGGCGGCCTGGCCGCGGATGCCCAGGGTTTCCTGAGGCACAATGAAAACGGAAAGCTCTGTTTTCATGACTGGAAGGACAAGCTGCGATTTCTCCCGTATATGGACGTGCTCAAGACCGACGCTGCCGAGGCGGAGATCCTGACGGGCCTTACGGACCGTGAGGAGGCAGCAAAGCAGCTTTTTGACTGGGGCGCAAAGGAGATCCTGATCTCGCACAACAGCGAGATGCTGGTCTACGACGGCAGGGAGTTTTTCCGGTATCCGGTAAAGGCGCGCAATCTCTCCGGGCGCACCGGGCGCGGCGATACGACCTTCGGTTCGTATCTGGGCATGAGGGTCACCGGTCACGGCATAGACGAATCTCTGCTCTACGCCACGGCCTGCGTCTCGCTTAAGATGGAGACGCCCGGAGTATTCAGAGGTACTCACGCGGATGTGGAAGCTTATATCCGCGAGTTTTATAAGTAAAAAGGAAGCCTACTAATAAAAAGTCAATAGTTAATTGAAAAAATTTGAACCTTGAGAATTATGTACAACAAACAGGCCACTAAAGATTACCGGTCTGAAAGAGAGAGTATGAAGTAGAAATGTGATGCCTACTCAGCAGTTTCCTG
>JAFSTX010000005.1 GCA_017445585.1 Lachnospiraceae bacterium
GGCTGCCCAAAAGCATGGCCGAGGCGGCGGTCAAGGCTGCCACAGACAAGCAGAGCGTGCCTTGACAGCCAGGCCGAGGACATGCTAAAGGAATAAAAAACTGTATGATAAAAAATTTGCCCACAAACACTTGACTGTCACCCACATCGGGAACGTATTGCCCCTCAATAAAAAAAATGTGATATAATCAATACGGAGGTGCGGTATGGACAAACTGAAGCTCGGTATCGGACGTGAGATCATCACTCCGCAGATCGGCGGTGAGCTGTACGGCTACGGCAAGGGAGTGATCTCGGAGAAGGTAAACGACGACCTGACAGTCACGGCGTTTTATTTTGAGCAGGGGACGCAAAAGGCCCTCATGGTCAGCATGACCGTGTGCCTGATTAATACGAAGCTCGCGGAACATCTGATCAGCAGGATCGAGGAATGCTTCGGGATACCGGCGGATTGCTGCATGCTCTGTGCCACTCATACCCACTCCGGCCCCGATATCGTAAGCGAAGACTATGACAGTAAATACGTCGAAGAAATCTTTGCTCCCGCGCTTTTTGCGGCGGCCCGGAAGTCTGTGGGCTCGGCCGAGCCTGTCAGGATGGGCGCAAAACGTGCCGACAGTTTCATCGGTATAAACCGCCGCGAGCTGACGGAGGACGACCGCGTGATACTCGGGCAGAACCCGTGGGGCTGCTTTAACCCTAAAATGACTGTGCTCTCATTCATGAGGGAAGACGGAACTATCCTCGCAAACATGATCCACTACGGGGCGCACTGCACCGCCGCGGGCAAGAATCACGAGATCTCCCGAGACTGGGCGGGCGTCATGATCGACGCGCTCGAGAGGACGACGGGCGGCATCACAGCCTTTTTTAACGGACCGGAAGGCGACGTGGGGCCGAGGCTTTCCAATGGAAAGACTACCGGCGACCTGAGTTTCGTCTATGAACACGGTGCTCTGGCCGCGCGCGATGCGATCAGGATTCAGCAGCGTATAGACAGCTACGGAGACGAAAAGCTATGTGCCGCAGCCTGCGATCTGTGCATCCCGGTAAAGCAGCGTATCCCTCTGCGGGAGGCGGAGGCTCAGTATGAGCTTGTAAAGGACGCGGCCGGCCGCACCGCGGTAAAGACCGCCGCACATTTCAGAAAAATAATCGAATCATATAAAAAAGGCGAGCCCGAGCTCAAAGAGCACGTGCTGCGCCAAAGGATAATCGCGCTTGGCGATATAGTATTCGTTTCGTTTCCTTTTGAAATGTTCTCAGAGGTCGGCCTTCGGATCGACCGCATCATAGAAGACAAAGAAGTGCTCTCCCTCGCCTGTACGAACGGCAGTGAAGGATACTTTGTGACATACGACGCCATCTGCCGCGGCGGCTACGAGGTCGGCCGTTATCAGATCCGCCACGTTCAGGATTACTTCGACGGCGCCGACGGGTATGTGGTCCGCGGAAGCGTGGAAAATATCCGCAAAGTGCTGGAATAACCTACTCTACTATCTCCCCGTCATGGAAGAATGCGTAGACCACGCGCGCAGCGGGGCGGTTCATCTCGGGGATGGCTGACAGCTCATCCACGGTAGCGGCTTTTATCTGCTCAAGCGAAGGGAAAGTCCGCATAAGCGCCTTGCGGCGGGCGGGTCCGATGCCGTCGATGTCGTCAAGGATCGAATGGACCTGATCTTTGCCGCGCAGAGAGCGGTGGAATGTGATCGCAAAACGGTGAGCCTCGTCCTGGATCCGCGTTATCATATGGAAAAGCTCGCCGTGTCTGTCGATCGGCAGCTCCACGTCATTGTAATACAGCCCGCGGGTGCGGTGATTGTCGTCCTTTACCATGCCGCAGACCGGGATATCCACGCCGAGCGCCGCCAGGGCCTCCTGCGCTACGTGTACCTGACCCTTTCCGCCGTCCATGAGTATCACGTCCGGAAAAGCGGAGAAACCGTTCATGCGGCGGTTTTCGGACGCGTCAGCTGCGCGGACATCATCCAACCCGGCAATTCCGGCCTGCGTTTCTACGGGCAGATCCGGCCCTCCGAGCAGCCTCATCTCCTCGAGGCCGTGGGCGAAACGCCTGTATATGACCTCGTAGAGCGACGCGTAATCGTTAGGTCCCTCCACGCTCTTTATCCTGAATTTTCTGTATGCGTTCTTTCTCGGCTCGCCGTTTTCAAAGACCACCATGGAGCCGACTGACTGAAACCCGCTTATATTTGAGATATCGTACGCTTCGATACGGCGCAGACCGGGTATTCCGAGGATATCGCCCAGCTCGCGCACGGCGCCGATAGTACGTGCTTCCTTGCGCTTTTCCTCCTCCTTGGATTTCGAAAGAAGGATCTTGGCGTTATCCGCGGCAAGCTGCATGAGCCTGTGCTTGTCCCCGCGCTGCGGCACGATCAGACTGACCTTGTGGCCGGCCTTGCCCGTAAGCCAGCTGCCGATGAGTTCGGCTTCTTCGGGCTCTGTTTCAAGAAACAGCTCCCGCGGCAGGAAAGGCGTTCCCGCATAGAACTGCTTTATGAAATCGGAAAGGATCTGAGCGTCCGAATCTCCCGGCGCCACACGCATATGCACGTGGTCGCGTCCGATCAGCTTGCCCTCGCGGACAAAGAAGACCTGTGCTATGGCATCCTCGTAAAATACCCCTTCTTCTCCTGTGGAAACTCCCGGAGCCCCGGCCTCATGCGTGCCTTCCGGCTGGTCGTCATCTTTTTTCGGCGCGTTCACCTCTCCGCGCGCTATAGCTATGATGTCTCTGTTTTCCTGATCCGTATCGGAGATCTTCTGACTCTCCTCCATGTGATTTATGGTGTAGAGCACTTCGCGCCACGAGGCCGCGCTCTCAAAATCGAGCCGCTCCGCGGCATCCTGCATCCTCGCGGTCACGTCTTTTTTTACCGGTCCGTAGTTTCCCTTCAGGAAATCCTCCGCGGCCTCTATCTGTCTGCGGTATTCTTCCTGACTGATAAAGCCCTGACAGGGAGCCTTGCACAGTCCGATATGGTAATTCAGACAAGGACGCTCCTTTCCCGTTTCCTCAGGCAGACGCCGGCTGCAGCTGCGCAGGCAGAAGAGCTTTTGTACCATCTTTATGGCATCGCGCACCGACGTGCCGGTAGTGTACGGCCCATAGTATCTGGCTCCGTCACGGTGCAGACGTCTCGCGAGAGTTACCCTCGGAAAGGCCTCGGACACAGAAATACGGATGTAAGGATAAGCCTTATCATCCGTGAGCATAGTGTTGTATTTGGGGCTGTGTTCCTTGATCAGATTGCACTCGAGGACCAGAGCTTCGGTCTCGGAGTCGGTCACGATATACTCGAACCACGCGATCTGCGAGACCATCTTTTCGATCTTCGGCGAGCGCTTATATCCGGCCTGGAAATACTGCCTGACCCTGTTCTTGAGCACGATGGCCTTGCCCACGTAGATGATGCGGTCCTCCGCGTCATGCATGAGATATACGCCCGGGCGGTCTGGCAGCTTTTTAAGTTCTTCGGGTATATTGAACATGGAACGCCTTTTTAATCATCTGACCGCGCCTTCCGGCCGCTGCTGCGTACGCGGAAAGCCGAGCGCACTGGCTTTCCGCGTACGCAGCAGCGGCCGGGA
>JAFSTX010000048.1 GCA_017445585.1 Lachnospiraceae bacterium
AGTTTTCCGTCAAGATACTCATAAGCAAGATATCCAATCTGCTCATGAGCAATAAACAGTTCCCTCAGTACAGTTATGGAGAAGGGGCTTCTCCTGACAATCCAGTAGTATCCGAAGTCTCCGAACACTATCGGCATAGTGCCTGATTCCTCAGACGGCATATATTCCGAGATGATAAAAGGCTTGCCAAGTATGGTATCATCTGCGGCGTTCCAGAGATAGTTACCGTCATTGTCCTTCATGGTACGGAGTTTCAGGGCTGTATCGCTGTTCATCATCCAGATGGCATTTGACCGGTAATCAGCTTCTAATGCGTAGAAGAGGCTGATCACATCATCATAGGTGAGTGAATCTGTGTAGACAGCTCGTTCCGCTCCGTTATCCTCATCGAGAATGCCTGTAGGCTCATATACTCCATGACCATTGATGAACCCGTTATCCTCGGCTTTGGCAAAGTTACACGCATGCCTACTGGCAAGGCAATCCTCCAAGTCGAAACTAGCATCATGGACGAAAGCGGAATCCAGCTTCACGCCAACCGCCAGCTTATGGCCATCAATCTGAAGGCGTGAAAAATCATCCATCCCGTCCCGAAATGGGATTTCTCCGTTTTCGGGAACAAACATTGCTACATCCTCGCAGTCTGTGGCGAGGATATGGCTCGGACCGTTGTAAGCGGTGATAACATTGGCTTGGTTTCTGAAAATACCGATATCCTTTACCATCCCGTCAAGCTTGGACTGGAAGTCATCCGGGAGTATAAATGCGCCCGAACTTTCGTCCTTCCCGGATATAAGGGTATCCGGATAATCCTTGCCGCCTTTCATGGCGTTCCAGAACTGCGTCCTGTAATCAACTGTTGCTGTAATGCTTTTTGTTTTCAACATATGCTTTCGGAAGGGATATGCCCATCTGTGCGGATAATTCCTGCACGCTCATAGTTGTTTTTTCCATAACTTGCGGTCTCCTTTCTTGAAAAATGCACATAAAAAAACCACCGGAATCCGATTTGACTCTGATTTCCAGTGGTTGGCTTAAATCTTCTATATTTGACTTTGATTGACATTGACTCCCTGACTATGGAGCAGGGCCTCCGAGACAGTTTTCCTGCCTTCGCCATTATACTACCATCATTCTTAGCATATGTCAACACAATTCTCAAATATTGTGAGAAATTGTATCAGATTGTAAAATACAGTATTGAGAATATAGCAGAAATATGTTATTATATTTGGTAAGATGCTTATTCCCTGCATTTGAAGTATGGAGATCAGATATGAAGATGAAATTTGCCGAACGATTAAAGGAATTGCGAAAAGAAAACGGATATACACAGGTCATGCTGGCGGAGGCTCTTGGATTATCAAAGGGAACCGTAGCCATGTGGGAGACAGGAAAACGGACACCGGATTATGAGATTATAAATACAATGTCCGAAATGTTTGACCGTAGGATAGATTATATTCTTGGCTACTCTGACGATCCAAGTTCTCCCAACCTCACGCGGGAACAGATCGAGGAACTTGGAAAATGGGAAATCCAAAGCGAACAGATTGATGTCATCAGGCAGTTTCTACGGCTGGACGCATATGGAAGAATGACTGTCAAAACATTGATTCAACGGGAATTCTTGCGCTGCCTTGAACAGGGCACGGAACAGGATATTTCAAATCTCAAAATTGGAATAAAAACCGTTCCCTCTGATGATGAAGGGCAACATACAGATTAAATAAGATCATTTCACTACCAATGATGATTCTAAGGCTCCATTTTGGTACCTTAGAAAATGAAAGGACTATGATGGCAGAAAACGAAATTACAATCTATGATCCAATAGACAAAGAAAAGGTTAAGGCTCAGATCTTTGAAATCAGAGGATACAGAGTAATGATTGACAGCGACATAGCAATGTATTTTGATGTGACAACGGGCAATCTTAACAAGGCTATGAAACGTAATATCAAACGCTTCCCTGAGAACTTCTGTTTTCAGTTAACCAAAGAGGAATACGAAAACTTGATATTCCAAACTGGAATTTCAAGTCAGTTTGAATCATATGGAGGAAGACGAACTCTACCTTATGTCTACACGGAAAGCGGTGTGGCAATGCTCACATCTGCGCTACATACGGACAGAGCTATCGAGGCAAGCATCCAGATCATGGAAGCGTTTGTCGAGATGTCTCATTATATACGTCAGAACCGCCAGCTGTTGCCGTATGATGAGCTTAAGGCGCTCGAACTGAAGCATTATCAGTTGTCCGACAAGGTACAGAATATAGAAGATTATATGCTCACCCGGGCGGACTTGTCAGATTTAATGAAGTTATTTGACTCCGGCATCAAATCTGAGGAGATACTCATTCTGAATGGAGAGCCCTTCAAAGCAGATGAGGCTTTTCAGAAAATCTATAAGAAGGCGAAGAAAAGCATCATCATGGTTGATGATTATCTCGGAGTGAAGGCTCTCCGCCATCTAACCCATGCTAAGACCGGCATTGATATCACGATCATCAGTGACAATAAAGGTTATTCGCCGCTTAGGCTTACTGAATATACTGATTTCCAGACGGAATATCCGGGAATGCAGATCAAGTTTATCAAAACCCTGAACAAGGTGCATGACAGGTTCATCATATTAGATTATGGAACAAAATCAATGAAGGTTTATCTTTGCGGTTCAAGCAGCAAGGATTCCGGAAATAAGATTACTGCTATCATAGAGATCAATGAGGCGGATGTCTATAAAGAATGTGTGAAGAACCTTCTAAATCATCCCACATTGGCGCTTAGGTAAAGAATTACGGTTCCAAAGAGAAAAGCATATTTCATCTATGACGAAGATGTCCTGGTAAGGTTTGCTTGAGTCGGTAGAGGACGGTATAGGAAATAATATAACAGAAGAAGAATATCCTCTGCTTAAGATAACCCCGGGAAAATGAATCAGAAGCAATTTGAGGCTAAGGAGAACATAATGTCAGAAGAAAAGACGACAACCAGAAAGAAAAAGAGAACAACCGCAAAAAAGCGTTCGGTTGTTGATAGTGCTGTGCGCAATGCAGCTGCATTGACTGATGGCTGTAATCCGGAATTAGTTATTGGAGCGAAGTTTGACGGGATTTTTGAGATGCCGATCATAAAGAAACCGAAGAAGTTCATAATACCTGATAAGCTTGTGCCGTTCAGTAAAATGGATAAGGCAGACCCGAAAACTTTTGCTGTTTGCGAGTATGAAAATGATGTTGAATTTAAGGACCTGCTTGTTAATCCTGATGAGTATATCTCAATACTGAAGAAGTATCAGGGTTTTATTTCACCTGATTGTTCCGTATATCGAGATATGCCGCTTGCTCTTCAGATAACCAATATCTATCGTAGCAGAGCGATAGGTTATTGCTTTCAGAAACATGGAGTCTATGTGATTCCGTGTGTTAGATGGGGAGATGAAAGAACATATACGAGGAAATATCTGCCGGAAAGAGTTGCTTTTCTCGGCGTCGAAAAGCATTCTATCGTATCTGTCGGCAGCTATGGGCAGTTGAAGGATCGTGTCAACAGATACTTTTTCGAAGCCGGATTGGATGCCATGATGGAAACGCTTGAGCCGGAAGTAGTACTCGTATATTCTCAAATGCCTGATGATATCGAGGAAAAATATCCGGAGACGAGATTTATAGAGTACCCTGATTGGACGAGTACTGTAAGGAAGGAAAGAGAGGACAATGGGAGCGGGGCAAAGTGACCTTTACAAAGGAACGTACGGCGATAATGCCGAAAATATACCGGATGCCTTGAAAGGTCGTATTAAAATGCCAAGGAATGATTCCCAGCTGAAACACATTTTCAGAGAAGACGAAGGGCATCTGCCGGATACTCCGGAGAACAGAAAGCTTATTTCCGATTTAGCAAATGATTGTCATTACTATGTTGGGAAAGATAAATACGGTAACGATTGGCATGTGAGGCTTAACGAAGATGGGACGCAGGACTGGGTCCGGCATCAGAATATGGTGATAAATGAGGGAGGCCGTAATATAGAGCCAAAACCCTGGAATCCCAAAACCGGACTATACAAAAATATTTGGGAGGACGATTAAATGACGGAATTTGAATTGTACACAATGATTTTTCAAACATTAGATCACTATTGGGATGAACACCAAGGTGAAGAATTAGGGATGTTCTTGAGCGGCATGAACCCGTTTTTATTTCAGGGGGAAGGCTCGGCAGTTCCTGATTACTATGTAAGGTATCAGCGGTTGATAGGCGGACGAACTATTTCCGCCCAGAATAGCTTTGATTTGGCTGCGGAATATATAAAGTATCTGGACAAGGATTATATTACAGAAGCCTTTGAATGGGTGGAACGTGATGCATGGATGAGGAAAGTTAACAAATTGATTCAGGAGTAACTGCAAAAAAATACGTTCTAAAGTATTCATTAAACCAAACTCAACCAATGGTGGAGTTCCACGTAAATACTGGATTCTTGGCATATCAACCAATGGTTCGTGTTCATTTTGTTTAGGCGGCGATATAGTGGACGCAAGAAAGGAGGAGCCCGATATGGATCAGATCAAAATTGGAAAATTCATAGCATCCTGCAGAAAGGAACAGGGCATGACTCAGGCGGTTCTTGCTGAGAAACTTGGAATCAGCGACAGGGCCGTCAGCAAATGGGAAACAGGAAAGTCTATGCCGGATGCCGGGATTATGCTGGAACTTTGTGATCTTCTGAAAATTAACGTAAATGAACTCCTGTCGGGCGAAAGAATCATGGCAGAAATCTATGATAAAAGAGCGGAAGAAAACCTGCTTGCGATGAAAAGAGAGGTCGATGAAAAGAACAGGCAGTTACTAAATCTTGAAATCATTATCGGAGTTCCGGCGACGCTTGCAGGCTTTGTGCTGTGTGGCGTTGCCGCGTATGTGGAAATGCCAACAGGGCTCCGGGCAGGTCTTATAGTCTTTGCTGTGGTGATGATCGTAACGGTTGCATTCATAGCGGTGGGGATCGAGCGGAAAGCCGGATATTATGAGTGTCAGAAATGTCATGACAGACATGTGCCTACATATTGGCAGGCTAATCTGGCTCCTCATATCGGAAGATCAAGACTTATGAAATGCCCTGTGTGCGGCAAGTGGAGTTATCAGAAGAAAGTGCTCAGCAAAGAAGAGGAGGTGTAGGGATATGACAGTGCAGATAAGTATCGGAACATCTTCTTATATAGGAATAGGTATCATGATAGCGGGAGGAATCATCATTCCTCTCGCAGTATGTATCTGGTGGCTTTTAACAAAAAAAGAGAAAATTACGACAGTTCTTACAGGAGCGGCGACCTGGTTTGTGTTTGCAATCATCCTTGAATCCCTCCCGAAGCTTATTTTCTTTAATCCTTCGACTTCACTTGGAAAGCAGGTTTACGGGAACGTGGCTCTGTATACAGTTATAGGAGCGTTGCTGGCGGGCATATTTGAAGAAACCGGAAGGCTTGTTGCTTTCAAAACGGTACTTCGTAAGCGTACAAATAAAGAAACCGGGATTTCACATGGTATCGGACATGGTGGATTTGAAGCGATGTTTATTATGGCTGTAACCGGGATTCAGTATATAGCATATGCGTCCATGATCAATGCCGGAACTTTTCAGACAGTGATAGACCAGGCGGCTGCTACCGGAGCTGATGTTTCAAGTCTGGAAGCACTGCCCGCACAGATTATGGCGATAACTCCTATGTCGGCAGCTTTGGGTATTGTGGAAAGAGTTTTTGCAATGCTTTTGCATGTAGGGCTGTCCATTCTGGTATTTTATGCAGTTAGAAGGTCAAAAACAGGTTATTACCTGCTTGCCATTCTGCTCCATGCTTTATTTGATGTTCCTGCTGCTTTATATCAGACGGGCGTTCTGAATCTGTATATTGTTGAGGTGCTGATTGCCATCTATGCGACGGTATTCTTTGTCATTGTATATAGGGTCCTGTATAAAGGGGATAATGAGCGGCAGGCAGAACCAGTATAAACCGGACGGATCATAAAAAAGTCGAGTTGTTGGAGGCACAGAGATGAAGAAGTATGCGATGCCGGTTATCATGCTGGCTGTATTTGAAACGGTGGCCATTACGTTGTGGCTGACAAAGGATAATATATTCTATCTGTTCAATTTCAGCTATATTGGCATGTCCATTTCACTGGGTGTATTTCTGTTCATCAAAAAATATAAACATGCCAGGCGCGTTGTTCAATTGCTTGTCGGTCTGTACATGCTTGTCTATCTTGGATTAATCTGCAATGAAAATATGCAGATTGAGGGATTCTGGTACTATCTGTTCACGGGTGTGTTTGAAGCGGCCACCATTCATTATGCGGTTGCCAAAATCTTTGGCCCTCTGATCTTTGGCAGAGGCTGGTGCGGATATGCCTGTTGGACGGCTATGGTGCTGGATTTTCTGCCATATAAAGTGCCAAAGCAGCCACGGAAGAAATTGGGATGGATCAGATACATCGCCTTTATTGCATCGCTTGATTTTGTAGCGGCACTATTCCTTGGACATGTGGGAAACATGGAGAGGATTATGTTTTGGGAATTTATCATCGGTAACATCTTGTATTATGCTGTTGGCATCATCCTTGCATTTGCGTTTAGGGATAACCGCGCATTCTGCAAGTATATCTGTCCGATTACTGTATTTTTGAAGCCGATAAGTTACTTTTCGTTGTTTCGGGTGAAATGCAACAATGAGAAATGTATTTCCTGCGGGAAGTGCAAACGGGTATGTCCTATGAAGGTAGATGTGACGGATAATTCAAGAAAACGTGAAAACGGAACGGAATGCATCTTATGTATGGAGTGTACAAGAGCTTGTCCAAAGGATGCATTATAGCGATATTTTGCTGGAGGAAAAAACAGCCGATGGGGTAACGCTATGCTACTCCATCGGCTTTGTTTTTAAGCATTGGCTGTTTCTTTGTCGGTACGGATGATTATCTTCCCGTTATCATAATCAATACGGATCTTGTCTCCGACAGAGAAACCTATGGCTTCGAGCCATTTGCCCTCCATCTGAATCTTAGGCACCTCCGAGTATTTTCTGCCGGTGAATCTAGTGGAATACTGAACTTTGATTGTCTTCATCATAAGCGACCTTCAAGCGAAATGTGGACATAAGAGCTGTTACAGCTCGATATCCGGTTTATTATCGTCATTTCCGCTTAAAGACTGTCTTTCAAATGCCTGTAAAATCAATGTTTCTCAAAAATCCCTAAGTCCAACCCTCTAAAGGCCGCCCCTTTTTCATGCTTCAAAAAAAATGAAATTTACCGGCGGGAGCTGATGCCATATAATTATATAAGTGAGAGTGAACTCAGGACCGGCTTTCGGGGCATGTATTTGCCGGTTATGGAATCCAATACGACAGAGGCGGAATGGATATGAAAAAGACTATCTGGGGACTGATGATCCTGATGACGGCGTTGCTTTTGGCGCCTGCAGCGGCTGGAGCGGCGGATGATACCGACGCGAACACCGCCAGGTTTTTTGCGGAGACCAATGTCATACGGTCGAGCGGAACCGACAGGTACGCCACGGCGATCTGCGGAGCGGACAATCTGAAAAAGATCCTCGGAAAGGACCGTTTCGACTGTATCATAATCGCCTGCGGCACGAACTATCCGGATGCTCTGGCCGGATCTTATCTCTCCGCGCGAAGGGACGCCCCTATACTTCTCGTCGGGAGCAGAGGCCAGGGCCTGTCGGAAGCGGCAGCATATATAGACGCAAATCTTTCGGCTGACGGTCAGGTGCTGATCCTGGGAGGCAGCGGAGCCGTGCCCACGCTTGCAGAGCAGGCTCTCTATGACGTCTGCGAGAACGTACGGAGGCTGCGCGGAAGCAGCCGTTATGAGACGAACCTGGAGATACTACGGTTTGCGGGGATAGATCCGGGCAGCAGCCTTCTGATCGCGGACGGCAGCGGCTTTGCCGATGCGCTTTCCGCCTCCGCCCTGAATCTTCCGATACTGCTCGTGGACAAGAGAGCCGGCACGCTCAGCAGCGTGCAGCGTGAATTTATCACGGAAAACACATTTGAAGATATCTATATCCTCGGCGGCACCGGCGCTGTGCCTGCGGCTTTTGAAAATGAGCTTGGCGCTCTTTCACCCGGCAGCCTGATCAGGCGCATCAGCGGACGTTCCAGATATGACACGTCAATGAGAATCGCGGAGACCTTCTTTGATTCGCCGGTGAATATAGTAGTCGCCACCGGCGAGGCGTTCCCTGACGGTCTGACCGGCGGCGTCCTGGCCAAGAACCTCGGCGCGCCGATGATCCTTCTTAATAAAAACGTGGATGTCTACGAGAACGTGGCCCTCTATGTCTGGGAACAGAATGTAGAGAATGTTCTGATCCTCGGCGGCACCGGCGCGGTATCCGAGGACGTGGAAGATGCCATTACTCCCGAAGCTTCGCTTTCCATGCAGGTGATGGATATGGAGTCTGCACTGCTGGATTCTCCGACGAAACAGATGCTGGATTCTCCCTGGAACAGCTCCCTTTCAAACGGCGACGTCACCATAGGCAAGGTCTCCGGCCGCGGTCTGAACGGCACGAGTGCTATCAGATACACTGTGAACAATCCCAGATGGAGCTCGTCCGTACTTATCAGGATGGACGGCAGCGGATACCGCACCGATCTTTCGATGCGCGGAGCCGACGTGTTCTGGTTCTGGGTGGATACTTCCGCATCTGCCAAGTCGGTCGATCTGGAACCGCGCCTGTGGAACTCGGACGGAGCAGACGTGCAGCTGCGCATAGGCAGGGACTGCATGCTTTGGGACGGCAGCGAGGTGCGCGTCCTGACCTCCTCGGATTCTTATAACGGCTATACGGGAAGGCTTCGTCTGCCCAAGTACTATAAGGGCTTTGTCGGTATACCTTTCACCTGCTTCTATGACAGGACAGGAGACCGCGGCACGGGCAATCCTCTGGATCTCTCGTGTCTGCGGGGCATCATGCTGCTGCATTCGAATGCCGTCAGCGGCGATACTATGTATATCGACGAATTCTGGGTGACAGACAGTCTTTCGCTTCCAAATGTGACCTTCGGTGAGATAAAGACCGTCCTTAATACGGGCGTATCCGCCTCGCAGGATTATTACCTTCAGACCGATTCCTCCGACAGGCACCAGACCATCAAAGCCTACGGTGTCTCAGACTGCTGGTGGAGCAACGGCATAGGGACAAAGGGCGGTGTGTCGGATATCCAGGAATACCTCTATACCGACCGCGGCATAAGCCTGAATAACTACAGGATCAATGTCGGCGGCAGCGTTAAGTCCGACAAGTCAGACGGGCCGGCCTATGAGCCCGACTGGAGAGCCGTGCTCTCACCGCTGGGGGAGGACGGCAGTCTGGATATTACCAGGAATGCAGGCGGCTGGGGAGCGCTGATGGCGCTTCGCGAGCTCGAAGGCTCCGGCAGAGCGCAGGTGTACGACTATACGATCTTTATGAATTCGCCGCCTTCGACGATGACAGACAACGGTCAGACTTTTTATAACAATAAACTAAAGGATGACTGCTACGAAGCATACGCGGACTATGTCTGCGATGTGACCGCGGCTTATCTGGCAGCAGGCATCCCCGTCCGCTACGTCAGTCCCGTAAATGAACCCACGATAGGTGCCTGGAAGACAAACACGGGCCAGGAGGCATGCGTATACACGACTGATCAGGCTATCAGGGTTTATAAACTTGTCGCAGCTGAACTTGCCGAAAGGCGGCTGCAGGTCAAGATCAGCATAGGTGATTACAGCAACTGGGACGATGCCTACAGCTTCCTGAAGAGGATAGAGAATACTGCACCGGAGCTTTTTGATGTGATGGATCACATATCCGCACACGACTACGGCACCGTAAACGCACTCAGCCGCAGCAGGGTTGTGAACTATGCAAAGAAATACGGCCTTGAGATACACATGACCGAGTGGTGCATGGCCATAGCGGACAAAGCAGACAATATGGATACCGCTCTGGATCTCGCGGAGATGATCTATACCGATCATACCACGATGGACATCACCAGCTGGACCTGGTGGCTCGGAGTGGGACACGGCGGATATACCGACGGCCTCATGTATGTGACCGGCAACAACACCGACTATGAGACGACGAAGCGCTTCTGGGCGCTGGGCAATTACAGCAGATTCACGATCGGCACCGTGAGGATCGGAGTAAACGAGGAGATGCTGCCTGAAGGTGTGCACGCCGTGGCGTACACTGACGCAGCTGCGGGCGGCAGCGGCAGACTCGTCTATGTGCTGATGAATGAAAACGATTCTGCCCGTACCACAACTCTCGCGGGCCTTCCTTCAGGTTCAAAAGGTTCACTGTATGAGACCTCGGATCAGTACTGCTGCAGCCAGAGGGGCTATGTGGACGCCTCGCACGGTATCGTGCTGGATGCCAAGTCGGTGGTCACGATAGTGTTTGAAGGTATGGATATGAGCAGGATAGACAGCGCTGCGGTTCCGGGTATCACGGTTCCCAGATGCATCGCGGATTTCGAAGGCCTCTCCGGCGAGCTGTACTCCCAGGGGATCGCAAGGAACGATAATCTGAGCAATATCACCGACTATAACAGCGCGGATATCACCGCGGGCAGGGGCGCCGACGGGACGAAGGCACTGGCTTATACGTTCAAGGCAAGCGCAGGTGACAAATACTGGGCTCAGGCTCTGAAATTGGATATGGATGCCGCGGGATACGCCGCATCGCTCTCCGGCGCTTCCATGTTCTGGTTCTATGTGGACACGGGCAGTTTTGCCTCCGGGTGCAGGCTCGATCTGTGGATCAACGACCATAAGCCAATGACCGGAGCGAAGCTTTACTGCCGGAACGGAAACGGTATAATTGAGCTGAATACCCTCGCCGAGGCCTGGAACGGAGCAGGATTCGGACGTCTGACGATCCCGGCGGGATTTAAGGGGTATCTGGGGCTGAAACTTTCGGATTTTGACGGCCTTACGGAGAAATCGATAAAACAGCTGTACTTCTATACGGAGACTGTGTCCTTCCCGGCGAGCCTGTATCTCGATGATTTCTGGCTTACGGAAGCGGCGTCCGCTCCGCCTGTGGATGTGGAGTAAGAGGACCGCCGGCGGATCCCTTCAGGGTCTCGCTGCCGCAGATGACGGCGCGATCCCGTAGAATCTGGTATATGACCTGGAGAAAGAAGCCTGGTCGCTGTAACCCACGGCGAGCGCCGTCTCGCCGCAAGTAAGCCCGCTGAGGAGAAGTCTGCGGGCTTCTTTCATGCGTACGGCGACCAGATACTCGCGCATTGACTTTCCGACGGCCGCGCCAAAGAGCCTCGCCAGATAATGCCTGTCGATCCCGAGCTCCGAGGCGATCTCCTCTATCGAGATCCTGCGCATGTAGTTCGTATCAATATAATTCGTTACGTAGGAGACGTAGTCTTTTCTCTTCTGCGCGGGGAAGATCTCGCACAGCAGCAGCAGGAGCTGGGACACGAGATACTCCTCGCGCATGTTTGAATACTCCTCGACACGGTCCATGTGGGAAAAGATGTCAGTGACGTGCTCCATCACCAGAGGGAGCGCGGCGAGGCGTTCCGCCAGCCGCCCGTCAAAGCCGATCCAGTGGAAGTACCAGGGGTCGTGCCTGTCTGCGATGATCTTCGTGGAGGCGCCGGGCCTGACAAAGAACAGACTGCCGGCTCCGACTTCCGTCTCCTCACCGTCGGAGATGAAAGTCCCTCTGCCGCGGTCCACATAGTAGATCATCCAAAAGTCCCTTATGATAAAACCGAAACTCTGCAGCGGACCGCAGTCCTCGTGTCCGTAGAGCAGCGGATTCAGTTCTGTAAAGCCACGATTTGCAAGATTTGACCACCAGTACATAACGACCTCCGATATGTCACATTCTATCAAATATACATTACATCCTGCAATAGTAAAAAACATACCTTGTATCTATAATACGGCTATAAGCCAATTATTTTAATTAATTGTTTGCAGCGGTAATGAAGGAGTTAAAAAATGAAACGGAACTTGTTTTCAAGGACAGCCAGCCTTATCCTGGCAATCGTGATGGCTGCGGCCGTAATCCAGGCGCCGCAGATCCGGGTACTGGCGGATGACACACCGCCGGAGATCGCCGGGGCGGTCTCTGTATGGGATCTGGAGAGCACTCCGGAGGATCTGTCAGGGTGGCTTTCGGATCTCTACGGTATCCTCTGGGGCAGCAGCAGTTATGCGACGAGCGCCGGTTATCTTGCCCCCTCGG
This sequence comes from Lachnospiraceae bacterium, assembly GCA_017445585.1. Lineage (GTDB taxonomy): Bacteria > Bacillota > Clostridia > Lachnospirales > Lachnospiraceae > UBA3774. The sequence continues at coordinate 12,304 of JAFSTX010000048.1, forward strand.
TCGTTTCCGGAAAGGGCGCGGACGGCAGCAAAGCGCTGGCCTGGACTCAGGTTAAAAACGAGTGGGGTAATTCTTCGCTCGTGGAATTCTCAAAGGACACTACGGCGGTCACCGACTGGAGCAGCTCCGATAATCTGTATCTGTGGATGGATGCCTCGGAGGTCGGAAAGCAGGTAAAGATGGAGATCTACCTCTATCAGGGCGAAGTGATCCGCATGTCGGAATCGACGATCGGTATCTGGGAAAACGGCGCATGGAAAGATGTATCCGTAAACCAGTGGTCGGAATTCACGGTCCCTGATTCGTATGTGGGCTGGATAAAACTTCCCCTTGGCGACGTATACAGGGACAGGACTCTCAGCGGCGTGGAGCGTATCGGTATTATGGCAGAGCATGACGTGGAAAATGTATCGGTGTATTTTGATTCGTTCTGTATAGACGGTACGGAAACTGATCCTCAGCCGCAGAGCGGAGTGGAGAGTGAGACAGCCTCCGCCAGCCCCGTCTGGAATCTCGAGAACATACCTGACAGCTTTGACGGCTGGATCGTGGACCGTTTCGTCGAGATGGGCTGGAGAAATCCGGGCGAAGTGGGCTTTGGCGCGGGCAACTGGACCGTGGCGGCAGCGGACGGCAGGGGCCTTGGCGGCAGCCGTGCCCTGGAGTGGACCATGGTCAATGATACGTGGGGCAACTCATCCTTTGTCTGCTTTGCCAATGACCGCACGGCGGTCACCGACTGGAGCGGCGCGCAGACTCTGTATGTATATGCGGACACGGCCTCTGTCACCTCCGCGTCGATGACTCTGGAGCTGATACTGTACGTCGGAGGCGAGGGAACGAAAGCCATGACTCCGGATTCGGTATATTATGTACAGGACGGCAACTCATGGACGGAGATGAGAGTCAGCCAGTGGAATCAGATGACTGTGCCGTTCGCTTTTAAGGGCTGGATCAAATTCCCTCTCTCTTCGGTCTACGGCGCGGCCTCTTACAAGGACGTGCAGAGGATCGGTTTTCTCATGGAGCATGTGAACGCGGGGGACAGGATCTGTTTTGATCATTTCTGCGTGGACAGGCTTGATTCGGCGAGGAGCTTTGATCCGACGGAGCTCGAGACGAAGAAGACCGGGACAGATCTCATCCCGGACAGCGCGCAGTACAGCAGCGAGGATTATTTCTGCACATGGAATACGCAGGCCTCGGCCTCGGGCCACGGTCTGACCGTGAGAGACGTGCTGACGGACGCGGCGCTTTTTGGAGAGAACGGCTGGACCTATCAGTATGATCCCGAGATACGCAGGGACATGTATATCGTGCTCGATGACGGCTGGGATCTGGGCGTGTCGGCTGACGGACATGACGATGAGGGCAGCTACGGTTCCTTCATCCTGGATGAGACCAAGTTCCCCGGGTACGGCGAAAGCTATGCGGAGAGACTTGCCACGCTCGCGTCAAAGATAAAGGCAGCCGGCTGGAAAGGCACGGGAGTATGGGTGTGCTGCCAGGAGGATGCCGCACATATATCCGCGGACGGCTACGATGCTGATTACTGGCGCGAGAGGATCGACTGGTGCAGACAGGCCGGAATCACTTACTGGAAGGTCGACTGGGGTAAATACTGCTATAACGTGTCGTGGAGGCAGTTCATTACGGATGCCGCGCGCGAGATATATCCAGAACTCGTGATCGAGCACATCAGCGGCGACGTGGGTACAAACGATCCGCTCGGCACCGGCAGAGTGCTTCAAAAGCTTGCGGCGATGGAACGTATAGCTGCTTTCTCCGACGTTTTCAGGACATATGACGTGACGGAGCAGTTATCTGCCGCGACGACCTTTGACCGCGTGGCGATGCTGCTGAACGGAGCGAACGATATATACACCACAGGCAAGGGCCTGATGAACTGCGAGGATGAGGTCTATATGGCGGCGGCGCTCGGCCTGACCGCCGGCGTGATGCGCAGTACTTACACGGGCGGCAGTTTTGACGAGGTCACGAGAGCCATACTCTGGCACAGACTTGCTCCTTCATTTGATATAGGCGCGTACAGGAGCAGCCTCAGTGATAAGCTTCTGACGGATTCCTGGACGTTCAATAATGATACCTGGGATTCCGGCATCAATCACAGGACCGTGAATCAGACCGCTCCGGCGGCCGTGGGACGCGGCATCGCGGTGCCGGTGGCTGTATCCGACGGGGAGATACCCTTTGCGGCGGCTTCGAGGAACGCTCTGACCGGAGCGATCTCCATCGGCACCTTCCGCAGGACTTCCGACGGCAGCAGCAATCATCTGGTATATGCGGACGTAACACTCGACGCCGGGCCGCTTACCGGTCCCGTGGGCGTCTTCGGAGTCTATGACTCGCTGACTCTTGGATTTGACGGAAGCCTCGAGGGCAAAAAAGTGCTCGCTCAGGATTTGATAGGAGAGGCAGCCTACGATATCACGGACTTCGTGACGGTCGACGGCGGCAGCATCACGATCCAGGGCGATCTGCTGAAATACATCGGTACGAGTGCGGCTTCGCTCAACGACAGCTCCGAGCCCGGTCTCGTGCTGCAGATAGGCGAGAGCGCGGACTATGCTCCGATCCCGGCTTCTGACAAGAAGGCCGGCACCATTACCTCCGCCGGCATCGAACTTGCGGAGACCATCACTCTCGATATCTACGCGCAGATGAATACCGCGCTGACTCCTTCGATGAAGATCACCGCAGGCAGCAGGACCGAGACCGTCGAGGGAGTGAAGGCCGACGGCGTGTGGAAATTCTCGTTTGCAGGCATCAACCCCCAGTGCATGACCGAGAATATCAGGGCGGAGCTTATGGCAGGCGGCGTCACCGCGGACGTGCTGGACGGATTTACGATCGAAGGATACTGCGGCAGTCTTTACGATGCGGCGGATACTGACCGCCTGACAAAGAATCTGCTTGCGGACCTGCTGGTCTACGGCGCGGAGGCTCAGAAGCTGACCGGATACAGAAGCGACGATCTGAGCGGAGACTTCCCGTGGATCGCTGATAACCGCACTGATTTCCGGGATATCACCCTTGCTCCCGTACGGGAGGCCTGGTCGGACGATCCGTCCGCGGCACGCTTTGCGTCAGTATCGTTATCTCTTGCGAACGACGTAAACGCGGTCTTCAAAATGTCCTGTGCCGATGCGTCCGGCCTGAAACTGAGATACGGCATTGGCCCTGAAGATACCTTTGAAATGGAAGAAGCCGTGGCTATGCCTGCTCCTGCTTCCGGAGGTACGGTATCGGAGATCACTCTCGGAGGACTTTGTGCTTCGGATCTGCAAAAGGTCTTCAAGGTAGAGATCCTCTCGGGAGACAAAGTGATCGCCAGCCTGCTCTATAACGTGGATTCCTATATAGAGAAGATGCATACCGACACTGTCTTCGGAGGCCTTATCGAGGCTCTGGCCTGCTACGGACACAGCGCCCTGGCGTATGCAAACGCTCAGTAAAGAACGGGAGAAACAGAGCCGATCGGGCTTTTCAGGATACTGCGGGCATCATGCCCGCAGTATCTCCGTTTCAGACAAAAAATAATTTGAAATTTACATGTATGGCTCTGATGCTATAATTAACAGGTAGGAGTACGGGCTTTATGAACAGACGCGTGATAGTAAGAATCGCAGCACTTGTGATACTGGTCGGGCTGATAGCCGGACTGGTCATCGCCGCGTCTGCCGGAAGCGACGACTACAGCGACAGATACGCTGGCGCAGACCTGCAGACAGATATAGACCTGACTGCAGGGGAGGACGGCTACAGCGCTTACCTGCGCAGATACGCCGATGCCGCAAGGCCTCAGCTCGCTGTCAAGGCCTCACCGGCTGCGGTGTCATATACTCCGGGATACTCCGTTACGGAGTATGAGGGCAGATGGTGCATCATGACCGAGGAGGTCTCGGCGCCTTCGTGGACCGTGGACGTACCCGAAGCCGGACTCTACCGCATCAGCTTCGAATACTGTCCGGTGATTTCCCGAGGAATAGACGCGGAGAGACGTCTCCTGATCAACGGGGAGGTCCCTTTCCGTGGCGCGGACAGCCAGACTTTTACCAGATTCTGGACGGACGATCCTGCTGATGCCGGGCGTCACGACAATCAGGGCAACCAGATCCGCGCAAAGCAGATCGAGGTCGTCAGATGGGACAGGAAGACCGCGTGCGATGACGGCAGCGGCTACGTCACGGAGCCGTACATGTTCTATTTTGACAGGGGGCGGTCGGTGATCGCTCTCGAGGGAGTGAACGAACCCCTGGCGATAGGCGATGTCACACTGGAGCCCGTGAGACCCGTCCTGACCTACGAGGAGTATCTGGCGGAGCACTCTGGTGCAGCCGCAGCGGCGGATTTCGCGCTTAAGATCCAGGGCGAGGACGCGGCGCTCAGATCCGATCCTTCTCTGTATCCGCGCTGGGACCATTCTTATCCGAATACCGACCCCTATGATATCACTCATTCCACCCTCAACATGATCGGCGGCAGCGCCTGGACCGTGAACGGGCAGTGGATAGAGTGGGAGGCACAGGTCCCGGAGGACGGACTGTACCATATCACGCTCAAGGCGGCCCAGGGCTATAACAGAGGCCAGAACTCGCAGCGCAGGCTCCTGATAGACGGAGAAGTGCCATTTGCCGAGGCCGAGAAGATCAGCTTCCAGTACGATTCCGGCTGGCAGACGGAGACTCTGGGCGACGGGCGCGGAGCATACGATTTCTATCTGACCGCGGGCACACACTCCATCAGACTTCAGGTCACTCTCGGCGACATAGCATCTCCGATAGGACGCATGGAGGAGAGCGTGGCCAGACTGAACCAGCTCTACCGCAGATTCCTCGTGATCATGGGACGCAATCCTGACAGATACAGGGATTACGATATAGAAGGTCCCTATCCGCGCATCAGGGAGACCATGCGCCTCGAGAGCATGAGGCTGTATTCCATCGCAGACGAGGTGACCGCGATCACCGGCGGCAAGAGCAGCATCACCGGCACTATTACGGTGACTGCCGATCTGCTGGAGGGCTTTGCGAAGGACCCTTCCATGATAAAAAGACGCCTGTCCACCTTCCGTGACGATATCACGGCGCTGGGCACGGCCATGATGAATATGACACAGTCACAGCTGGATCTCGATTACCTTGTGATCACGTCAAAGGACACAGCGCCGGAGTCTGATGAAGCCGGGTTCTTTAAGAGCGCGGGACACGAGATCAGGTCGTTCTTCTCATCCTTTACGACGGATTACGATTCGCTCGGCGACGTGTATGAGGACGCCGACGGCATCGAGGTCTGGATCCTTACGGGGCGTGATCAGGCAAATACACTTAAGACCATTATAGATGATTCGTTCACCCCGTCATCCGGCATCGCGGTGAATCTGAAACTCGTGGAGTCGGGCTCGGTGCTGCCCGCAGTCGCTGCAGGCAACGGCCCCGACGTGGTGCTCAGCTCCGGTCAGGGCGATCCCGTGAACTATGCTCTCAGGAATGCCGCCGAGGATCTGATGCAGTTCGAAGGCTGTGAGGAAGTGCTCGGACGCTTCGCCGAGAGCGCCGTGGTACCCTTCAGATACGCCGGAGGAGTCTACGGTCTGCCTGAGACGCAGGGCTTCAACGTCCTGTACTACAGAAAAGACATCCTCGAGGAGCTCGGGATCAAGGTCCCCGAGACCTGGGATGAACTGGAGAACATCCTGCCTATCCTTCAGAACAACAATCTGCAGATAGGCATGCCCGATATCATGTCCAAATCCGCAGCCGATCTGTCGGGATTCTTCTCGATGATGTACCAGAACGGCTGCATGCTCTATGACGACGACGGTACGCGCGCGATGCTGGACGCCGAGGGCTCGGTCAAGGCTTTTGAGCGCTATACCGCTTTTTATACCGATTACGATCTGGCCAAGGACTATTCCTTTGTGGACAGATTCCGTTCGGGGGAGATGCCGATAGGCATAACGAACTTCGGCATACAGAACACTCTCTCGGTATTCGCACCCGAGCTCAAGGGCCTGTGGGCTTTTACCCTGATACCGGGGACGAGGCAGGCGGACGGGAGCATCGACCGCTCCGTCATGTCGTATCTGGGCTCCTGCATGATCCTGCGCAGCGACGATACGGCCAGGAAGGCCCAGAGCTGGGAATTCCTCAAGTGGTGGACTTCGGCGGACATACAGGCGCGCTTCGGACAGGAGATGGAGTGCCTGATGGGTGCTGCGGCGCGCTACGCTACCGCTAATCTGGAGGCTTTCCAGCAGCTGTCGTGGTCGAGAGAACAGCTGAACATCCTGAACGAACAGCGCTCCTGGACCGTATCCAATCAGGAGGTGCCGGGCGGCTACTACACCGGCAGGCACATTGTGAACGCGGTCCGCAAGGTGGTAAACGAGAACGCCGCGGCCAGAGAGACGCTGCTGGATTATAACAAGACTATCAATGACGAGATAAAGAAGAAGAGGATCGAGTTCGGTCTGGAGGCCGAGTAGAGTTGCAGGCATGGAAGAAAAGAATCTTTCAAAATTTGAAATGTGGCGCGAGATGAAGAGACGCAGCCGCCGGGCGACCTGGGAGCAGATGAAAAAATGCCGCGCCCAGTATCTCTTCATGGCGCCTTTCCTGATCATCTTCACGCTGTTCTATATCGTGCCGGTGATCATTTCCATCGTACTCAGCTTCACATACTATAACGTCTTCGAGACGCCGATCTTTATCGGCTTCCAGAACTATGTGAACCTGTTCCTGGCGGACGACGTATTCCTGATCGCACTTAAGAACACCTTTATCATCGCTGCGATCACCGGACCTATCGGTTATCTGGCGTCCTTCGTCTTTGCATGGCTGATAAACGAACTCCCCAGAAAGCTCCGTTCGATCGCCGTGGTCATATTCTATGCGCCGGCGATCTCGGGCCAGGTATATCTGATCTGGGGCATCATGTTCTCGGGCGACGCATACGGCTATGTGAACGCATTCCTTATGAATCTCGGCTTCATCGACAGTCCCGTCCAGTGGCTCACCGATCCGGAGTATATCATGCCGGTCCTGCTGCTGGTCATACTGTGGATGAGCCTTGGCAGCGGCTTCCTCGCATTCATCGCGGGTCTTCAGGGACTGGATCACGCACAGATCGAAGCCGGATATATCGACGGCATCAGGAACCGCTGGCAGGAGCTCTGGTACATCGTGCTTCCGAGCATGAAGCCCATGCTGCTCTTCGGAGCGGTCATGGCGATTACCCAGTCTTTCGGCGTAGCGGACGTGACGATGGCGCTCTGCGGCTTTCCCAGTACCGACTATGCCGCCGAGACGGTGGTCACACACCTTATCGACTATGGCAGCGTGAGATTTGAGATGGGCTACGCGTCGGCCATAGCGACGGTGCTCTTTATCACGATGATCCTTTCCAATAAACTGGTACAGAAACTTCTCCGGAGGACCGGACACTGACGGGCATACATATGGCAAAAAAGGTCAAAGAGAAAAAGCTTCAGAAGCGCGGAAAGCACCTCGGCAGGAGCTCAGGCGGCAATGCGGCCATCTGGGTCGTACTGCTCGTTGCGGCTGCTTTTATGCTGCTGCCCATGGTCTATGCCGTGAGCAATGCTTTCAAGCCTCTCGACGAGCTGTTTGTATTCCCGCCCAAGTTCTTCGTGAGCAAGCCCACTCTGGATAATTTTACCGATCTGTTCACGATCATGCGTCAGTCGTGGGTACCTTTTACGAGGTATCTGTTCAATACGATACTTATCACTGCCGTCGGTTCGGTCGGCTGTATACTGGTGACTTCGATGGGGGCCTTTATGATAGCAAAGGGCACATTCCCCGGCAGGAATCTGATATTCAAGATAGTAGTGACCGCGCTGATGTTCACCGGATACGTCACCTCGATCCCGAATTACCTCGTCATGTCAAAACTCGGCTGGATAGATACCTACTGGGCTATCATCATTCCTGCCATGGGCATGCCCATGGGACTGTTCCTCAGCAAACAGTACATGGAGGGCATACCGGACTCGATTCTGGATGCGGCAAAGATAGACGGCGCATCGCTCTGGCATACCTTCTGGCATATAGTTATGCCGCTTTCCAAGCCCGCGTGGATTACGGTCCTCATCTTCTCGGTGCAGAACCTCTGGAATATGCGCGCTTCGAACTTTATCTATTCCGAGGATCTGAAAACCCTGCCCTACGCACTGCAGCAGATCCTTCAGGGCGGCGTGGCCAGGACCGGCGTAGGCTCGGCGGTCACCGTCATTATGATGGTAGTGCCGATAGCCGTGTTCATACTGGCGCAGAATAATGTCATGGAGACCATGGCGTCTTCGGGAATAAAAGATTAGGAACGTATAATGAAAAAAGCACTCCGCACAATCTGCATCGTCCTCGCCGGCGCTTTCTTACTCGGAAGCGCTGGTATCCGTGCGCATGCCGTGGGTGTGGATCAGCCATATTCTTTTCAGTATGACTATTACAAGAACGCACTGCCCGCTCCCTCACCCTACGCCGTGAGGTATGAGATAGATGCGGAATCGCTCGGCTGCGGGTATCTTCAGGAGGCTTCGGGGCTCTATGTAAGGGGCGATCTGGCCTATATATGCGATTCCGGCAACGACCGGATCATAGTGGTCCGCCTTGGGGAAAGCGAACCTTCGCTCGTCAGCGTTATAGAGAGCGGCAGCGGCTGGTCTCTGAATCACCCGACCGACGTCTTTGTCACGGAAGACGGGTCCATGTACATAGCCGATTCGGGCAACAGCCGCGTGCTGGTACTGGATCGGACCGGGAGGATGAACTTTGAAGTCACAAAGCCCGATGACGTGACATTTACCGACAGCATGACTTTCGTGCCCCAGAAGGTGGCAGTGACGGCCGGAGGCAGGATCTTTGTGCAGGCATCGGGCGTGAACCGCGGACTTATAGAATTCTCCGAGACCGGTGGTTTTATCGGATATATGGGAGCTTCGAACGTGGCTTTCAATTTCGAGGACTATATCTGGAAGCTCATCTCCACAGAGGCACAGCGCGATCAGATGGCTTCCTTCGTCCCGACCGAATATAACAATATCGCCGTGGACGCAAACGGCTTCCTCTTTGTCACGACGAGCTCGTTTACCGCATCGAGACTGTATTCCGGCGAGGCCCAGCCAGTCCGCCGCCTTAATTACAACGGCAAGAACATCCTTATAGAGAACGGCCCGTCCAAAGTGATCGGAGCGCTGCGCTGGGATGAGAGCGGCCCGTCCAAATTCGTGGACGTGACTGCCCTGGACAACGGCCTCTACTATGTACTGGACAGCCGCAGGAACTTCATCTACGGATATGACAGGCAGGGGTATTCGCTCTACGTCTTCGGAGGAGCGGGCAACAAGGAGGGTTACTTCCAGTCGCCCGTGGCGCTGGAGCATCACGGCAGCGATCTGCTCGTGCTCGATGACAGACGCGGCGTGGTCTCGGTGCTCTCTGTCACAGACTACGGACAGGCCATCTATGACGCCATCACTTACTATAACGACGGAAACTACGAAGAGTCCTACGCGGCATGGCAGAAGGTCCTGCAGTATAACGGCAACTACATGCTCGCATACGACGGCATAGGCAAGATCCGGCTGCGCTGGGGAGATTACGAAGGCGCGCTGGACTATCTGAAGTACGCGAACGATACATATTACTATTCCAAGGCATGGCAGCAGTACCGCAAGGACTGGGCCGAGAGGAATCTGGTCTATGTCATAGCCGGGATACTGATCCTGGCGGGCGGAGCAGCAATATGGAGAAAGATATCCAGGGAAAAGGAGGCACTGGCGAGGTATGAGGAGGAGAGAAAAGACATCCTCCAAGGCAGCTGAGAGCGGACGCGGCGCGGCATTCCCCGCCGCACTCCGGTACGCACTGTATGTGATCGTACACCCGCTCGACGGTTTCTGGGATCTGAAACATGAAAAGAGAGGTTCGCTTCCGGCGGCGCTGACCATAGCGGCGCTGATGGTGCTTTCGAGCCTTTGGAGAAAGCAGTTTACGAGCTTTCTCTTTCTCCGTGTGGACTGGACCCAGATCAATATCTGGCTCGAGATGGCCGAAGTGGTCCTGCCTCTCGTGATCTTCTGTGTATCCAACTGGTCAGTGACGACGCTTTTTGACGGTAAGGGCACGATGAAGGACGTATTCACCGCCGTGGGTTATTCGCTGACTCCGTATGTGCTGATCAACGTACCCCTCTGCCTCGTAAGCAACCTGATTACCTCCGAGGAGGGCGGCCTGTACACGTTCTTTTACGGGCTCTCGCTCCTGTGGTGCGCCGTGCTGGTGGTATGCGCGATGATCCAGACCCATGAGTACACGCTGGGGCACACGGTCATCTCGCTCCTCGTGACGCTGGTCTTTTCGGTCATAGTGATAGTGCTGATACTCGTGATAATCTGTCTTACGACGGATGCCTTTTCATACTTCTGGTCTGTGGGACGCGAGATAGTCCTGCGGACGTACTGACGGGTGATATATGAATGATCTGATCAGAAAAATCATGACAGGCGCTCTGATGCTCCTTCTGGCGGGGGCTTTGTCCGCCTGCGGAAAAACGGATGAGAGCAGGTCGCAGATCACATATTACCGCACCGAGGAAGGAGCCGCCGATCTCACGCTGGAAAACGAACGTCTCAGGCTCACCGTGAGCGCAGAGGATACGTCGATCGTGCTTACGGACAAGCTGAGCGGCGCGGTATGGCAAAGCGTGCCGGAAGGCGCGGCCTCAGATGCTCTCGCAGACGCTTCCACGCGCAAGAGCATGCTCTCGCCGCTGCTTCTGAAGTACGAAGACGAGAAAGGCAACGCGTCCACCTACGACGGCTATACCTACGCCGTAGAGGGCCGGACTTTTGAACTTGCAAAGGAAGGCGACAGGATCATCGTCAGATATACGGTCGGTCCCGCGGACCGCAGCTATATGATACCGGAGGCGGTCACAGAGGAAAGGATGATGAGCCTTCTGGGCAGGATGGATGATGCGGGCAAGGGCGTGGTCATGCGCAATTACCTGAAGATCGATCTGGAAAAGGTCAGGGACCAGTCCAAGCGCTCGTCGTACGAGCAGGCTGTACCCGCTCTTGCGGACGGACCTATGTATCTGCTCCCGCAGCTGCTTCCGGGCGGCAGCGTGCTGCGCGAGTATCAGCTCGTCCAGCTGGAGGAGATATTCGCATCCATAGGCTATACCGAGGAAGAATACGAGCAGGACCGTGTGCAGCAGGAAGCGGAAGAGGGAGAGAATATCAGATATAACGTCACACTTGAGTATTATCTGGACGGCGACAGCCTCAGGCTCGACATACCGCTCTCCGAGATCAGGTATCCCGCGGATTATCCGGTGACCGAGATCAGGCCTCTGCCATATCTGTGCCATGCGGACGATCAGGATCAGGGCTATATGCTGATACCGGACGGAGGAGGCGCACAGATCTTCTTCCATAATGGAAAGGGGCGCAACTCGGCGTATTACGCTGATTTTTACGGATATGACGAAGTGATAGAGCGCAAGCTGCGCATACAGGATACAAAGGCAGATTTCCCGGTGTACGCCATCGCAAAGAACGGCTCGTATCTCATGGCCATCATCACCGACGGCAGCGCGGATATGGGCGTCGAAGCGGACGTGGGCGGCAAGCGCAGCAACTACGACTACGTAAGACCTGTCGTCAAGGTCCTTCACGGTGCGACTATGGACATCTCGGTCAAATCCGTCTCTACGGTCAAGGTCTTCCAGGGAGAGCTGTCAGACGATACGGTATCGATTCGTTTTGTCAGCGGCAGCGGTGATTCGTACGCTCAGATGGCAGCCAGATACCGTGAGGATCTCGAGGAGAGATATCCGGGAGCGCTGGGTACGTCCCCCGAGGGAACACCGCTCGTCGTGGAATTTGCCGGAGCCATAGACCATATAGAGAAATTTGCCGGCATTCCCGTACACAGGACTTATGTGGCTGCGGACTATGCGGAGGTCGCGGAGGCGGTGCGTGCTCTGGCAGGTGTGAAGAACCTCTCGGTCAGATATACCGATATATTTAACGGAGGCGCGAATCAGAAGGCGCTGATGGACGCGGACTATGTGGGAGGCCTGGGCAGCACCGGTGATAGAGAAGAACTCGTCTCGCTGATCCGTCAGCAGGGCGGCAGACTGTATCTGGGCGCGTATGTGGAGCAGGTCCGCAGCACCGGACTCTTTGACGGATATTCACCGCTTGATGATGCGATCCGCGACGTCTCCAATACCGTGATCGAGAGATATCCCTACTACGTGGATACGCTGAATGCGAGTTCCGACGGCGGTCTTAAGGTCGCTCTGCTGGGAGCCGCGGCTCAGGAAAAGACCTTTGCCGCTCTGCAGAGCGCCGCCATTTCCGCGGGTGCCGGCGTCAGCTATATGGATGCGGGCAGGCTACTCTACTCGGACTTTGGCACGTCTTCATATACCAGCAGGAACGCTTTTGCCGTGCTGCAGAGCAGGCTCATAGCCGGAGCTGCTTCGGAGTGCGGAGTTCTCGTGGACGGCGGCAATGAATATGCCGCGGTATACGGCGACTGTGTGATCGGCCTTGATCTGGCTGGCAGCAGATACGATATAGTGGACCGTCAGGTGCCATTCTATGAGATGGCGCTCCATGGCAGCGTAGCTTATACGGGCAGCGCGGTCAATGTGACAGGAGAGCTGGATCTGGCTGTGCTGCGTGCTGCGGAGACGGGAGCCGGACTGTATTTCCGTTTCTTTGAGACGGATTATGAAGAGATCAGATATAACAGTGTGACATATACGGACACGCTCTATGGAGCGAACTTCGCAGACTAGAAGGATAAGCTTCTCGCCGCCTATGACAGACTTGAGAGCAGGTTGGGCGGCCTGGGCGCTCTGCGCATCACAGACCACGAGTATCTTTCTGACGGCGTCACACAGACTACTTATGAGGACGGCACGAGAGTTATAGTCAACTACACACAGGAGCCCTTTGCACAGGGCGGTGTGCGTGTGGATGCGCGTGACTTTGCCGTGGTCGGGAGAGGAGAGTGAACGGGTGAAAGGTGCATTGAAAAAAAAGCCCATGAGCCTGCGCCGCAAGCGCGCGATAGTGGGGTATCTGTTCATCTCGCCCTTTATTCTGGGCTTTCTGCTGTTCATACTTCAGCCGCTTGCGACATCGCTGCGGATGAGCTTCTCCAATGTATCGCTGGGCGGAGAGGCAGGATTTTCCATGGACTATACGGGTATAGACAATTATACCCGCGCCTTTACCGTGGATCCCGATTTTAACAGGCTGCTCGTGGATTCGCTGAAGGACGTGCTGATCAACGCTCCGAGCATTATCATCTTCAGTCTGATCGCAGCTGTGCTCCTGAACCGTAAATTCCCGGGGAGAGGCTTTGTGCGGGCGATATTCTTCATGCCGGTGGTGCTCACGAGCGGCGTGGTGCTCGGCCTGGAATCCCAGAATTCGCTGCTCGCAGGCATGTCGCAGCTCCAGACCGCAGAGACGAACACGTCGGTGACGTCTTTTGCCCAGAACGTTCTCCTGGGCTCGTTTACGGACGTGGGCAGCGGCATCGTAGGCTTCGTGCTTAATATCATCGACCATTTCTATGACATAGTGGTGGCCGCCGGCATCCAGACGGTGGTATTCCTCTCGGCGCTCCAGTCGATCAATCCTTCGATCTATGAATCCGCGGATATAGAGGGCTGCACGGCGTGGGAGAAATTCTGGAAGATCACCATGCCGATGGTTAGTCCCATGATCCTCGTGAACTGGATATATACGATAGTCGACAGGTTCATCCGTTCGGACAACCAGCTCATGGTCAAGATCCTGAACGCGGCCGGGGTGACGCTGGAGTACGGCTACAGCTCCGCGATGGCCTGGGTCTACTGCGTGGCGATGCTGCTCATCATAGGAGTATCCGTATGGGCTATCTCAAAGGTGGTGTACTATTATGATTAACAAAGCAGCGATAAAGAGAAAAATCACGAAATTCACCACTACGCTTGTGCTCATGATACTGATGTTCGGGCTCTGCTTTCTGATCCTTCAGCCGCTCCTTAACAAGATCTCGGTCAGCCTCATGGCCGAGAGAGACCTCTACGACAGTACCATCGTGGCGGTGCCAAAACACTTTACGACTGAGAATTATTCCATAGCCTATCAGCTGATGGATTATACGAATTCGTTTATGACGACCTTCTCGGTAGCCATGGCGGTCTCGGTGCTGCAGGTCTGCTCATGCCTCGTGGTGGGCTACGGCATTGCCAGATATGATTTCCCGCTCAAGAAATTCTGGTTTGCGATGCTGATACTGATGATCGTGGTGCCGCAGCAGACTTATTCTGCCGCACTCCAGCTCTGGTTCAGGAATTTCGATATTTTCGGGATATTCAGGCTGCTGACAGGCTCCACTCTCGATCTGACGGGCACGGTCGCTCCGGTGCTGATGCTGGCGGGGACGTGCACCGGGCTCAAATGCGGTCTGTATGTGTATCTTTTCAGGCAGTATTTCAGGAATATACCGAAGGATATAGAAGAAGCCGCCTATATAGACGGCTGCGGCACACTGCGCACGCTTTTTTCCATCATGCTGCCGGACGCTATCCCGCTGGCGAGCTCATGCTTCCTGTTCTCGTTCGTGTGGCAGTGGACGGACAATTACTTTACCACGCTTCTGATGAAGTCCGCAAATCTCCTGCCTGCCAGACTCAACGGTATCGCCTCAACGCTGATCTCGTACATGTCGCCCGTAAGGCCGTCTCTGACCTATCAGAACGCCATCAGCGCGACCGGAACCATCCTGCTGCTGGTACCTATCATCATAGTCTATCTCGTCGCGCAGAAGAAATTCGTCCAGTCGCTGAGCGCGACCGCGGTGAAGATGTAAGACGGATCATAAGTAAAAAGCCCTTCTCCCGGACAATGCGGAGGAGGGCTTTTTGTGCGTCAGGGATAAGCGTCACGCAGCGCTCATGCGGTACTGGGTGGGAGTCATGCCGTAGATGCGCTTGAAGAGGGTGCAGAAGTAGGGAATATTGCGGTAGCCTACGAGCTCGCTGATCTCGGCGAGCGTCATGTCAGTGGTGAGCAGATATCTCGCGGCGATCTTCATGCGGTAGCTGTTCAGGTAGTACGGCGCGCTGACCCCCATGAATTTATTGAAGAGGGAACTGAGATAGCAGGGTGAAAAATACACGCTGCCTGCGAGGTAATCCAGGCTAAGATCTTCTTCGTATTCTCTTTTGATGATGGATATGACCTCCAGGATGCGCTCCTGAAGCTCGGTATTGGTACCGTACCAGCGTCTGCTGATGCGGCTGTCGCTGACAGAGGAGACGGTGGAGGGAGAGCACGTAAAAATCCCTGATGGTCCAGTTCGCGGGGAGAGTACATAGCCTGCTGCCCATGGAAGCGCTCTCTGCATCGCCGGAGACGATGACGACGTGGGTATCCATGGCGGAAAGTTCGAGAATGCCGCTCTCGGAATCGGGAGAACATCCCTTCTCGATCATGAGGATATCACAGCTTCCGGACCCGAAACAGCCGTCATCAGCCTGCTCGACGTCTACCGACAGATCGAGCAGATGAGAGTACATGCGGATCTTATCGCATATGGTACTCTTGTCTGTTTCCGGTGCAACGACTATCTTGCACATGACAATCCTCCAAAGGGCCTCTGCTTTCTTTCCATCAGCTTTTTTGAAATATCACAATCTGATATATCAGAACGCGATATAAATATACAGCATTACTCCGCCGTATGTCAATACATTTTCGCAAAAAAATATACTTGGCCGCAAGCCCTTTTCAACATGGGAAAAAAAGGGTAGAATAACTTCGAAAAAATCTGAAATTGCAACGGCAACGCAGCATTGTTAAAATCTAAACATGAGATACCCGATGATGGGTACGTCTTACAAAATAAGCAGATCCCGGGCGGGTCTGCGAAAAGGAGAACAACTGCACTATTGAAGCGGGTTTATGTAAGGCAGACATAGGAAGCGCTTCATGTATCTGCAGCAGAAAAGAGGTAAGGATATGGTCAGATTCAAAGTAGCATTAGTAGGCGCATCACAGCTTTCGTTCCCCGGAGATAAGGTCACCGCGTTCGGCCACAGTGCCGAAGGGATGAAGAAGCTCGCAGATAAATGGGATTTCGATCTCTATGTATATCCCGGTACGGTCATCACCGAGGCCGACGCTCTCGAAGCAAAGAAAGTCCTCGAGGATGAAGTCAGACCCGATCTGATAATGCTCCAGTGCACGAGCTTTGCTGCCGGTCTGGTGGTATCCACCCTCGCCCGTGTGAACGGCGCCAGGCTCGGCCTCTGGGCCATCCCCGAGATGCGTCCGGCCGGAATCGTTTCCTATAATTCACTCTGCGGCATACATATGTATTCGTCGATCGTCGCACATTACCTTAAGGATTACGATATCCCGACCAAGTGGTTCTTCGGCGATGTGGACGATCCCATGTTCCTGCGCCGCTTCCGGATCACGGTCAGGGCTTTGCGCGCGATCAAAAAGATGTGCCATTCGAACGTCGGACTCGTGGGCGGCATCGCTCCCGGCTTTAACGACCTCTACGATGACGAGCGCAGGCTTATTAAGCTCTTTGACGGCATCAGGATAAACCGCCTGCATGAGTACGGCGAGCTGAAGGAAATGGCCGAGTCCATCGACCAGGCGAGAGTCGACGCAAAGGTCGCTGAGCTTAAAGCCGAGGCAAAGGCAAAGGATGCCGCGATAGACGCCCAGCTTAACGCCGTCGATCCTTCAAAACCCCAGAGCCGAATGTCGCTGCTCGAGGTGAACGCGAGATACGCGCTGGCATACGACGATTTTAACGAAAAATACCACTACGATGCTCTGGCCATCAGCTGCTGGCCAAAGTTCCAGGACGATTATCTCTTCAGCGTATGCTCGGTAGTCGGCGAGCTGAACGACAAGGGCGTCGTGACAGGCTGCGAGGGAGACCTCACGAGCACGGTCTCGATGCTGCTGCTCAGCTATATCGCGGAGGATACCACGATGCTCATGGATATGTCCGCGATCGATCAGGGAGACGATTCGATCCTGCTCTGGCACTGCGGCCCCGCCTCGAAGCATTTCTGCAAGAAGAACGGATACTGCTACAGCCTGAACTACTCCGGAAAGGATCACGAGGGCAGGGATCTCGATCACGCAGTCGGTACCGGTATAGTCAGAGACATGGTCTTTGATCCCGGCAAGGCCACCGTGGCCAGACTCACGGGCGAGTGCGACAGCCTGTTCATCGCTTCCGGCACGCTCCAGGACGGTTCAAAGGAGAGCTATTGCGGCAGCCGCGGATGGCTCGAGAAGCTCGAACTGAACCGCGAGCCCATATCCGCCCTCGATTTCTTTAATACCGTCATGTGCAGAGGCTTCCAGCATCACTTCCCGCTGGTCATGGGCGATTTCACCGAGGAGCTCATGGAGGTTTCGGCATGGCTGGGACTTAAGAAAGTGGAAAAGGTACCTTACGAGAATTATTTACAGAGGTGAGATCATAAATGAGAGATATTCTTAGTGTTGGAGAAATGGTCATCGACTTTCTGCCCGGAAGCGAGCCCGGCAGCTATCTGCGCAAGGCCGGAGGCGCCCCCGCAAATGTCGCCATAGCGGCGGCCAGGGCGGGACTTGACGCCGGATTCTGCGGCAGGATGGGCGACGATGATTTCGGACGTTTCCTGATGGAGACGCTCCGCGAAAACGGCGTCGGCATCTGCGTCCCCGAGCTTACCGACAAAGCCATCACCACGATGGCTTTTGTGACGCTTGACGCCAGCGGCGAGCGCAGCTTTACCTTCGCGAGAAAGCCCGGCGCGGACATGTTCCTCACGTGCGGAGACGTGGACAGGGCAGGCGTAGAAGAGAGCGTGATAGTCCATGCGGGCTCCTGCTCGCTTTCGATGCCTCCGGCATCCGAGGCTACCGAATATGCCCTCCGCAAGGCTCATGAGCTCGGAAGGCTCGTCTCCTTTGACGTGAATTACCGCAATCTCATGTGGAATGACGATATCGGCGCGGCAGCGGAAGCTGTGCGCGGCATCCTGCCTTACGTCGATCTGCTCAAGATCTCGGACGAGGAGGCCGATATGATAGGCGGTGAGGAGGCTGTCCCGGATATCATGAAGAAATACGGGATCACAGTCCTCATCGAGACTCTCGGCGGAGACGGCGCGAGATGGTTCTTTGACGGCAGGAGCGGTCTGCTTCCGTCGATCCCTTCGGAGTGCGTGGACACCTGCGGAGCAGGCGATGCATTCTGGGGGAATTTCCTGACGGGGCTGATCCGCGGCGGAGTCAGGAGCGTATCGGATATCAATGAACCCGTCATCGAGGACGCGATCAGGAGAGGCAATATCGCCGGAGCTCTCTGCGTGCGCAAAAAGGGAGCCATCGAATCCCTTCCCACAGCCGCGGAGATCGAGGAGTTTATGAGACATGAGTGCTGATGCAGCCATTCTCGGCGAGAAGATCATCCTCTCGCCTTCACTTATCTCTGTATGTGATCTGTGCAATATAGAATCATGCGTCAGACAGCTGCAGGAGGCCGGTATCCGGATGCTCCATGTGGATATCCTGGACGGGTATTTCAGTCCGAGCATGCCGCTCGGTCTAGACACCGTCCGCGCCCTCAGAAAGAAGACGGATATATTCTTTGACGTGCATCTGATGGCCGCAAAGAACGATTTCTTCCTGGAGGAGCTCGTGGATATGGGCGCGGATCAGGTCGTCTTCCATGCCGAGACCGAGACCCATATAGACAAACAGCTGAATTTCCTGCACAGTCACGGAGTGAGAGCCGGTCTGGCCCTTAAGCCTGCCACGAACCCTTCCGTGCTGGAGTATGTTCTGGACAAATGCGATGCCGTGCTGCAGATGCTGATCAATCCTGGCTTTGCGCAGATAAAGGGTGAAGCGCAGGTCTCCTACGCCGACCGCAAGGTCCGCGATCTGCATGAGATGATAGAGCGCCGCGCTCTGCCCACAAAGCTCATACTCGACGGACGTATCTCCCCCAAAAATATTGAGGACTACGGCCCGGAGGGCATAGCGGACATCTTTGTCGCAGGCAGCACGTGTCTTGACCGCGGCGATCTGACCGGCAGCGCGGAAAGGCTGCTCGCACGCAGAAGAGAACTCCTCGGAGGAAACTGAAATGGATTATACCAAATACGAAGATACACGCGATCTGGTACTCTCGGAGCTGGCCGTATCGCTCGGGGCAGTGGACCCCGCTTCGGTCGACCGCCTCGTGGACGCGATCCTGGAGGCGGATCAGGTATTCGTCGTGGGCGTGGGCAGAGTGCTGCTCTCGCTTCAGGCATTTACAAAGAGGCTGGCACATCTCGGTGTAAAGGCCCACTATGTGGGCGAGATCACCGAGCCGGCGATAAAGCCCGGCGATCTGCTGATAGTGGGTTCGGGCAGCGGCACCACCCTTTTCCCCGCGGGTATCGCGAAAAAAGCCTATGACGCCGGAGCGCAGGTCGTGCATATCGGATCAAATCCCGACAGTCCGCTGCGCGATATCGCTTCCTTTATGGTCAGGATCCCGGTTCGTACAAAGAAATATCTCGACGACGAGATCGATTCGCAGCAGCCCATGACTTCGCTCTTTGAGCAGTCACTGCTGCTGCTCGGAGACATCGTGGCAAAGATGATCATCGAGAGAAAACAGCTCGACCTGAAGGGTCTGTGGCAGTATCACGCGAATCTCGAATAAGGCGCTGCACCCATCGGAGGGGGCACCGGAAGAGGTACATATCATGAATAAAAAAGATCTGCTCAGATATACGGGCAGCATCCAGCAGGTGGTATACGCCCGCAGGATCTGCTACGACGAGGGGCGGGCGAGGGGCCTTAACGCCGTGGAAGTGGTAAACGGCCCGCTGCGCTTTATCGTCATGCTGGACAAGTGTCTGGACGTGTCGGAGATGAGCTGGAGAGGGGAGCAGATAAGCTTCCTGTCAAAGCCCGGCCTTAACGGGCGCAATCCTTTTGACACGCACGGCGGCGAGGCCCAGCGCAGCATCATGGGAGGCCTGTTCTTTACCTGCGGATACGAGAATATCTGCGCGCCCTTTACCGACGGCGGCGGAAAGGACTATCCCATGCACGGGCGCATGCGTACATCGCCTGCCGAGCACGTTTCGGTCAGAGCCTGCTGGGAAGGCGACGATTATGTGGTTACGGTCAGCGGAGATATCCGCGAGGCGGAGCTCTTTGGAGAGAACCTGCTGCTTCACCGCACGATCACCACGAGTCTGGATGATCCGTCGGTTACGGTCCGCGATGAGATCACGAACGAAGGCTTCAGAGACGAGCCCATGATGCTCATGTATCACTGCAATCTCGGCTATCCCTTCCTGACGGAGAGGACGAGACTGATCCTGCCTTCAAAACGCGTGATCCCGAGGGATGAGCCCTCCGAAAAGAACGCCGCGCGCTGGCAGCGTATGGATCCGCCAGCGGACTGTGAGCCCGAGTATGTCTATCTGCACGAGCTCGCTGACGATGGAAGGGAGACCTTTGCGGCGGCTGCCGACGATGAAAAGGGCCTCGCGGTATGCATAGAGTGGGACCGCAGCGCGCTGCCGTGCTTCGGCCAGTGGAAATCCACCGCGAGCGGAGACTATGTGATGGGCCTTGAGCCCGGCAACGCTCCCGTATACGGAAGGCGCTGGTGCGAGGAACACGGCTGTCTGCCGGTGATAGAGGCACAGAGCACGCGCACCGCGGGACTCAGGTTCAGCGTGCGCGAGGGAGAAGCCGCGATCGGCGACCTTGAGAAAAAGTGCAGAAAGCTGCTCGGAAAATGAGCTCAGGTTTTATAAGGAATGCTTTACAGATCTGATAAATAAGCCTTTAAAGGAGAGAAAAAATGAAACGTTCAGAGATCAATGCTGTCATCAAACGCTTTGAGAAGCTGCTTGCTGATCACTGCTTCGAGATCCCGCCCTTCTGCAAATTCACACCTGAGGAATGGCAGGAAAAGGGACATGAGTACGACGAGATCCGCGACAACATGCTCGGTTGGGATGTGACCGACTACGGCATGGGCGACTACGCCCACCTCGGCCTGGCTCTCATCACCATCAGAAACGGCAACGTCCACGATCCGAAGTACACCAAGACCTACGCGGAAAAGATCATCATGTGCGATCCCGGTCAGGTATCGCCCATGCACTTCCACTGGAACAAGATGGAGGATCTGATCAACCGCGGCGGCGGAGATATCTGCTTCAGCCTGTATAACGCGAACGAGGATGAAAGTCTGGATGAGGTGAATGACGTCGAGGTCGTTACCGACGGCTACCGCCGCATGGTCAAGGCCGGCACGAAGATCATCCTGAAGCCCGGCGATTCCATCTCACTCTATCCCTACAAATATCACGAGTTCATCATTCCCGAGGACTCCGAGTCAGTTCTTATCGGAGAAGTCTCCATGTGCAACGACGATAATACGGACAACCGTTTCCTGAACCCTCTGGGGCGCTTCCCTACCATCGAAGAGGACGAGCCTCCCTACCGTCTCCTTTGCAACGAGTACCCTCCCGCAAAGGACTGATCCGGAGTCAGGAGTTTATAATGAAAAAAGCAACAGCAATCATTTTAGCATGCGCCATGACACTGTGTCTTGGCGCATGTTCGCAGGAAGGGGAAAAAGAGATGAGTACGGATCCTTTTTCCGGTGAGAACCCGGCCGCTGCAAACGGCATCTCTTCCGATGCTGCAAAGACTGCGGACACTGCGGATCCGGGAACGGACGGGGCGCCCGGCAGCGATACGGTCTTTTACTCGTATGCTGAGCCTGCTGAGGTCATAATCACCGATGCCATAAGGGAAGATCTGAAGAATTTTTTCCGTCCCGCCGCGCAGGAGGGAGAACTGATCAATCAGGGAGGCGCGCCCGGGCAGTTCACGGTAAAGGTGGATCCCTCGCAGCGCTTTCAGACCATTGAGGGCTTTGGGGCGTCGGGCTGCTGGTGGGCGTGCTTTTCCGATCAGTTTCCTGAGGAATCGCTCGATGAGATGCTCGTGCTGCTCTATACGAGCGATAACGGGATCGGGCTTTCCACTTACCGCCACAATATAGGCGGCGGCACACCGAAGGACTTCACCGGCAAAGGCGCCACGAAATGTGTGGAGGAATTTCCCGGTTTCCTGAATATAGAGAATGATGCGCAGGGAGTCAGGGTCCTCTATAAGCTGATGTCGCTCGGCGTGGATTATTTTACTCTGTTCATGAACAGCCCGCCCGCCAGGATGACAAAGGATGAGAATACCCTAGGCGAATACTACGGAGGTTCTAATCTTAAGGAGGAGTGCTATGAGGAGTATGCGGCCTTCTGTGCAGATGTGATAGAACTCTATGAGATGGCCGGGATCCCGGTAAAGTATCTGAGCCCTGTCAATGAGCCTCAGTGGAAATGGAGTCCGAAGAGCTATCAGGAGGGCTGTCACTACAGCTCGGATGAGGTCTTCAGGCTCGACAGTCTCCTGATCGAGGAGCTGCGCAGCCGCGGTATGAGCGGCAAGGCCTGCATCCCCGAGACTGCCGCATGGTATGACGATATCTATACCAAATATCTGGTCTCGCGCCTGTATCACACCGATGACTACAAGGATCAGGTGAATCATATCTCGGCGCATTCCTACGGCGGAAACGCATCAAACAAGCGCAGCTGCCGCGACTACTATAAGAGCATGAACATCAGATGGCCGGTTCATATGACGGAGATGTGCTATGATTACCGGAACACCGGCTATGAAAAGCGTCTGGAAGCCAGCCGCGCGATCCACGAGGACCTGACGATACTCGATGCCACTCTATGGGAGTGGTGGGTCGCGGTGGAGACTCCGGGCAGTGCGTCGGGCGGGGGCGCTTTGGCGTCCTGCGATCCGGAGAGCGGCAGAGTACAGCTCAATCCCCAGGCTTACGTCATCGGACAGTATGCCAGGTTCATCACCGGGGCGCAGCGTATCGGCTGTGAGACAGACAGCGATGAAAGCGTATATGCCAGCGCCTATGAGAAAGACGGGCAGACCATCGTGATCCTGACGAACGAGGGCAGCGGGGCGGTGAGCGTATCGCTCGACGGGGTCGCCGGATACGGCGCTGCCTGGCGCACGAGCGAGGAACTCTCTCTGCAGTACATAGGCGATGCGGATGCCGCCTGCGGCATCGAACTTCCCGCACAGTCCGTCACGACCCTGGTATTCGGCTGACCGATGCCGGATCACGCGGATATTCTGTCGATGAAGCCTGCATTTATAAAAAATGACCCGGACTTTGCAAAAGTCCGGGCTTCTTTTTAAGCGTATATCAGGTAAAACTTCAGGCGTATGTATCGGCCGTTTCCTCGATGGAGCCGGTCCAGTCACAGATTAGCGGAGAATGCTGATCCTCAAAGGCTTCGTTTATAAAGTAGAGCGCGGCTCCTATGGCCGCACGCTGTTTGCCCTCCGCGGAGATCAGGATGGCAGTATTTGAAAAGCTCCACGCGGCTTTTCTGGCGGTCTCCTGAGTGATTCCGAGGAAGAGTTGCTGATATTCCAGCATGTCTCCGGTGAGGATGACGTATTTCGGATTCAGGAGATTGACCAGATTGGCCATGCCGACTGGTAATGGCGTCCTTGAGCTGTCTGATGATGCTGTCCCTGTGCTCCCGTATATAGCTCAGGACTGACAGCTTGTTTGCGTTTTTCATGTATTCATGCACAATAGCCATGATCTGCTCCTGTACCCGATGTGTATGGGGGTATCTCAGCCTTTTTCAACAGTGATCCCGTACAGCAGCAGGAAATATCCTTCGCGGCTGACATGTACGGTGACGCTCTCTGCCCTGCGCGCGGGATCCGCGGCGACCCTGAAGAGATTTGCCTGATAGATCTCCCAGTTGCGGTCATAGGAGAGCCTGAAAGCTCTCGGAGCGGCAGCGCATCTGGGGTCGCAGAGCGTGGGTCCGATGAGACAGCAGGCCGAAGCAGTCTCAATGCCGTTTCTGAGAGGGACGGTCCCGCTGGTCCCGTCACTGTAACGGATGGTGTAGCTGCCGATCTCTTCGCCGTACTCTCCGCTGTAAGGCCAGCCCGTGCCCAGCGTCGCATGTCCGATAAACCAGATGCCGGGCGTGTTCCTGCCGATACGGATATCCACGGAGCTGCCGGGCGCTGCAGTCAGAGGAGTTCCCGCAGCCAGACTGACAGGCAGAGCGCCGAGGGAACTGACGGGATATTTCAGCGCCGGACCGCAGGTGAGGCGGCGTTCCTTTTTGTGTACATATCCGGGCATGGGTTTTGATGCTTCCAGAGCGGCGCGGTACACGGCGCCGTCCGCCGCGGGGATCTCCAGAGGCTCGTATGAAGCTCCCGCCATCCCCGCTCCGACGGGAGTGAAGATGTATTCGGGTTCGGGCTTTGGCGTGCGCAGACGCGTCAGGAACTCGCCGAATGTATGGTAGTTGTTCTTTATTTTTCTGTCGATCGTGACCAGTCCCTCGGTCAGGATACCGTCGAAGCACGCAGGTTCGCCGCGCTGCGCCTCGGGGATGTCCTGCCACTGCCAGTAGCTCATGCCTGCAAGGACCGGTTCCGGCTCCCGATTCTCGTGGAGACGCTGCATCTCATTGCAGAAGTCATTGAACAGATTCGGATTATTGACTACATAGTAGCCGCCCCACTCGGTAAAAAGCACCGGTTTGCCTGTGCAGACACGGCAGATCTTTTCCAGGGATTCGCCGTTCACGTGATCAGGCCTGGAACCGTAGGGGTGCATCGTATAGAAATCCACGTCATATTTGTCAAAAAGTCTCTTCGTCTCATAGATGTCGTTGCAGTTCGCGCCTGAGATCAGCCTCGTGGGATCGGCCTGCCTCGATACCGCCACGGCATCCCGAAGGAAGTCTTCGTTGAAGCGGCATTCATTGAATGAAAGCCAGAACGCTATCGATACGTGGCTGCGGTCGCGCCTGATGACGCGGCGCAGGACCTCGAGCGCGCGAGTGGTGATTTCACGGTCGGAGAGGTCGTTCCACCAGAGGCCGGGCTCCTCGCTGACCAGCAGTCCGATACGGTCTGCGGCTTCCACGACGCGCCGGTCATGCGGATAGTGTACAAGGCGCACGTAGTTTGCACCCATGGCTTTGATCATGCGCAGATCGGTCTCGATAGTCTCTTCGGTCTGGGTGAAGCCCGCCTCGTCGGTCCAGATATCGTGACGGCACACGCCGGTGATAAAGAGGTCTTTGCCGTTGAGGCAGAAACGCGCTCCGACAGCCTTAAAGTCCTTCATGCCCACCTGCCTGATATCGGCATCGATCACTTCCGATCCGCTGATAAGCTCGGTGCACAGAGTATAGAGCCGGGGAGAGTCCGGAGACCAGAGCGATGGCTCGGGGACGGTGAATGTGACTTTGGCGGCGGCTTCTGCCGTGGAAACGTCCGCTCCCGCAGCCGGGCCGAAGGAGGAGGCGGCTTCTGCCGCGGTCTTTTCGCCGTCCAGGAGAGTGCACCTGACCGAAAGGCCTTTTGAGGGGCTTCCCGCCGTGCACTCCACAGTGCAGAAGGCATTATGATATCCTTCGTCAAAATCCGTATGGAAGAAAACGTCGTCCAGATACGTATCCGGTATCATTTCCAGATAGACGCTGCGGACGATGCCGCTGTAGCTCTTCCAGCCCTCGGACGGGCCGAAGGGAGCCTTAAGGTCGGTGATCTTTACGAGCAGCTCGTTTTCACCGCCGCGCAGCAGCCCGGTGATATCGAATGAATAGTAAGAGTAGGGCAGCATACTGCCGGCCGTCTCTCCATTTACAAGGACTTCGGCCTCGTAGGTGATGCCTTCGAAGCACAGATGCGTGCGGTGATCTGCGCACGGCTGTACGGTAAAGGTGCGTCTGTATTCGCTGACGCCGACGCACTCATAGGAACCGGGGACTTTGCGCGGCTCCGTAAGGCCGCCGGGAATACTGAACTGCCACACTCCGTCGAGGGAGAGCCGCGGACGATAGATGTTTTCCTGCATTAGGACACCTCCTGATATTCTGTATGGATTGTCTCACACCGCTCCTTCCGCGTCAACTTCATATTATTTGGAAGGTTTGCCCGGCGTCCCTCACGGATATTTTTCCTGCCGGAGAATGAAAAAAGCGGCAGAATGTGACAGAGAATAAAAAGTGAAATAGTTTGAAATTGAAACCGTGCATCCATGCTGATATTATTAGTTTATAAAATAGTTTACTTATATTTTGCCTTATTATATGATCCAGGAGGTGTTCAAATTGAAAAAACCAATCACATTGCTTTTATCGTGTATCATGATCCTGTCGCTTGCCGCATGCGGCGGCACCGACAGCGGTGAATCTACTCCTGCAGCTCCGGTACAGTCTTCCGAAGAAGCGCAGGGCCAGGTTGAGCCGTCCTCCGATGCAGAAGTCCAGCTTCCGGATATGGACGGATATAAATTCGTTATGGCTGACTGGTGGTCAGATGCGGTCCCTGTAGACAAGGAAGCCGCCAGTGCATGGGACCAGCTCCAGAAGGACTATCACGCGGACCTGATGGACAAGATGAACTTCACCTTCGAACAGATCGGACTCCAGAACCAGGGCGACTACGAAAGCGTCATCGTCAGCAACTTTGTGAACAATGACCCCCAGTGCTCCGCCTTCCAGGTCAAGATCTCGCAGTTCGTGCCTCTGGCCGCTCAGGGACTGTTGGCTGATTTCTCCAAGTATGTGGACCTCTCCGATGATCTCTGGAACAGGAAAATATCCGATTACTTCACGATCAACGGTATCTGCTACGCATCCCGCCCCGACTACGATGAGCCCAGACTCGGAGTTCTCTTTAACAAGAGGCTCTTTGAGGACGCCGGCGTGGATCCCGATCTCCCTTACCAGCTCCAGAGAGACGGCCTGTGGGATTGGGCTCATTTTGAAGAACTCTGTGCGAAACTCACCAGAGATCTGGACAACGACAACAAGACCGATATCTACGCTCTGAACGCAAATGACTGTGATCTGATGATCACCGGTATCTACGGAAACGGCGCGGTATTCGTGGACCGCGATAAGGACGGCAGATTCATCGACGGAACTACCGATCCCGCATTCCGCGAGGGACTCGAGTGGGCTGTCAGCCTTGTGGAAAAGGGCTACATCAACGAGTTCGGACACGGCGAAGCCTGGGATAAGGCCTATACTGATTTCGCAAACGGCCAGTGTGCCATGATGATCTCCCAGACCTGGATCATCCAGTCCTATCTGACCAATATGCAGGACGAATTCGGATATGTGATGCTCCCCAAGGGCACGTCCGAAAAGGCTCATATCTGCACCAACATGAATCCCACTCCCATTGCCATCCCTCAGTGCCTGTCCGAGGAGGACAAGGTCAAGGCCGGACAGATCGTCTCCGAGTGGTATGATACCATGGACAATATCCCCGAGGCTGCCATGATGGGCATCACCTTCAGGGACAATTACTACAATACTTTCCGCGATCTGGAGTCCGTCGATGAGACCATATCCATCATGCTTACCGATGAAGCCTGCCAGATCTACGACAGTTATCAGCTCATCCCCAACTACGAATACTATGGATATCTGGTACAGGTAGCCGCCAGGACCGCGACCGCGGCAGAGAAGATCGAGGAGCTCAGACCACTGAATCAGGCAGCCATCGATGCGGCGAACGTACTCTTTGGTTATTGATCCAAAGGAGGATTATATGATGAAAGGAAGCAGAAACAAGCCTGCAAAGAGGCTTTCAATGCTCATCCTCTCTGCGGCTCTGGCTTTATCGCTCGTCACTGTCTCAGAACCGGTGAAAGCGAAGGCTGCGGCCGGACTCCCGGATGATCTGGTGACGGTCTGGGATATGGAGAACATCCCGGACGACCTCTTTGACGGCGGGATGGCCCTCTCTCAGGAGGACTCCACCGGAGGCCATTCCTATGGCTATACCGACGCGGTAAAGGCGGCCGGCAAGGGCGTGGACGGATCCGCGGCCGCAGGACTGAGATACAATGCGGAATGCCCCGGCTCGCAGCTGTGGGCCTCAGGCTGGCATCTTGCGCTGTACAAGGACCCCACTGCCGACTCCGACTGGTTCGGAGTCAAAGAGGTATGGTTCTATATCGACATATCCGAGTTTTCCGCTGCGGATCCCTATCTGGATTTCATGGTGGACGGAATGAAGCCCGAGATCGGCAGACAATGCTGGACCGTCAGGAACGGCAGCAGAAGAGAAGCTGTCACAGAGCCCTCGTACGTCGGAGCGACGAACGGACGCATCCGCCTGACGACCGGCTTTAAAGGCTGGGTCGGTATCTCGGCGGGCGCCTTCAACAGCACCTTCGGCAATATCAAGACGGTCAGCTTCTCCATCGAGCCTTCCTCGGACGTGGCGAGATTCCCCCTCACCATGTACGTGGACGAGATCAGTATAGTTAAGGAAGACATGTCCTCATCGGTACTGATGCCCTCGGGAGAGCTCTTTAACCAGGGCACTGACAAGGGCTCCTTCGTTCTGACGGTGGATACTTCGGAGCATTTCCAGAAAGTGAAGGATTTCGGAGCTTCGGGCGCATGGTGGGCTCCCTATATGGGTGAAAGTCCTTTCGTGGACGAAGCACTCAGGCTGATCTTCAGTGATGAAGGCGCAGGACTTAACGGCTACCGCCACAATGTCGGTTCTTCGGTCAAATCCGATCACAGCGATGCCGGTACGCCCACGGGCGGCAGGTCGCCTCTCTCTCCTCTGACAGAGGAAGGCACGTACGACGAGACCCGCGACCCCGGTTCCATGGCTGTGCTTCAGAAGCTCAAGGAGATGGGCACCATAGACATGTGGGTCATGTTCATGAACAGCCCGCCCTCCACGATGACGAACAATGCCATGACAAACGGCGACGCCTGGGGAGAGACCTTATCGAACCTGCGTGCCGACTGTCATGAGGCCTATGTGAACTATGTAGTGGATATGGTCCAGCTTTTCAACTATCTGGGCTATCCGTTTGACTATGTGTCTCCTATAAACGAACCGCAGTGGGACTGGACCGGCACGAATCAGGAAGGCTGCCATTACTCCGCAGATGAAGTTCTGGAGATAGATACGATGGTCGTCGAGGAACTGAACCGCAGACGCGAGCAGGATCCCACCATCATCACCAGACTCAGCGCAAGCGAGTCGGCGAACTGGACCGACAAGAGTTACGTGAACTACTTTTTCCTCAAGCTTCTCTCCAACGAGACCCTGAGGACAAATATCGATCATTTTGCGGCACATTCATACGGAGCCAGCGCAGCCGCGAAGGAACGTATGATGAATGAGATCAAGGGTATGAGCATCCCTCTCGCGATGAAGGAGACCGAGTACGGCCCCGGATTTGCTTATCCGGATTTCTCCATCAATACCGCGCTGGATGTGGCCAGAGTCATCTACGAAGACCTGACCATCATAAACGTGGATTCCTGGACTTACTGGAGAGCCGTAGGCAACGGCAACTTCACCGACTCCCTCGCATACGGCAACCGTGACGGCAATCTTGTCATTCCCGCCAAGCGCCTGTGGGCGATGGGTCAGTATGCGAGATTCATCAAGGGAGCCACGAGAGTAGCGGCTTACGAAGGCAATATGCCCGCAAAGATCTATTCCTCGGCTTATGTCAACCCTGACGATGATCAGATCATAGTGATCGTGGTCAACGAGGGCAAAGAGGACAAGACCTTCAGTATCGAAGGCATAAAAGCCGGATCCACGGCGCAGGTCTGGGAGACCTCGGCGATCCGCGATCTGGGCAGCCGCGGTACCATGACTGTCGATTCCGGATACACACTGCCCGCACAGTCCATCACTACTTTCGTATTTGACGGACAGGGTATCGACAAGGCTTCTTTTGAAGACAGGAAGGATCCAGGCGAAGAGCAGACCGCTCCCGCTGGGGACGATGCGGCAGCTGACGGCAGCAAGGCCGCGCAGCCTGATAACAGCGATGCGCAGCCTGATGACAGCGATGCGCAGACGCAGCCTGCAGACGACGCGGCCGCGCAGCCTGCGGCAAAGAGGAGCAGCCTCTGGATCGTCGGTATGGCGGTCGGAGCGGTGCTGATCATCGGCAGTGTCACGGGACTCGTGATAACCGCGCGCCGCAGAAAGGAGTCAAAGTAATGAAGGACAAAAGGATATGGTTTTATATCACCCTGATACTGGGCATAGTCTGTCTCTCGACTTCGCTCATAGTATGGGGGTCCTCCGGCAGGGAGGATACGCTCGTCCCCGTGGAATCGGGCGAGGCGCCCTCTGATGCCCAGCAGGGCGAGGCCACACCCGCGGGTCCGACCGAGCCTGCGCGTCCCGGAGATCCCGGCGCCATTCCGCCGCTCCCCGAGCCTCCGTTCCCGGAGGACGGTGTGGTATGGGATATGGAGAGTATACCGGACGACCTGCTTGAGTCAAGATGGGTCATCGCCAGATATGCCGACCATGATGAATTCAAGGACGGAAACGTGTCCTTCTTTGGAGCGGACGGCAAGGGCTACAAGGGCAGCCGCGCTCTCGGAATAAAGCAGAACGGCTCCTACAGCTGGGCGGACGAGTTCGATCTGGGCATCTCGCTTGATGCCACCGCCTTTACCAGCTGGACCAAGGGCGACATACTCTGGTTCTATGTGGACGGCAAGGGCCTGGGCGGCAACGTCAATATGGAATTCCGTGTGGATGACGTGAAGCTGGCCAAGGACGGTCCCTTCTATCTCATGGAGGACGGCGAAAGCGAGGCCGAACCCGGAGGCGTCATACCCGAGGGCTATACCGGCTACGGCTACGGGCGCATTCCGATCGACAAGGGCTACAAGGGCTGGATAGGCATCCCGCTCAATGCTCTCGGTGAGAATTTCCGCAAGGTCAGAAGCTTTATGATCCACTTCGGAGGCATGATGGCAGGCTCCACGCTGTATATCGACCAGTTCATGGTCATGGAGGACTGCGGACCTTACGGGGCAAAGCTTAACAAGACCAGAGACAACAAGGCTTCTTCCGGGAAAGCAGCCTGGGATATGGAAAAACTTGCAGATGATCCCGTCTCGGACGAGCAGATCGTGATAGACGGTGCCAGCTACGAGTCGCCGGGATACAAGGCCGGCAATATCAAGGTCTCCGGCGCTGCCGGCAAGGGCGTGAACGGCAGCAGGGCTCTGAGACTGAAGCAGAACGGAGAATACTCCTGGGCGGATGTCTTTACCATGACCACCCGCAAGGACAAGAGCCTTAAGAGCGACTGGACGGGCCGCGATATGGTCTGGTTCTGGATAGACGCGACCGAGGTCAGAAATGACATCAGGCTCGAACTGGTCTTCAATGACGTGCGTCCCGCCATAGGCGCATCCATCTACGGTATTAACGGCAGCAAGGAGATCGAAAAGGTCGGAAAGACTGAGCTTGCCTATGACGGCGCAAAGACCGGACGTATACTTATCGGCGGTGGTTATAAGGGCTTCGTCGGCTTACCGCTCTCCGCATGGGGAAAGGTCACCGAAGTCTCAAAGATCACCTTCCACGTATCATACAGCGGAAGCCGGCCCAATGCCGGACAGAGCATCTACTTTGATGAGTTCTGGATCCTGAATGAAGGTGAAAAACCCGGCACTGCGATGGCAGGCGACATGTTCTACCTTAGGGGCGGCACGGGAGGTATCGCCGATACCTCCGGAGCGAAGGCAGATTCCACGTCAGCTGCGTGGGATATGGAGAATATCCCCGACAATCTCGAGGGGAACATTGCTGTCAATCCGAGCTCGTCCTATGACGATTACAAGAAGAACAACAGCCAGGTGCTTGGCGCTGCCGGCAAGGGCAGAGACGGATCGCGTGCCCTCGCTCTCGTGCAGAACGGCAACTACAGCTGGACCGATACCTGGAACCTCGATCTGACTAAGGACTCCAAGGCCAAGACCAACTGGTCTTCCGGCAAGATCGTATGGATCTGGATCAATGCCGCGGAAGCTCCCGCAAAGAGTGAGCTTGAGGTCCGCCTGAATGACAAGGGCATCAACAGAGATTACAGGTACTATGAGGTAAAGGACGGCAAGTGCGTGGAGGCCGGCGAGTTCAATGATTCCTGGAATGGCAACGGACGTCTGCCAATCTCCAGGAACCTGACCGGATTCATCGGGATCCCGCTTGAAGCTTTCAGCCGAGACGGCAACGGAAAGAGCATACCAAGCTTCACGAGGACTGGCGGCGTAGCGGAGACCATGTACCTGCACTGGGGCGGCTCCAGGGCCGGCTGCAAGCTGTATCTGGACGAGATTTGGGTCACCGGTATGGACGAAGTGCCGGTCGGTGCTCCCGATACGCAGATCATCAGCGATAATACCGGCGGCAGCGCAACCTTTGCCGCGCGCAGCATTCTGGATATGGAGAAGCTCTCCGGAGATCTTTTCTCGCAGGGGATCATAAGTGTCCGCTATGCGGATCAGGCGCCTTCGGCTGCGTCCAATATCGCCGCTGCTGCGGAAGAGGGCAAGGGCCTGAACGGCTCGAAAGCTCTGGTATATACATTCAAGGGAGCCAAGTCCGGAGAGACCTGGGCGTATTCGCTGGATATCGATCTTAACAAAATCGGCGCGGATACCAACTGGAAGGATGCCGGAATGCTCTGGTTCTATATCGACAACACCGAGTTCAAGAGCGGCGGAAGCAAGCTTGATATCTGGGTCGACGACTGCAAGGTCGCGATCGGTGCAGAGATGTACGGATATAACGGAAACGGCATCACTGAGCTTGGGACCGTGCCTAAGGCCTGGGATTCCGCGGATTACGGCAGACTTCAGATCCCTACGAATTACAAGGGCTTTATCGGTCTGAAACTGACTGATTTCACGGGTCTTGCGCTCTCCGGCGTCAGCAGCATGTATCTCTACAGCGAGCGCAGCTCGGGGTTCCCGGCATCGCTCTATATAGACGAGTTCTGGCTGACCAAGCTGAATGAGGCGCCTGATGTCACGATCGAAGGCAGCGACGCTCCCGAACAGCCCGATGCATTTACAAAGAAGTGCATCCTGAACATGGAGAAGCTCAGCGGCAGCCTTTTTGCAAGCGGAGCTGTGACGGCGCTCTATGCCGATCAGGCACCTTCAGTATCGACGAACCTTGCGGCTGAGATAGTAAGCGGCAAGGGTCTCGGTGAATCAAAGGCGCTGGCTTATACATTCAAGGGCAGGACCAGTGGAGAGTACTGGGCGTACTCGCTGACACTGAACCTGTCAATGATGAAAGCCGATACCGATTGGACCGGTGCAGGCATGCTCTGGTTCTATCTGGACAATACGGAGCTGGGCGAGTCCGGCAACAGGCTCGATCTGTGGGTCGACGACTGCAGGAGCGTTATCGGAGCGAAGCTGTACGGCTATGACGGAACCTCGATCACGGAGCTCGGAGAGGCGTCAAAGGCCTGGGATTCCGCAGACTACGGCAGATTCGATATACCGGCAAATTACAAGGGCTTTATAGGTGTGAAACTCGCAGACGAGAAGGATTATGTGCCCGGCGAGACCGGCAGGATCTATCTCTATACCGAGGTGAGCTCGGGCTTCCCGGCATCGCTCTACATCGATGATCTGTGGCTGACAAATGTAAATGAAGCTCCCGATATGAACGGCTCTGAGAGCGGGGGCGAAGAGCCCGGCGAAGATCCGGAGCCGTCCGGTGAGACAGTCAGGATTCATGTTATGGATATGGAATCCGATGAACTGAACGATATCCCCAAGTACGAGTATGCTTACTATGTATGGGGCAGCAGTTCCAATCCCGGCGATTCTGCTCTCAGCCTCTCGAAAGTGGCGGGCAAGGGCGTGAACGGCTCGGCTGCCATCGAGTACAAGCTCCTGGGCACAGGAGAGAAGCCCATAATGATCCGCATGGAGAAGATCGACGATTATCCTACCGATCTGACCGGCACCGAGGTATTCTGGTTCTGGCTGGATGCATCCGGAATCAGCAGGTCAGTGAAGCTGGAACCCAGGCTCTACAGCTCTGACTGGAAACTGCACAAGCTTCAGATAGCCAAGCCTTACTACCTGTGGAACGGGGGCGAGCGCACCACTGCATCCACCGTGACGGCGTGGACCGGACAGACCTTCGGACGTCTTTCCCTCCCTCAGGGCTATGTGGGCTATGTCGGCATACCTTACGCTTCCTTCTATGAAGGCGGCGGAGACTCATACAACGAGACCGCCTACAAGGTATCGGATATAAAGGGCATGTTCTTCAATATCCCTAACCCGAATGCCGGCGAGACCATGTATATAGATGATTTCTGGGCTACCGACAGCGGGAGCCTGCCCGATGTGAAGCTTCAGACCGGCACGGCCTCGGCACTCCCGGGGACTGCAGCGCTGATCATGGACATGGAGGATGCCGCACTTGATACTCCCACAGGCGAGATGCTGAACAGCTGGGATCTGTCAAAGGTCACCCTGGCCAAAACCGCCGGAAAGGGTGCGGATGGTTCCGCTGCCATAGGCTATACCGTGAATGAAAAGGTGTGGTCTGCAAGCTGCTATATCCGTACGGACGGCACAGGCAAGAAGATGGACTGGTCAAACGGCAGCGTCGTATGGTTCTGGATAGATACGAACGGATACGGAGCTTTTGACCTGCAGGTCGCCCTGTATAACGGCTGCTGGCATGACGTGAAGCTGGAAGTCGGCAAGAGCGTATATCTCTCCGACGGCAGCGCGAATACCGAAGTTGCCACTAAGGATGCCTGGGCGTCATGGGGAGGTACTGCGGGTTACGGTGCAGTACCGCTTCCGGCCTCCTACAAGGGCTGGGTCGGGATCCCCGTCGGCAGCTTTAAGTCCGCAGACAATGACGGACATGACGTCACATGGACCACGATCAGAGGGCTTTGCTTCTATAACGATGCTCCCGCCGGAACCACGATGTATATCGACGAGATGCGTTTGACCGAACAGTGATCGCATAAAGCTAAACGGGCGGGGTGGTTTTGCCCCGTCCGTTTTAAAGACGGAGACGGAAATGAGTTTGGACAGATACACATTCAGGATAAATACGGATGAGCGCCATCAGCTGGTCAGGGATTTCGGACAGAGTGCCTGCTGGTGGGGATCCGGTATCGGGACCACCGATAAAGCCAGAAAAGTGCTGCGCCTGCTGCATACAAAGGATGGACTGGATCTGAACGTGATCCGTCTGAACGTCGGAGGGGGCGTAAAGGATGACCGGAGCGATGCCCCGTATCCTGAGGACTCGCTTTCCCGCCGCGCGCCGCTTTCTCCGCTCAGGGAGGACGGCACCTATGACCTTCACAGGGACGGGGGAATGCTCTCTGTCGCCCGTGAAGCGCTGAAACTCGGAACTATCGATGATTTTACCATCTTTATGAATACGCCGCCCTCGTGCATGACAAAGAGCGGCATGACCTGCGCGAACGAGCCGGAGGGCGAAGAAAAGTATGTATCGAATCTTGCGCCGGAGCGTTATCAGGATTATGCGGACTACGTCGCCGACGTGACGGCGCTGTATCTGGACGAGGGCATTCCCGTCAAATACGTGAGCCCTATAAACGAGCCGCAGTGGCAGTGGGACCGGAATAACCGCCAGGAGGGCTGCCACTACGAAGCGGACGAGGTGATAGCTTTTCTCAGAATCGCGGTCGCGACTTTTGCACGGAGAGCGGAGACGGATCCGCGTTTTAAGTCCGTAAGGATCTCCATGCCTGAGACGGCGCAGTGGTATTATCCCAGGACGCATGCCTTCGGCCTGTATCAGGCCATGTGCGATGATCCGCTCCTGCGTAAGCACGCGGATCATTTCGCGGCGCACTCCTACGGCACGAACGCTGCTCATAAGCGGGAGTTCCGTGAGTTTACGGAGAGCCTGGGCTCGCCTTTTCCGCTGCACCAGACGGAGTGGGGACCGCTTCACGCGGACTGCTCTCATCCGATGGAATTCGCTCTCGAGCTGGCAAACTGCCTGTACGAAGATCTCACCATACTGGATGTGCCGCACTGGACCTGGTGGACCGGGCTCGCGGGAACGAGCTACCCGAGCGGCCTAATAGACGAGGATCCGGACGGAGAGAGCCTGATCCTGACCAAGCGCTACTATGTGATGATGCACCATAGTCGATTTATCAGAGGCTGCACAAGGATAGGCGTATCGGGCGACGCTGCGGATACTGCGTCAAGTCCGGATAAGCTCCCTGAGGAGGCAAGGGCCGCCTGGGATACCATCGCGGAGAAAAAATGGGAGAAAGTGGCTTCTTCAGCGTATATTTCCGAGGATGGAGAGCGCATCGAGGTCATAATGATCAATAATCAGGCAGAGACTGCCGCGCTGTCTCTGATCCTGCCGGAAGGCTTTGACGGAAGCGGGAGGCTGTTTCTGACCGATGCAGGGCATGACTGCGCGGATATGGGTGCCGCGGATGCCTCGGATATCTCCCTGCCGCCGCTCTCCGTAGCGACCTTCGAACTGAAAAAACGGAATAAAAACTTTTTGCGAGGTGACAATAAATGATATGTAAGACCGTACCGGTGAGGGAAGGGTCGGATGCAGTGCTCGAGCTCTATATTCTGGAAAAGAGCTGCGAGTGGAAAACCTATGAGAAGAGACCGTTTGTGATCGTCTGCCCGGGCGGAGGCTACGCCATGTGCGGAGACCGGGACAGCGAGCCTGTGGCGCTCGAGTATGTCGGCGCGAGGTATCACAGCGCCGTACTCAGGTACTCGATCCGTCCTCAGGAGAGCGATCCGCCGGTAGGAGATGCGCCTTTCAGGGATCTTTTTGCTGCGATCAGGCTCGTGCGTAAACACGCGGAAGAGTGGGGAGCAGATCCCGACCGGATAATCCTGGAAGGCGATTCCGCCGGCGCGCACGCAGCGGCTATGGCGGGCGTGTTCTGGCAGGACACCGGCAGATTCCCTGAGGCGGGAGAGGAGGCAAAGCCCAATGCTCTGGTGCTGGGTTATCCCGTGATCAGCGCGGATGCCGACGGACATAAATTCAGTATTGCGAATCTCTGCGGTACGGTGGACTACGGCGAGGACGTCATAGATGCCTACAGTGCGGAAAGACATGTGGGGTCCCATGTGCCTCCGACCTTCTTGTGGCATTCGGTATGCGATCAGACGGTGAGCTTTGTCAATTCCTGCATCTTTGCTCAGGAACTTCACAAGGCGGGCGTGCCTTTTGAACTGCATCTGTTTGCCACGGGCTGGCACGGACTGGGCCTGGGCAAGGCTGAAGTGGGCGGGGTAGAGCCGAATGCGGCCCAGTGGTTCCCGATCTCGCTCAGCTGGCTGAAGGCCATGGGGCTCGCCCCGGCGGACTGAGTCCCGGCGTATGACGGCTGCAACGAAAAAAAGATAACGGGGGTTATTTTAAGATATGAAGGTTTTCGAAGTCAGGGATTTCTGCGATACGGATGCTTTCCTTCAGGTGTATCTGAGGGAAAAAACTTATGAATTCGTAGTACATGACAAGCGTCCGCTGATGCTGATCTGCCCCGGAGGAGGCTACACCTGGACCGCCGACCGTGAGGCAGAGCCTGTAGCGCTTGCCATGATACGCGCAGGCTTCCAGGCATGCGTTCTGAGATACAGCGTAAGGAAGACAAAAGAGGACCCGGGGCTCGGAGACAGGCCGCTTCACGAGGCGGCGAGCGCTATCGCTTATGCGAGGGCACATGCGGAGGAGTGGGGCATAGATCCTCAGAAGATCACCGTCTGCGGATTTTCCGCCGGAGGGCATCTGGCCGGCTCCATAGCGACTCTCTGGAACAAACCGGAGAGGACGGGAGTGCCGGCGGAGGAGGCCAGACCTAATGCCGCAGTGCTCTGCTACGGTGTATTGACTGCATTCGGACCCACACACGCCGAATCGATCAAGAATCTGACCGGTGTGGAAGGTCCCAGCGAGATGGACTCTCTGTACTCTCCCGACAGCAATGTGAGCGCTGATACGGTACCTGTGTTTATCTGGCATACGGCGGAGGATGACTGCGTGCCCGTGGAGAGCGCGCTGAAGATGGCCTGCGCGATGCGCAAAGCCGGGCGTCCGTTTGCGCTGCATATATATACGCATGGCTGGCACGGACTCTCTCTGGTGACGGAAGAGGTCGGCGGCGGTCCCGCCGAGGCAAAGAGCTGGTTTTCCGTAATGCTTGACTGGCTTGAATCCATGAACGTGGGAACGGGATACTGAGCCGGACGGCAGTCATCTGTTCTGAAACTGATTAATTCAATAGCCCTTCATTCTGAGATAGGTGCAGAGCGGGAGGGTCCAGTCGGTCTGTATGATGTCGAAGCCTTTTTTTGCCATCCATCCCCAGACTTCGTCCGGATCGCCGTACATCGCATTATCGTCACAGCGTGAACCCGCCAGAGGAGATGCATCGGAAAAGCGTATGGAATTGATCCAGAGAAGACGCCCGAGCCGGTGCATCTCCTCTATGTATTCGTCGGATGCGAGCATGGAATCGTCGCGGCTGAAGACAGCCTCGACGCCCACACAGCGTATATCGTGGCGGGTCGCCAGATATCTGAAGCACTCGTCCTTTTCGTAGACCACCGGCATATAGGGTATATCGCCGGCGACCTCGGCGACCTTGTCAAAGAAATCCATCGTGGCGGGGGTCTTGATATAGACCTGGTCCTGTATCTTCATGTCATGCACGAGGCTGCTTATCTCCGCGGGATTGTCAAAATATTTATCCAGATTGATGATGCAGCGGTCCCTCAGGAAATCGAGCATGTCAGCCAGATATGCCACGGTATGGGCGGTCGGAGCCATGTCGGGGTTTACGAAATGCAGCCTTTCGATCTCCTTTGAATCCATCCTGCGTATGTCGACGTCCATTCCGAGACGTTTTTTCTCGGTGCCCGGATGGAAGACAAAGAGCCTGCCGTCGGCGCTTTTTGTAATGTCGAGCTCTATGATGTCGGCGCCCTGTCTGAGCGCTATCTCAAATGACGCGCGGGTATTGCCGGGGATATTGCCTCCCACGGTGCCCATATGCGCGGCGACGAGAATTCTTTTTTTGGTTTCATTCATGTCTGATCTCTCCATGTTCAATAAGGTTTATATTTGCCTGGCAAACGGATCACGGAGTTTTGAAATGCAGGAGGGGGTGCGTGAGAAGTGCTTCCCGCAGCGTCTCCGCTCCGCCGGTAAGACACAGCGTATGGAGACCCTCCGCGGATGCGGCAGCCGTATTGACCGGCATGTCGTCCACGAAGAGGCATTCTCCGGGGTCGAGACCGCAGCGCGACAGCAGCAGCTGAAAGATCGCAGGCTCGGGCTTGAGGACGCCCTCTCTGAAAGAGACGATGCCGGGCATCCGGCTCAGCACCGGATAGCGCCGCGTCATGGAATCAAAGTCGCCGGGATTTGTATTTGACAGGATATACAGATTGTATCCTGCGGCGGCGAGATCCTCCAGCAGCACCTCTGTCCCATCGGGCATTACGAGCCAGTCGCTGCACTCGTGCAGAATCTTAACGAGCATGTCAGCCTTATCCGGGTACATCGCGGTAAGCAGGCTGACGGTCCCCTCACGGTCTGTCAGACCGCGGTCGGCATCCTTCCACGGCTTTGAAAGCCAGATAAGGTCGCGCAGCGCTTCTGCCTCCTGCATGCTGCCCGTGTATCTGACAAGCTCCTCCTCGGGATGAAATCTGACGAGAACATTGCCTATATCGAAGATAAGGTTTTTGATCATTGCAAAATGCTCCTTAGGTCATATGCAGATTCGCGGCAGGATTCTGATATACGTATATATCTATTGAGCAGAGCGGCCGGCTGATTCATATCTGCTGCGATTTTAGCACGAAACAATGCTGTCAACAACGCCGGCGGCTTAAATTGAAAAAAACTTGAAAGAATGGCAGATGTCCAGAGAAACTCAGGCAGTAATCAAAACGGATTCGACTATATGGGATCTGCTTCCGGCTGAGTCTTTGCAGTCGCATCTTTTGATATGGATGTAAAATACCGGAGTTGGCTGAAAATGCGGAAAATAACGCGCCTGGCACTATCTGGATTTAATCGGATTAAGAAAATGATTAAGAAAATTAATATTTTTGTTTTTCCGTTGAAAGAAAATAAGGTGCGTGGTATAATCTGCAAAAATTTTTCATGCAGATCATGAAAAAATGTTATGGATGCTCGGTAAATGAGCATAAACGGTGAAAAAAGGAGGAGAGTATCAATGACGTTCAGTGAGATCATTTCTTACATTGACGGGGAGATAGCCTGGGGGCCGGTGCTCCTGGTGCTCCTCTTCGGGGTCGGGCTGTATTTCAGCTTCAGGACCGGATTTTTGCAGTTCCGCAAGTTCGGCTTTACCATGAAGAACACTATCGGCAAGGTGTTCTCCGGCAAAAAGGCAGAAAAAGGAGAGCTTACTCCCTGGCAGGCCGTGACTACGGCTCTGGCTGCTACGGTCGGTACAGGCAATATCGCCGGAGTGACCGGAGCGATCGCAATCGGCGGTCCCGGCGCCGTATTCTGGATGTGGATTTCCGCGCTGCTCGGCATGGTCACTAAATATGCCGAGGTAGTGCTTGCGGTAAAGTATCGTGAGCGCAACGCCGCCGGTGAGAGAGTGGGCGGCCCCATGTACTATATCAAAAACGGCCTCGGACAGAAGTGGAAATGGATGGCGGTGCTGTTTGCTCTGCTCGGGGGACTTGCTTCGTTCGGTATCGGCAATGCCACACAGGTCAATTCGATCGCTTCCTCCATTACGAATGCGATCGACGCCTTCGGAGGAAATACGGGCGGCGCCACGATCACGCTCTTCGGCTCCACGTTTACCGTGGCAGCGCTCATCATCGGTATCATAGTGGCGCTCATCGTGGCCCTTGTGATCCTCGGCGGGCTTAAGGCCGTAGGCAAGGTCACAGAGAAGCTCGTGCCATTTATGTCCATAGTCTATATACTGGCCGCACTCGTTTTTATCGGATTCAATTTCCCGCAGATCGGTACGGTCTTCGGCATGATTTTTAAGGGAGCTTTCGATCCTCAGGCTGCCATCGGCGGAGCGGTCGGCATCACCATCATGACCGCCGTGCAAAAAGGTGTCAGCCGCGGATGCTTCTCGAATGAGGCCGGCCTTGGCTCCGCTCCTATCGCGCACGCATCCTCTTCGGAGACCGATCCGGTAAAGCAGGGCGTCTACGGTATCTTTGAGGTGTTCATGGATACTATTGTCATCTGTACTCTGACAAGTCTTGTAGTCCTCTGCGGACAGACTTCGGGCATCATCAGTATCAACTGGGGCTCCGGCGCGGACGGAACCCTCGTCGCCGCTTCGCTGTCAGGAGTCTTCGGCAGCAAGGTTTCGGTGCTGATCATTGCCGTCTGTCTGTCGCTCTTTGCGCTGTCCACCATCATCAGCTGGTCTCTCTACGGCGCGAGGTGCTTTGAATTCGTGACCGGCGAAAAGGGCGCAAAGGTCTACCGCGTGCTCTTTGTATTTGTCATTATATTCGGTGCGGTCATGAGTCTGGACGATGTCTGGAATATAGCTTCCGCGCTTAACGGTTTCATGGCGATACCGAACCTCGTGGCACTGCTGCTGCTCTCGCCTGTAGTGATAAAGCTCACGAAGGAGTTCTTTGACAAGAAGAAGGAAAAGGTTCAGGACGGCGACTGACGCCTGATATTACTCATTGAATAGTCCTCCTGATTCGGATATACTATATTTGAATCAGGAGGACTTGTTATGTCTAAGGTAATCAAGAAAATACTGAAGATCCTGCTATGCGTCGCCTGAGACGGACTGCGATGCCGACTGAAATATACTGAGAAACAGCTGATACTTTCTATTATACAAAGGAGAACTGAAGATGAAGATCACATTTGAAAAGCTTCCCCGTAATCTGGAAGAAATGAAGACTCTGCCCATGGCTGCTCTGAGAACTCCGGAGGAGAGTGCCGCGCTGACCGTGGCTGCCCTGTGCGCATACCCGTCGGATCGGGAAGCGTGCTTTGCCATGCTGGATTACCTGCGCGGGCCCAGACCCCTTTCACCTATGGAAAAGCAGTTTATCGGCGACCGTTTTATGGACGGAAAGGACTACATCCCGAGATCGTATTTTGAGGGAGCAACGCCAGAGAATAACTACACCCCCTCGCAGCCTCTGACGCTGGAGCTTTCTGTTAATCCCGCGCCTATGGCCGAGCAGGGCTACTGCAGGATAGACGTGCGCAGCGGCGGAGCTGACAGCCCCCGCCAGATCACGCTCCGTAACAAACCTTCTACCGGCGAGTGGTTCCTGTGGGAGCAGATGCTCCTCGCGGGCATCAGAGTGCCGGCAAGTCAGGACCCCTGGGCATAAGGCGCAGACAGACGAACAGAGTTTTTTACCGGGACGGGCGGCCTGAGTGCCGGCCCGTCCGCTCAAAATAAGGAAGCAGTATATGCAATATCGTAATGATAGAAACGGAGATCCGGTCTCAGTCCTCGGTTACGGCTGTATGCGTTTCAGCCGCAAGGGCGGCGGGATCGATATGGACAAGACCGAACAGGAGATTCTGGAGGCCTTTCACGCAGGAGTGAATTACTACGACACGGCCTATATCTACCCCGGAAGCGAGGATGCGCTGGGGCAGATCCTTCAGAAAAACGGCACCAGAGAGAAGGTCAGGATCGCCACTAAGCTCCCGCAGTACATGGTCAGGAGCATTGCCTCGGCGGACAGGTATTTTAACGAGGAGCTTGCCAGACTGCGCACAGGATACGTGGATTACTATCTCATGCACCACATCACCGACATCGCGCAGTGGGAGAGGCTCAAGGGCCTGGGGATCCGCGAGTGGATCGCGGACAAAAAGGCCCTGGGACTGATCCGGAATATCGGCTTTTCCTTCCATGGCAGCACGGAGTATTTTATCAGGGTGCTGGAGGACTACGACTGGGATTTTTGCCAGATACAGTATAATTACCTGGACGAGACCTCGCAGGCGGGACGCAGAGGACTGGAGGCCGCGGAGAAAAAGGGAGTGCCCGTGATCATCATGGAGCCTCTTCGCGGAGGTAAGCTGACCATAGGGCTTCCGCAGCGGGCGAAGGATCTCATAGAGGCCGAGGGCGGCGGAAGAAGCGCTGCCGAGATAGCACTCAGGTGGCTGTGGGATCAGCCGGGCGTGACCTGTGTGCTCTCGGGTATGAATTCGCTGGAAATGGTCAGGGAGAACTGCCGGATAGCCGACAGCGCGCTGCCGGGATGCATGACGCAGGAGGAG
Source organism: Lachnospiraceae bacterium (assembly GCA_017445585.1). Taxonomy (GTDB): domain Bacteria; phylum Bacillota; class Clostridia; order Lachnospirales; family Lachnospiraceae; genus UBA3774. Next base: position 55,655 of record JAFSTX010000048.1, read on the forward strand.
AGGGATCTCATAGGGCGCATCCGGACAGTCATCTCGGAGACCGAGAAGGTCGGGTGCACGGGCTGCAGGTACTGCATGCCCTGTCCTCAGGGCGTGGATATCCCGGGAATTTTCCATTACTATAACCAGATGTACACCGACAGCAAGTGGTCCGGGCGCAAAGAATACGCTCAGACCAATGCGCTGCGGAGGCAGCCGTCCTATGCTTCGCTGTGCATAGGCTGCGGCAAGTGCGAGAAGCACTGCCCGCAGAGCATACCGATCCGCGAGAAGCTCCGCGAAGCGGACCGCGCGCTGCGGCCGTGGTACGTAAAGGGCGGCGCATTTGTGGTGAGGAAGTTTATGGTGAGGAAATAGTGCGGAAGGCAGTTTGTGGCTTTATTACAGGTCAATTTCATGAAATATGAGAGAATAAAGGGAGCGGAGCGCGAATGCTGATTCTGACACTTATATCCATACTTTTTGCAATTCTTTTTGAGCTGAATAAAAACGGCATCGCCGCGTGGATACTTCTGGTGCTGACGCTGGGGATGTTTTCTCTCGTCAGGTACAGATATCTGCTGGATAAGCCTTGGTACGTGCGCGGCGCCGGCTGGCTGGGGCTGGCCGCGGTGCTGACGGCTGTCATGATCTTTGTTCCGGGACCCGAAAAGCTCCGCCCTGCAGTCGAGGGTGAAAACGCGGGCGTCACGGAGGTCATAACAGTTGAGCAGGGGCAGCTCACAGGCGTCCGCACGGCAGACGGTGAGGTCGAGGTCTTTGCCGGGATCCCTTATGCGGCGCCTCCGGTGGGCGAGCTGCGCTGGAAGGAGCCTCAGGATCCTGCCGCCTGGGAAGGCGTGCGGGCGATGGATCATTTTGCCCCGATGAGTATGCAGCCGCAGAACTCCGCGCTGTACAGCTCTCTTGCCCAGATCATCGGCTACCACGATTATCAGGTGACGCTGGACGATAATTTCCGGGATATCGCGAGCGAGGATTCTCTTTATCTTAATATCTGGAGACCGGCGGGCAGCGCAGAGGACCTGCCTGTGCTCGTCTATATACATGGCGGTTCGCTCAAGACCGGCCAGCCCTGGTACGCTGATTACAGCGGAGAGGGACTTGCCAGGAAGGGCGTGATCGTCGTAAATATGGGCTACAGACTTGGGGTCTACGGCTTTTATGCCGATCCGGAGCTGGCTGCCGAGTCGGAACACGGCACTACGGGCAATTACGGCCTGCTCGATCAGATCAAGGCTCTCGAATGGGTCAGAGATAATATAGCGGCCTTCGGCGGGGATCCGGAGAACGTGACGCTGGCAGGTGAATCGGCGGGAAGTGTATGCGTGAGCGCGCTTTGTGTTTCTCCGCTCGCCAGGGGCCTTTTCAGACGCGCGATCATGGAGAGCTCGACGGTCAATGCGAAGGAGCCGGGGCACTCGTACCGGAGCCTTGATGAAGCTTTTGAAACAGGAGCGCAGACGAAGGAACGCCTTGGAGCCGCATCGCTTGCGCAGCTGCGGGATCTGCCGGCATCCGCTCTTGCGGATGAGACTGAGGCGCATCACCACATCACGGTGGACGGATATGTGCTGACGGAGCCTCCCTATGAGTCATACCGCAAGGGACTTATTAATCCGGAAGTAGTCCTTCACGGGTACAATAAAACAGAGGGAGCGGTCTTTATACTTTTTGATAACGCGAATATGAAGAACTTTGAGCAGAAGGTCCGCGCGTATTTCGGGGAGTATGCCGATGAAGTGCTTGAGCTCTATCCGGTATCGAGCGATGACGAGGCGAAGGCAGCGTGGATAGATATATATTCCGCCGTGCTCTTTAACTACGGGCATTACTGCCTGAGCCGTCAGGCTTTTGCCGCCGGCATCCCCGCATATGAGTATTTCTTTACTAAGAATAACGGGCGTCTCGGATACAATCACAGCGGCGAGCAGGTATATTTCTATGGGAACATCCCCGCGGATTCCGCCCTATATGGCGACTCGGACCGCGAGCTGTCCGGGATGATGAAAAAATACTTTGCAAATTTCATACGTACCGGCGATCCGAATGACGGTATACTGCCTGAGTGGAACTGGTCGTCTGATGCGGGCGTGGTTTTTGAGCTCGGGGACGAGATCGGTATTACCGGTGACAGATTCCTCGGGATCTACGATATCCTCGACCGGATGCAGGGCTGGGAGGAATAATCCTTTCGCCGCGTTCGGCATTACCGTTTCTGACAGAATTCGGAGCTTGGGGCCTGACTCTTTAAAACCTATCGGTTTTGTGGTATTATGTCCTTTGCAAAAGGACGGTGACAGCTATGATGATTTCTACAAGAGGCAGATATGCGCTGCGTATGATGACGGATCTTGCCGAGCATCGCGACGCTGGCTTTATTGCTCTTAAGGATATCGCTGAGAGACAGAGTATTTCCAAAAAATATCTTGAACAGATCATACCGCTGATGAACAGGGCGGGTATGCTGCAGACAAGCAGAGGTTTTCAGGGTGGATACCGACTTGGGCGCAGCCCTGAGCAGTACACGGTGGGAGAGATCCTGCGGGTTACGGAGGGATCGATGGTCCCTGTCGCGTGTATGGAGCAGACACCGAATATCTGTCCGCGCTGCAGCGAGTGCGAGACGCTGCCCGTGTGGGAGGGCCTGCAGCGAGTAGTCGACGAGTATCTCGACGGCATCACGCTTCAGGATATGCTTGACCAGAAAGCCGCCCGAGAGGGAGATAATTACAGTATATAATCATTGACCGCTTTCATTATCATCACTACATTTTTCCGAATCAGCCATTTAATATTTAAAACGATTTTTTTTGCAATTAAATCCGATAAAACCTATTGACAAAGTAGGAATTGAGGTGCATAATACAGAAAACTGAAATGGAGGAAGAACCATGTCAAAAGTTTATACATCGGTCGATCAGCTGATCGGCGCTACACCTTTGGTGGAGCTTACGCACATAGAAAGGGAGTTCGGACTTAAGGCGAAGATCGTCGCCAAGCTGGAGTATTTTAATCCGGCCGGTTCCGTAAAGGATCGCATCGCAAAGGCGATGATCGACGATGCGGAGGAAAAAGGGCTTCTTAAAGAGGGAAGTGTCATTATTGAGCCCACCAGCGGCAATACCGGTATAGGTCTGGCCTCCGTAGCTGCTGCCCGCGGATATCGTATTATAATTGTTATGCCTGAAACCATGAGCGTGGAGCGCCGTCAGATCATGAAGGCCTACGGTGCAGAGCTCGTGCTTACCGAGGGCGCAAAGGGCATGAAGGGAGCCATCGCAAAAGCCGAGGAGCTGGCTGCCGAGATACCCGGGAGCTTTATTCCGGGTCAGTTTGTGAATCCCGCTAACCCTGCCGCGCATCTTGCCACTACAGGACCGGAGATCTGGGCGGATACCGACGGCAAGGTCGATATATTCGTCGCGGGAGTCGGAACCGGCGGAACAGTCACGGGTGTAGGGCAGTTCCTTAAGTCACGGAACCCGGAAGTCAAAGTCGCAGCTGTCGAGCCGGCAAGCTCAGCGGTGCTTTCCACGGGCGTGGCGGGATCGCACAAGATCCAGGGCATCGGCGCCGGTTTCGTACCTGATGTGCTCGACACGAAGATTTACGACGAGATCATCGCTGTCGAAAACGACGATGCTTTTGCCACAGGCAGGCTGATCGGCAAGAAGGAAGGCTTCCTCGTAGGCATCTCCTCCGGAGCAGCCGCGTGGGCGGCCATAGAGCTTGCGAAACGTCCTGAGAATGAAGGCAAGACGATCGTGGTGCTTCTTCCGGACACCGGAGACAGATATCTTTCCACACCGCTTTTCCAGGAGTAAAAACCATTCTGATTACCCTTTCCCGGGGCTGCGCCGTAAGGCTGCAGCCCTTATTAAGGGCACCCTTATCGATTTAGCACAGGAGGAATCATATGAGAGTATATGCGGATAATGCCGCGACTACACAGATGAGCGAGGCGGCGCTTGCAGCCATGCTCCCGTGTCTGCGGGAGGAATACGGCAACCCTTCGAGCCTGCACAGCTTGGGTCAGAAAGCTGCTGAGATACTGTGGGATTCGCGTGAAAAGGTGGCTGCCTGTATAGGTGCTTCGCCAAAAGAGATCTATTTTACGTCGGGAGGCAGCGAAGCGGACAATCAGGCTATCATATCCGCTGCCAGGATCGGCGCAGAGAAAGGTAAAAGGCACATCGTTTCCACATCCTTTGAGCACCATGCCGTACTCCACACGCTGAAAGCGCTGGAGAAGGCAGGCTTTGAAGTGGAGCTGCTGCCGGTAGGCGAGATCGGTAATATCACGCCGGATCAGGTCGAAGCGGCGATCCGTCCTGATACTTGTCTCGTGACCGTGATGTATGCGAACAATGAGATAGGTTCGGTCCTTCCCGTGTCTGAAATCGGGGCAATATGCAGGGATAAAGGAGTGCTCTTTCATACGGATGCCGTACAGGCAGCAGGACATCTGCCCATAGACGTATCGGCTCAGAATATCGACCTGCTCTCACTCTCCGCGCACAAGTTTCACGGTCCGAAAGGCGTCGGTGTGCTCTATGCCAGGAGGGGAGTCAGGCTTACCAATGTGATAAACGGCGGGGCGCAGGAGAGAGGGAAGCGAGCAGGCACTGAGAACGTGGCAGGGATCGCGGGTATGGCGGCGGCGCTGGAGGAGGCGGTGAGCCGTCTTGATGAGAACGCTGCAAAGGTCACCCGCCTTCGTGACCGGCTGATAGAAGGCCTTTCACAGATACCGTGCTCCATTTTGAACGGCGACCCTATAAAGCGTCTCCCGGGCAACGTGAGTTTCTGCTTTGAAGGGATCGAGGGCGAGAGCCTGCTTTTGCTGCTGGACGCAAAGGGGATCTGCGCTTCTTCGGGAAGCGCCTGTACCTCCGGCTCTCTTGATCCGAGTCACGTGCTGCTGGCGATCGGGAGACCTCATGAGATCGCGCATGGCTCGCTCAGGCTCAGCCTGTCCGAACTGAATACGGATGAGGATGTGGATCTGATACTGGCTGAGGTGCCGCGTGTAGTGGAGTATCTGCGCAGCATTTCGCCGTTGTGGCAGGAAAGGAGATAATATGGCACTGTATTCGGAAACAGTGATGGATCATTTCATGAATCCGCGTAATGTAGGCAGTCTGGAAGATGCCGACGGAGTCGGCCGTGTCGGAAACGCGAAATGCGGTGATATAATGAAAATGTACCTGAAGATCAGGGACAACGTGATCGAAGACGTGAAGTTCGAGACCTTTGGCTGCGGCAGCGCCATCGCTTCATCATCCATGGCCACCGAAATGGTCAAGGGAAAGACTATAGACGAAGCGCTGGCCGTTACCAATAAAGACGTGGTCGCCGCTCTGGGCGGTCTGCCGGACTACAAGCTTCACTGTTCGGTACTGGCGGAGGAGTCTATCAAGTCCGCAGTAAAAAACTATTACGACAGGAACGGGATCGCGTATGATCCTAAGGATTTCCCGGAGGAAGACGAGGATTCCTGCCGCATGGTATAAAGCTGCGGGTCCGCGGCCTGGGTGAGAATCGGTGCTTCCCGGCCGCGGCCTTCCGGACTGAGCGAAGCAGGGCGTGCAGACCGGGGGCGGATGTGATATAATATCAGAAAAGCAAGCGCCGGAATCATTGCACCGGCGTATATGCAAGTACTGATAAGGAGACAGAAAATGAGCAGAGTCAATTTTGGAGCAAAGCCTCAGATGTACCCGATGCCGGTGCTGATCATAGCCACATACGACGAGAACGGCACCCCGAACGCGATGAATGCGGCCTGGGGCGTGATCACCGATTTCAATGAGATAACCATCAGTCTCTCTGAACACAAGACGACTGACAATCTGGCTGTGACCGGAGCCTTTACCGTCAGCTTTGCGACGGAGGATACCGTAGTGCCATGCGACTACGTCGGTATCGTCTCCGCAAGGAAGTTTCCCGACAAGTTTGAGCGTGCCGGTTTCCATGCCACAAAGAGCAGTTTCGTGAACGCCCCGCTTATCGATGAGCTTCCCATGGCGCTCGAATGCAAGGTCAAGAGCTTTGAAAGCGGTATACTGACCGGTGAGATAGTGAATATCTGCGCAGAGGAAAGCATTCTGACAGACGGCAAGCCCGATCCGGCCAAGCTCAGGCCTATCACCTTTGACCCCGTGAACAACACCTATATAGGCCTTGGAGCTGTTGTTGCCGATGCTTTTAAGTGCGGGGCAGCACTCAAGGAAAAAGACTGACGATCCGGGCCCGAAGAGAGATTATTCTCCTCGGGCCTGAATCATTTGAAAAGGCGGTTTACAGCGCCTTTTTTTTATTTACTTTTCATCTTTCCGGCGGCGATAGATCCGCAGCGCGCCGATACTCACAACAACCGCTATAACTGCAATCGGCATATATTCTATTGACAAACACATATGAGCAAGTTATCATATGAATGGTTGTTCATATGAAAGGAGGCTCATATGAGTCGGACACATGATCACAGCGGCATACTGAAAAAGGTGAAGGATGAGATCCCTTCCGATGAGCTGATATGCGATCTCGCTGACCTGTTCAAGCTGTTTGGCGATACGACAAGAGCAAAGATACTTTTTTCGCTTTTTGAAAGCGAAATGTGTGTGTGCGCTATCGCGGAGTTTCTGGGCATGACGCAGTCGGCGATCTCTCATCAGCTGAAGGTCCTCAGGGACGCGAATCTCGTCGGGAGCAGGCGCGAGGGAAAGACGATCTATTATTTCCTGGCGGATGATCATGTCAGAATTATCATCGATATGGGCTTTGAGCATCTGATCGAGGAAAGAGAAGGCAGGTAGCTGTCGCCCGGATCGGCGATACTCCGATGGAAAATGTCTGGCAGCTGCCAAAAGGAGAGATATGAAGAAAACTTACAAGATCGACGTTGACTGCGCAAACTGCGCGAACAAGATGGAGGCGGCAGCGAACAAGACCGAGGGCGTAAAAAACGCCGTCGTGAATTTCATGTCGCTTAAGATGACTGTGGAGTTTGAAGATGGCGCGGATCCAGCCGAGGTCATGCCCAGGATACTGAAGGCCTGCCGCAAGGTCGAGTCGGACTGCGAGATCGAATTCTAAGCAGGACCGGGAGGCGGATTAATGAGCAGAAAACAAAAGACGATGCTGGTGCGCATCATTATATCTGCCGCAGCTCTGATTGCTCTTATATTCGTTCCTGCGGAAGGATATCTGAGATTCGCGCTTTACATGGCCGTCTACCTGCTGATAGGTTACGATATACTGATCAAGGCCGTGCGCGGGATCATAAGCCGTCAGGTCTTTGACGAATGCTTTCTTATGGCTGTGGCGTCGATAGGCGCCATAGCTATCGCATTGATCAATGGAAACGGAGACTATGTCGAGGCCGTGGCGGTCATGCTTTTCTACCAGATCGGCGAATGGTTCCAGAGCTACGCCGTGGGCAGGAGCCGGCGCAATATAGGCGCACTTATGGATATCAGGCCCGACTGGGCGAACGTGCGCGTGGACGGCCGTCTGGAAAAGGTCGACCCGGATGAGGTTGCGGTCGGCAGCGAGATAGTGGTGCAGCCCGGAGAAAAAGTCCCTATCGACGGAGTGATAGTAGACGGCAGATCGGTTCTTAATATGGCGGCGCTGACCGGCGAAAGCATTCCGAAAGACGTTGCGGAAGGCGACAGCGTCATCAGCGGCAGTATCAACATGACCGGTGTACTGACCGTCAGGACAGAGAAAGAATTCGGCGAGTCCACCGCCTCAAAGATCCTTGAGCTTGTGGAAAACGCGGGCTCGCGCAAATCGCGTACCGAGAATTTTATCTCGAAGTTCGCGCGCATATACACCCCGGCAGTCTGCGGAGCGGCACTGGCGCTGGCGTTGCTGCCGCCTCTGGCAGGAATGCTGTTTGGGAGCGACCCCGCGTGGTCACAGTGGATATACCGCGCGCTGACCTTCCTCGTCATCAGCTGTCCCTGCGCTCTGGTCATCAGTATCCCGCTCAGCTTCTTCGGTGGTATCGGCGGGGCGAGCCGCGAGGGAATCCTCGTAAAGGGCTCAAACTATCTGGAAGCTCTGAGCCATGTTGGTATCGTGGTTTTTGATAAGACGGGAACGCTGACGAAGGGCGTATTTGAAGTAAATGAGATCCATCACAGCTCAATGGATCGCAGCGAGCTCCTCTACTATGCGGCTCATGCTGAGAGCGCATCATCGCACCCGATAGCCAAAAGCATTATTAATGCTTACGGCGGGGAGATAGACAGGAGTGCTGTCACCGGAATAACCGAGCACAGCGGAAGGGGCATCACAGCGAAAGTATCGGGTCATGACGTAGCTGTCGGCAATCTGCATCTGATGGAGGATGCGGGTCTTACGCCGCAGGAATGTCACGGCACGGGCACGGTCATACACACCGCAGTTGACGGCGCATACACCGGTCATTTGCTGATCACTGATTCACCAAAGGAACACTCTGCGGCTGCAGTAAGGGCCCTGCGTGAGTCGGGAGTGGAACGCATAGTCATGCTTACAGGCGATGCGGACGCAATAGCAAGGTCCGTCGCAGATGATCTCGGTATAGATGAGGTGCACAGCCGGCTTTTGCCTGCCGACAAGGTCGCGGAGGTGGAGAGGCTTCTGGCAGAAAAGCCCGAAAAAGCAACGCTGGCTTTTGTGGGAGACGGAATAAACGATGCGCCGGTGCTTTCCCGCGCGGATCTGGGTATAGCCATGGGCGCCATGGGCTCGGATGCGGCCATCGAAGCGGCGGATGTGGTGCTGATGGATGACGATCCGCTCAAGATATCAAAGGCTGTCCGTATCGCCAAAAAGTGCCTTCGTATCGTCTATGAGAATATCTGGTTCGCCATCGGGATCAAGTTCCTTTGTCTGGCTCTCGGAGCACTGGGTATCGCGAATATGTGGCTTGCGATTTTTGCCGACGTCGGCGTCATGGTGATCGCGGTCCTGAACGCTATCCGCGCGATGCTGGTAAGAAAGGTATGAATATGGAGTTCTGCGCGAAAAAATTTGACGAGCTGTCCGTCGACGAGCTTTACGAGATCCTCCGGGCGAGAAGTACTGTATTTATCAAGGGGCAAGGCATCACCTGCGTGGACGAGGACGGAGTCGACCGCGAGAGCCTTCACTGCTTCTTTTGGGAGGACGGGGCGGTCGCTGCGTATCTGAGGGCGTATCGTGACAGTAAGGATGCCGATGCGGCTCATATAGGCAGGGTGCTCGCGGTCAGGCAGCGCGGCGGACTCGGCACACAGCTGATGGAACGCAGCATACCCGCGATCCGGAATAATATTTCCTGCACCCGGATAAAGGCGGACGTTCAGAAGCATGCGGTGCCTTTTTACGAGAAACTCGGTTTTAAGGTCGTCTCCGACGAATATCCTGAGGAAGGCATCATGCACGTGGATATGGAAATACGGCTGTGATATTGCCGAAGACGTACGGAAATGCTATAATTTCCGCAATAAACAGATCGGAGACGGTTATGGCACATATCACGCATACACATACGGACGAGCAGGGAAACGTCACCACACATACCCACGAGGTGAGCGGGAGTCACGCGTACGGTCATTATCATTCGCCCGAGGAGAAGAAAAGGCAGCTCAACCGCATTGCCAAGGCAATCGGCCATCTGCAGCATGTGAAGGTGATGATCGAGAATGACGAGGACTGTGCCGACGTCATCATGCAGCTCTCTGCGGTGAACGCCGCTCTGCGCAGCCTCGGACGCGAGATCATCAACGAGCATATGACTCACTGCATCACACATGCGATAGAGGACGGAGATATGGACGCAGTCACCGAGTTCCAGAAGGCGATCGATAAATTCATGTGACAGAAAATGAAAAAATAACCCCCCACCCCGCTTGCGGGGTGTTTTTTTTGCTCTAAAATATCTGTTGTATTTGATCAAATGCTGATTATAAACTCAAGGAGAGAAAATATGCATATTCCTGAAAACTATCTTTCACCGGCGACTTGTGCGGTAATGGGAGCGGCGATGATACCCGTCTGGGTACATGCGGTTAAAAAGGTAAAAGAAGAGCTTCCTTCGGAAAAGATCGCCATGGTAGGAGTGGGAGCGGCTTTCTCATTTCTCGGTATGATGTTTAATGTGCCGCTTGTGGGCGGTACTACAGGCCATGCGGTCGGAGGTACGTTGATAGCTTTGCTTTTCGGGCCGAACGCGGCCTGCATAGCGGTATCGATAGCACTGCTGCTGCAGGCGGTGCTGTTTGGCGACGGCGGCGTGCTGGCCTTTGGTGCGAACTGCTTTAATATGGCCTTTGTCATTCCTTACGTCGGATACGCAGTCTATAAACTCGTCATCAGAGCTTCCGGCGGTGAGGCAAAAGCGAAGATGGGCCGCAGGATCCTCGGTGCGGCTGTCGGTTCGTATATCGGGCTGAACGCTGCCGCACTCTGTGCAGCCATAGAGTTCGGTATCCAGCCGCTTGTAGCTCATGACGCGAGCGGAGCCGCTCTTTACTGCCCGTACGGCCTCGAAGTCGCGATCCCCGCGATGATGATTCCGCACCTGGCCGTGGCAGGAATCGTGGAAGCCGTATTTACCGTGGCAATATATACCTTCGTCAGAAGGACGTCGCCGGATCTGACGTACCTGCCCGGCGCTGCTGCCGATGCGAATGACCTGACCGGAAAAGCGGACGATGTGCCGAAAAAGAGCCGTATTCCGGTATTCGCGCTGGTCGCGGTGCTGATCGCAGCAACGCCGCTGGGGCTTCTGGCGACGGGAACCGCCTGGGGCGAGTGGGGGGCAGACGAGATCGCGGAAGTGGTCACGGACGGCTCCGCGCTGGGATACACGCCTGCGGGTCTGGAGAACGGATGGGAACTGAACGCTCCGATGCCCGACTATTCGCTTGAAGGTATGGGCGAGGTGACGGCATACATCCTCTCTGCCGTGATCGGAACAGCGCTGCTGGTGATTATCTTTAAGCTGTTTTCACTGGCGCTTACCGGTAAGAAGAGAAGAGCGATATAAGATTACTTCATTGGAAAACCGAGTATGAAACTTCCTGAGTGGATGAACACGCCGGATAGCTACGTACCTCCGGGCGGCAGCTTATTTGCCGTGAAAACAATCAGATCTCTTGGCCGGATCATGTCCGACCTCAGAGTCCAGCGCGGGCACGAAAAGGCCCGCGCTGTTCCTGCACTTATAAAGATCCCGCTGCTTCTGGCCGTGATCATCACGGTTTCCGCGGTACAAAGCAGACTGGTCCTCCTCGCATTCGGCGCAGTGCTGCTGGGCTATCTTTGCATCTGGCCTGCCCGCGATATCCTGTCGGTGGTAAGACCTTCCGCGGCGGCAGGACTGTTGGCTGCGGTTCTGCTTTTGCCTGCGCTGATCGCAGGGAGTACCGGCCCGGCCAACAGCGCACTTTTCGTTGCAAAAGTCGTTCTCTGCGTTATGTCAGTCAGCATCTTTAACCATACGACTCAGTGGTACCATATCACTGCTGCACTGCGTAAACTGCACGTTCCCGGAGTATTTGTCTTTGCGCTGGATATTACTCTCAGATATATAGTCCTGCTGGGGAGGCTTATCTGCGATCTGCTGACTTCTCTTTCGCTCCGCTCCGTGGGAAAGGCACGCGGCAGATACGGTTCTGTGGGCGGTGTTATGGGAGTCACTTTCGTGCGCGGCGCGGAGCTGAACCGCGAGACGTATGAGGCCATGCGATGCCGGGGCTTTACGGACGATTACAGTGGGCTGTGAGATGCGGCGCGGGTATATGAGATGTCATGGGTTTTCAGATAATAACAGTGGGCTGTGATACGGCGCACGCCCGGTTGCAGGCGGACAGAGGTTTTTATGAGTTTTATTGAGCTTGACAGCATAGAATTTGCGTATGAGGACGGAATGAAGGTCTTCTCGGGTTTTTCCGCGGCGACAGAGTGCGGGACCTGCACGGTTCTTACCGGAGACAACGGCTCCGGCAAGACCACTCTCCTGCGGATCCTTACGGGACTGTCATTCGTGCAGGACGGAAGATATGTCTTTGACGGGACGGAGATCACTGCGCGCTTTCTCAGGGACAACGCCCGTTCGAAGCTTTTTCACAAGCGGGTAGGCTTCCTTTTTCAGAATCCCGACGTGATGCTTTTTAATCCGAAGGTATACGATGAGATCGCCTTCGGGCCGCGTCAGATGGGGCTGACTGACGAAGAAACCGACCGACGGGTGAGGGATATTCTCGAGCTCTTTGACATAGCGGATCTTGCAGAGCGCGTTCCTTACCATCTCTCAGGCGGTCAAAAGAAAAAAGTCGCTCTCGCCAGCGTGATCGCGCTGGATCCTGAGGTGCTGATCCTCGATGAGCCGATGTCCGGTCTTGATCGTCAAAGCCGCAGCTGGCATGCGGATTTTCTTACAGAGCTGAAACGCGCCGGGCGCACACTGATTACAGCGACTCACGAGCCTGAGCTGATACAGAATCTCGCGGATCAGGTGATAGATCTCAGCTGACACGGGAAGCAGACTGTGATAGAATATACTGCGGAAAAGCAGCGTCATCCAGGTGAGCTGCCTGCAACCGATCATCAGTGAAAAGGAGATGCCCTATGGAAAAGAAACGTTTGGTGACCAGAGGCGATTTTGACGGACTGGCCTGCGCAATGATGCTTAAGGAACTGGACCTCATCGACGATATTAAGCTCGTCCATCCAAAGGACGTACAGGACGGAAAGATCGAGCTTTCCGAAAGAGACATCACAACTAATCTGCCTTTTGATCCGAGAGTGGGACTGGCCTTTGATCATCATGAATCCGAGATCAGCAGGCTGGAGCCGGTGGATACACAGGGCAAGCTGATCATCGATCCGGACGCGCGGAGCGTCGCCAGAGTCGTGTACGATTATTACGGCGGTAAGGAACGTTTTCCTCATCTTTCGGAGGAATTACTTGCGGCGGTGGACAAGGGCGATTCCGCAGACTTTACCCTCGATGATATACTTAATCCCAAGGGCTGGGTGCTGCTGCATTTCCTGATGGATCCGCGTACGGGACTGGGCAGATTCCGTGATTTCCGTATCAACAATTATGATTTTATGCTGTTCCTTGTGGATAACTGCATGCATCATACCATTGACGAGATCCTTGAGATGCCTGATGTGAAGGAGCGTGTGGAACTCTATTTCGAGCAGGCGGATCTCTTCAAGGCCCAGCTCTCACGCATTGCAAAGGTCCACGGCAAGGTCGTCGTTCTGGATCTGCGTGATGAGGAGGTGATCCACGCCGGCAACCGCTTCATGATCTACGCCATGTACCCCGAGACCGAGGTCTCGATCCACGTGGCCTGGGGCTTCAAAAAGCAGAATACCGCCGTCATGATCGGCAAATCCATCATCAACCGCGGCTCTCAGGCGGATATCGGCCGGCTCTGCCTTAGCTATGGCGGAGGCGGACACCGCAACGCGGGTACCTGTCAGCTTGACAACGACAGGGTCGACGCCCAGCTGCCGGATATCATCAAGGCGCTGAACAGTTAATACAGACAGGCGTCCGTAATCGGACCCGCATGACGCCGGCATCTCATCGAGGCGTTGAACAAATACTGCAGACCGGCAGGCATTGCCTGCCGGATTCTTTATGGTGCGCCCGGCGGCGCACGTTTCTAATGGGTGAAAGTCCCGAATCCGCCCGGTAGTGGGAAGGATACAGCCGAAGGCAAGGGTGCCCACCGTGAGATGGGATCTGAAGGAAGCCGGATGTGGGAACAGACTAACC
>JAFSTX010000049.1 GCA_017445585.1 Lachnospiraceae bacterium
GATCCGTCTGCTCTCAACGCCGGACCTCGACAAGATCACGAATGCCGACGAGTACAGCAGACTTCTGGTGGACAATTTCTCTAAAATAGGAGAAATGGCCAGGGAGAACCGGAAGGTCATCGACGAATTCATAAAACCTTATCTTTCCAGGGATTCCAGAATAAACGAACATATCAAAGAGGAGCTTTCCCTGTTCAGCGAACTCCTCGTAGAGGACAGCTCCAACGGGGAGGTCGACGCGCATCTCGCGGAGCTTCTGCACGATATGCTGATGATGAGCGAGATCGGTCCGGACGACGCCGCAGACGACAGCGCCCGGGTCATTGCCATGGCAAAGAAGGTAAGGCGCGACTATCTGATCGTCTCCGCGCTTTCCAGATACGACAACGAACAGCTCCGCGAAGTTCGCAGCAGGGCCATCGAAAACGCAGAGCAGCTCGCGAAATATCTGGATAAAGAGAAATACATCGGTCTGAGCGAAGATGCAAAAGGCATGCTTCTGCAGCTCAATCTGATGAGCGCGCTTCTGTACGAAAACAATCTGCAGGCCATGCCTTCGGAGTACTGGCAGCCCTGCCTTGCCATATTGGACAGCGGATACGGGCGGCTCAGCGACCCCTTCTACCGCAGCAGCCTGCCGGACTATGACTGGGAAGCCTACGAGTTCCGGATCTATTACTACGCAAGCTTTCTGGCTTATTCGATACTGCCGGAGGACATCGCAAAAAGAGTGTACTCGTACGCTCAAAAAGCCCTCGCTTTTATCCGTCAAACCAGGAGCGAACTGATCCGCTCTGCCGTAAACGAAGAGCAGATGCGCGACCTCCTCTACATGGCCTCGGTGCAGGCAAAATACACCTCGGCAAGAGAAGCCTGCGATATGTTCTACAACGAATACCTGAAGGTCGACCGAAGCGACTACTCGATCACGGGGATCAACAAGAATCTGGATACGCCGTCGTCCTATCTTCTCATATCAAAGACAATGGACCTCGAGCTCAGCGAACGGGATTATGACAGGTACTACGAGATTGAAAAGAACATGCTCGACTACCTTTACCATATTCCGAAGCACAGCGACGTCTATATGAAGTGCATCACGCTCTTTATCAATCTGCCGCTCTATTTCCGGGAGGTCCCGAATGCTATGTCCATGGAGGACTTCTGCGTCAACGGCCTCGCCGCCACCCATCCGCCCACATACGTCCACGTAAACATGGTCGCAAGGCTTGCGGAATGCATGGCACGGCACCTGCTGAAGACGCAGCCGGAGCTGTTTATCGGCTTCCCGGGCTGTGAGACAGCAGCGGACGCCCTTGCATCCAAAGACCGCATCCTGAACTATACCTACAGAGCCGCCCTGTGTCACGACATCGGCAAGCTGTTCATCATCGATACGATCTCCATGTACGGCAGGGCCCTGCTTGACGACGAGTTCTCGATCATCAAAAACCACCCTGTGATCGGAGCCGATATTGCCTTGGAGCATCCGTCCACACGCGATTACGCGGACGTCATAAAGGGCCATCACCTCTGGTACGACTGCTCCAGAGGCTATCCGGCAGGCTTTGACACCTTCAAAAGTCCGTACAAGACCGTCATCGACATCGTCCTTGCGGCGGACTGCCTCGACGCGGCAACGGATACCGTAGGCCGCAGCTACAACCGCGGCAAGACGTTCAGCGACTATGAAAAAGAAGTGCAGGAAGGAGCAGGCACACATTATGCGCCGTTCCTTGTGGATCTGTTCCAGGTTCCTGCACTTCGGGAGGATATCGAATACCTGCTGAGCGAAGGCCGCAGGACGCTCTACAGGGAAACTTTCCGCCTGCTGAAGCGGAACGAAGCCTGAGCATTCTCTCGTCGATGCGGCTCCTTTTTAAAACATCTACACTCCCAGCAGAGATACGGGAAAACAGAATGCTTGATTATCTGTATTCTCCATCGGATATGGTCTATCCGATTTTTTGTTGCCAATATGTTGCCACAGAGTAGATATGCGGAATGCCAGGAAAGCACCTGAAAAACGCAACTCAACTGACGCTCCCGTGACAAATCCACGCCGGAATGCTATCATCGAGCCAGATCAAACAAGGAGGCTGTCGTGATGATCAATAAACAGACCTTTGGCGCTTTCATACGGGAAAAACGCCTTGAGAAAAAGCTGACACAAAAGGAACTGGCAGAGCAACTCTTTGTCAGCGAGTCTGCCGTTTCCAAATGGGAAATGGGAAAGAGCTACCCGGATATCACCCTGATTCCAGATCTCTGTAAAGCCTTGGATGTCTCGGAGCGGGAAATGATCGCAGGCGCAACCGATACAGAGTACAGAATTATGAAAAACGAGGCGAGGCTGTACCGAAGGATCAGCGAAGCCTGGTTCTGGAGCTTTACCATTGGATATATCGCCGCTATGGTGATCTGTATCATCTGTGATCTTGCAGTCAACCATCGCCCGACTTTTTCCGTAATCGTATTCGCATCGCTATTGCTCGCCTATTCCTTTGTCCCCACATGGATCCGATTTTCTAAAAAACATAAACTGGCGCTTTTTGTCGGATCATCTTATCTGTCTCTGGTTTTTCTGTTCCTCATCTGCTGCCTGCGGTTTCATCAGAGCTGGTTCGGGATCGCCTCTGCGGCCGTCCTTCTGGGATATATTGTCTGTTTCGGGCCTTTCCTGATCCGCAGGTATCTTCCGGAGCGATACGGAAAGCTGTCATTGCCTTTGTATTTCGGTGTTGTGTATATCAGTCTGCTTTTGCTTCTGTCGGTTATCCGAATCACAGTCGGCTACCCTTTGTGGAAGGGAATACTGATTTCAATTTACGCCTACATTCCCTTTATCATTATCTCAGCAATACATCTGCTTAATATGAACCGTTATTTCAAGGCGGCTGTTGACATAATTGCTTTCGGTCTGATTGGCTACGGTATGCAGTGGTGGATCAATCGGATCATCGGAGGCAACACACCGCAGTATTACCGAGTTGATTTCACGGATTGGATAAACTGTGTGAACGGGAACATAACGCTATCGGCCCTTATCCTTGCAATTGCTATTTCCGCTGTGCTGACA
>JAFSTX010000050.1 GCA_017445585.1 Lachnospiraceae bacterium
CACCGTGAGAAGGAGTAATTGCCGCTAAACCAAGCGAATGGGATATTCTAGCAGCAACTCGGGGTAACAGGGTTGATCCTATGCTGAGGAAGCTTTATTTTATCCTGCAGTGATTGTAAATATCTTCCCCTGGTGGTATAATCCATAAGTTAAATTGCGCCATCAGGCGTAAAAGTGAAACGGAGGATCCGACATGGCACTTATCAAGAAGCCCGTGAACGGAATGAAGGATATCCTGCCCCGGGAGATGCGTATCCGCGATTATCTGATCGCGCTGATAAAGGACACTTACCGGAGCTTTGGCTTTACGCCGATCGAGACGCCGGTAGTGGAAAGCCTGCCCAATCTCCTGAGCAAGCAGGGCGGAGACAACGAGAAGCTGATCTTCAAGGTAATGAAGCGCGGTGAAAAATTCCGCCCGTTTGACGGAGCGAGCGAAGAGGATCTGGCTGATTCGGGACTCAGATACGATCTGACCGTGCCGCTTGTACGCTACTATGCAAACAACGCGAACGATCTGCCCAGGCCCTTTAAAGCGCTGCAGATAGGGCCGGTATTCAGAGCTGACAGACCGCAGAGAGGCCGTTTCCGCGAGTTCTATCAGTGTGATATTGACATCATCGGAGAGCCCGGCAATCTGGCCGAGATAGAACTGATCCTGGCTACGAGTACGCTGCTTGGACGCATAGGCTTTAAGGGCTTTACGGTCCATATTAACGACCGCCGCATCCTTCGCGCCATGGCCTCTGCCGCGGGCGTCAGAGATGAGGACTGCGATCGTGTATTCATCATCCTTGACAAGATGGACAAGATCGGCGCTGACGGCGTGGCTGCCGAGCTCGCGGAGATAGGTTACGGTGGGAATGTTTCCGGCGCATATCTGGAGATGTTCGATCGGATATCAAAGGCTCAGGATCCCCTGAGGACTCTCGCCTCTATTCTCGGGGATCATATCGAGGACGGCATCATCGATAATCTCGATACCATCATTGTTGCATGTAAAAAAGGCGCGGAGGCTGACTTTAACCTCGTGTTTGATCCTTCGCTGGTACGCGGGATGGGATACTATACCGGGCCGATCTTTGAAATAGAGATAGGAGACTTCGGTTCATCCTGCGGCGGAGGCGGACGCTATGACAAGATGGTCGGCAAGTTCACGGGACAGGATGCTCCTGCCTGTGGTTTCTCAGTAGGCTTTGAACGCATCATCACGATCCTGCTCGAACAGGGCTACGAGATTCCGGGCACGACTGACCGCATCGCCTTCCTCGTAGAGAAAGGCATGCCCGCGGAGCGTCTTGCGCTCGTCATGGACGAGGCGAGGGCTCTGCGCGCGGAGGGCACCGAGGTATCGGTAGTCACGATGGCCAAGAACAAGAAGTTCCAGAAGGAACAGCTGACGGGAGAAGGTTTTACCGATTTCAGGGATTTTTATATCGATCCGCTGAGCTGAAGCAAACGTAAGGCGCGCGGCGCCGTATCACATATTTATTTCGCCATGCGTGGCGATGATCGGAGGAATTACTATGGCAGAATCAATGAAGGGCATGCATCGTACTCACAGATGCACGGAGATATCCACCGCCGATATCGGCCGGACCGTTACGGTCATGGGTTGGGCGGCCAGGAGAAGAAACCTCGGAGCGCTGATCTTTGTGGATCTGCGCGACCGCAGCGGCGTCATCCAGCTTCTTTTTGATGAGAACAGCCTTTCAAAAGAGGACTTTGACAAGGCCTACGGCATCAGGAACGAATTCGTTCTGGCCGTGACAGGCGTGGTGGAGAAACGCTCCGCCGCGGTGAACGAGAATCTTAAGACAGGCGATATCGAGATCCGCGTACAGCAGCTTCGCGTGCTGGCTGAGGCCGATACGCCGCCTTTCCCGATAGAAGAGGGCATCAGCACCAGAGAGGAGCTGCGTCTGCAGTACCGTTATCTGGATCTACGCCGTCCGGATATGCAGCGCAATCTTATGATGCGCAGCAAGATCGCGAATCTGTCGCGTCAGTTCATGGACAAAGAGGGCTTTATCGAGGTCGAGACGCCCATGCTGACCAAGAGCACCCCCGAGGGAGCCAGAGACTATCTGGTGCCCAGCCGCGTGCATCCCGGATGTTTCTATGCTCTGCCCCAGTCGCCCCAGCTCTTTAAGCAGCTGCTGATGGTGGCAGGGTACGACAGATATTTCCAGATCGCCAGATGCTTCCGCGACGAGGATCTGCGCGCAGACCGCCAGCCCGATTTTACACAGATGGATATGGAGTTCTCCTTCGTGAACGAAGAGGACGTCATGGACGTGAATGAGCGTCTGCTGGCGCATCTTTTCAAGGAGATCCTGAATATCGACATACAGCTGCCAATCCGCCGTATGCCTTACCGTGAGGCTATGGAACGCTTCGGCTCGGACAAGCCCGATATCCGCTTTGGCATGGAGCTTAAAAACATCACCGAGCTTGTCAGAAACTGCGGCTTCGGAGTCTTTTCGGGTGCCGTGGCCGAGGGCGGTTCCGTGCGTGGTATTAACGTAAAGGGGCAGGGCCATATGCCGCGCAAGCACATTGACGCCCTTGTGGATATGGCAAAGGGCAACGGCGCGAAGGGCCTTGCCTATATCAGCGTGAACGGCGCGGAGGACGGCTCGCACAAGTCTTCCTTTGCCAAGTTCATGACTCCGGAGGAGATGGACGCTATCGTGGCTGCTCTGGACGGCGAAAAGGGCGATATGCTCTTCTTTGCCGCAGACAAGGACAGTATAGTATTCAACGTGCTCGGAGCTCTGAGGCTCCGTATGGCGGACGAGCTGCAGCTTACGCGCAAGGATGATTTCTCGCTCGTGTGGATCACCGAATTCCCGCTGCTGGAGTGGTCGGAGGAGGAAAATCGCTTTGTCGCCATGCACCATCCATTCACCATGCCCATGGAGGAGGATATCCCGCTTTTGGATACCGATCCCGGCA
This sequence comes from Lachnospiraceae bacterium, assembly GCA_017445585.1. Classification (GTDB taxonomy): domain Bacteria; phylum Bacillota; class Clostridia; order Lachnospirales; family Lachnospiraceae; genus UBA3774. Next base: position 2,959 of record JAFSTX010000050.1, read on the forward strand.
AGGTCCGCGCCAGGGCCTATGATATCACCCTGAACGGCAACGAGATCGGCGGCGGTTCCATCCGTATCCATCAGGCCGACCTCCAGGAGAAGATGTTTGAGGTACTGGGCTTTACTCCCGAGCAGGCGCACGCCAGATTCGGATTCCTGCTGGACGCTTTCAAATACGGTGTTCCCCCTCACGGCGGACTGGCCTACGGTCTGGACCGTGTTGCAATGCTGATGTGCGGAGCGGACAGCATCCGTGACGTCATCGCCTTCCCTAAGGTGAAGGACGCTTCCTGCCTGATGACGCAGGCTCCGGACGCCGTGGATGAAAAGCAGCTCGAAGAACTGCATATCGCGGTCAGGAATGAGGAGTAGTTTTGGCGGCGCGAAGCGCCGGATGAGGTGCTAATATGAAGATAGATATTATCGGATGCGGTAAAGTCGGCAGGACCATAGCTTCGGGACTGGCCGGAGAAGGTCACGACATCACTGTCGTGGACCACAACCGTGCGAACCTGACTGATATAGCGCAGACTGCGGACGTGATGGCAGTGGAAGCCAGCGCTTTTGACTACGCAGCGCATATCAACGGCGAGAATCCGGCAGATCTGCTGATCTCGTGCACGAACAGCGACGAGGTGAATATGCTCACCGGTCTGCTCGCGCGCAAGAACGGCGTCGCCAGGACCATCGTGCGCGTCCGCAATCCCGAATACCATGACAACATGAGCCAGATCAAGGACGAGCTGGGCCTGTCCATGGTCATCAATCCCGAGATGATCGCCGCTGATACGATCAGCCGCGTGCTGCTTTTCCCTGCGGCGGACGGCGTGGAGACCTTTTCCAACGGCCGTGCGGAGCTGATAGAGTATCCGGTGGATCCCGGCAATCCCCTCATAGGCAAGTCCATGAGGGAGATCAATCTCTCATCAAAGGTCAAGGTCCTGATCGCTGCGATAGAACGCGGAGGAGATGTCATCATCCCTACCGGCGCTGATACCGTGCAGCAGGGCGACAAGATCTATATCGCCGCAGGCCGTGCCCAGATCCAGACTTTTCTGCGCGGTATAGACTCATATAAGACCAGCGTGCAGACAGTCATCATAGTTGGCGGCGGTAAGATATCCTATTATCTGGCGGATCGTCTGATCCACGAAGGTATGACAGTCAAGATCATCGAGCGCGACAAAATGCGCTGCGAAGAACTCGCACAGCTCCTTCCGGATGCAAATATAGTCTGGGGCTCCGGCACGAATGAGGATCTGCTCGGCGAAGAGGGTATAGCCCAGGCGGACGCATTTATCGCGCTGACGGGTATCGATGAGATAAATGTTATCGTTGCTCTGTATGCAAAGAAAATGGGCGTGGAAAAAGTCGTAGCCAAGGTCAACCAGCTCTCCTTTACCGATATGCTCAAATCCATCGGTGTCGATACGATAGTTTCCCCTAAGAAGGTCACCGCAAACGTGATCCTGCGCTATGTTCGTGCGATCCACGCCAGCGGTGAGTCGAGCAGCATTGAGAGCCTGTCGCGCCTCGTGGACGGCAGGGTTGAAGCGCTCGAATTCATAATCCGGGAAAAGGACAGATATGTCGGAGTGCCGCTTAAGGACCTTCAGACAAAGAACGGCTTCCTCGTGGCCTGCATCGGCCGCCGCAACCGCGTCATTGTCCCCGGAGGCTTCGATACCATAGAAGTGGGAGATTCCGTAGTAATCGTGACCACCCACGCGGGCGTGACGAGCATTGAGGAGATATTCAGATGAACCGCAAGATGATCGTGAGTATACTTGCCAAGCTCATGCTGCTGGAGGCGCTGCTCCTGCTTGCTCCGGCTATGGTCGCAGTATACTTTGGTGAGAGCTTCTGGCCGTTCCTTCTGGTGGCGGCCGGCTGCGCCCTGATCGGGCTTCTCGGCTCGCTTTTTCTGCCGAAGAACCAGACGATTTACACTAAGGAAGGTTTCTTTGTGGTAGGACTGGTCTGGGTGCTCTGGTCGCTTGTCGGTGCGCTGCCCTTTGTCATTACCGGGGCAATACCGAACTACGTGGATGCGTTCTTTGAGACCGCATCGGGATTTACCACGACAGGTTCGTCGATTCTGACAGAAATCGAATCCCTGCCAAAGAGCATCCTTTTCTGGAGGAGCTTCACGCACTGGATCGGCGGCATGGGCGTGCTCGTATTTCTGATCGCCATCGTACCTCTCGCACAGGGAAGATCCATGTATCTGATGAAAGCAGAGATGCCCGGCCCGTCAGCCGACAAGCTGGTGCCGAAAACGGCTAATACCGCAAAGATACTGTATCTCATCTATATGGGCCTGACACTTACTCAGTTCATCCTTTTGCTGTGCGGCGGCATGCCTGTCTTTGACAGCGCGGTTAATGCCTTTGCCACGGCTGGAACGGGCGGGTTTTCTGTCAAAAACGCCGGCATAGGTGCCTACGGCAGTCCGTACGCCGAATGGATCATCACGATCTTCATGTATCTGTTCGGTATCAATTTCAATATTTACTATCTGATATTGCTGCGGCGGGTCAAAGCTGCTCTGCATAATGAAGAGCTCTGGATGTATCTGGGGATAATCGTTACTTCGGTCACTGTCATTGCATTTAATATCAGCGGCCTGTATGCCACAGTCTCCGAAACGATACGCACCTCCGCTTTTCAGGTGGCGGCCGTCATCAGCTCGACCGGTTTTTCCACCGCGGATTTCGTGCAGTGGCCCAACCTCTCGCAGATGATCCTCTTCCTGCTGATGTTCCTCGGAGCGTGCGCCGGCTCGACGGGCGGCGGACTTAAGGTCGTGAGACTCCTTCTCACCTGCAAGATAATCCGCCGTGATCTGCGCAAGATCGCTCGCCCGCGCGAAGTCTCGTGTATCCGCATGGACGGAAAGGTGGTGGAAGAGGAGACACTATCCGGAATCAAGACGTATCTGCTTGTGTATTTTGCGATCATTTTCGGATCGTTCATTTTCCTTATGTTTGAAGGCAAGGATGTGATTACTACATTTACCAGTGTGGTCACCTGTTTCAATAATATCGGTCCCGGACTCGGCCCCATAGTGGGACCTGCGGGAAACTTCTCCACATGGTCGGCTTTCGGCAAGATAGTACTGTCATTTGACATGCTGCTTGGCAGACTGGAGATCTTCTCGATACTCCTGCTATTCATGCCTTCACTCTGGAAGAAAAAGGTACTGTGATATATGCCTGATCAGTTCTCAAGAACCAGACTGCTCTACGGGCGGGATGCGATGGACAGACTCGCCTCCTGCCGCATCGCCGTATTCGGTATCGGCGGAGTAGGCGGATATGTGGTGGAGGCTCTTGCCAGATCGGGGATAGGCGCTCTCGATCTCATCGATAATGATACCGTCAGCCTGACGAATCTGAACCGCCAGATCATAGCCACTCACAAAACCATCGGAAAGTACAAAGTGGACGCTGCCGCGGAACGCATCGCCGAGATCGCTCCGGACTGCCGCGTCGCGGTATATCGGACCTTCTACCTGCCGGAAACTCAGGAGCAGTTTGATTTCAGTGAATATGACTATGTGGTGGACGCCATAGATACCGTCACCGGAAAGCTTGCGCTCGCAGAAAGCGCAATGCGATCCGGCGTGCCGATAATCTCGTCCATGGGAGCAGGCAATAAACTTGATCCCGCGGCTTTTGAAGTGGGAGATATCTACAGTACTTCGGGCGACCCGCTCGCCAGAGTGATGAGACGCGAGTGCAGAAAACGCGGCATCCGTGCGCTGAAAGTCGTCTGGTCAAGGGAAGAACCGCTGGATCCCGGAACAGGGATCGGAGGTATCGGCGCGGGAAAAAAAGCCGGAACGGAGACAGATACCGTCGGCGGTGAAGATCAGGAGCGCCCTGTGGCTTCACGCAGGAGCGTACCCGGTTCAGTGGCCTTTGTACCGGCTGCTGCGGGTCTCGTCATAGCCGGAGAGGTCGTGGCGGATCTGACAGGGGTCCGCAGGAAGTAACCTCTCTGAATATCGGATTTATATCGGGCATGTTTTATGGAAGGGAGCATGTGCAAATGGGTTGCCTTGGTAATATTCTCTGGTTCGTGCTTGGCGGTTTTGTCAGCGGAATGGCCTGGATAGTTGCGGGCCTGTTATGGTGCATTACCATCGTTGGTATTCCGATAGGCGTTCAGTGTTTCAAGCTGGCCGGTCTTTCGTTCCTGCCTTTCGGCAAGGAAGTCAGATACGAGGGCGGCGGGGTGTCTTTTATCGTCAACGTGTTATGGTTTCTCTTTTCCGGACTGGAGCTTGCCTTGCTGAATGCACTGCTGGGTCTGGTCTGTTATATCACAGTCATCGGGATCCCGTTCGGAGTCCAGTATTTTAAGATCGCAAAGCTTTCCCTCGCTCCGTTTGGAGCAGTGGTAAGATAATTACCGGCTGCTTTGCTGCTTTACTGTATACACTCTGGCTTCATAAGGCCGCAGGACGTCGCCCTGCGGCTCTTTTTCATAATTGGAAAGCCTGAGGGTGAGTTCACGGAACTGATATGCAAGCGGGAGAGTAAAGCGGGTCGTCTTTTTGGAGAAGGAGATCACGACGAGCAGGGATTCGCTCTCGCTTTCCATGGCATAGATATAGTGCCTGCGGCTGCGCCGCTTGTATTCTCGGTATACCCCGCTGAGCACACAGCCGGTTTCCTTGCGCAGGGCTATCGCTTTGCGGTAGAAATTAAGCACGGAACAGGGATTTGATTCCTCTGATTCGACGTTTATTCCGCGGCGGTAGTTTTCATTCAGATGGAACCAGGGCTCACAGGCGGAAAAGCCTGCATGCTCACCGCTGTCCCACTGCATGGGAGTACGCGCGTGATCGCGCGAGGCGCGCGCGAGCAGCTTTAGGCGCAGACCCTTGGGCAGCCAGGTGAACTGGTTCAGCGTCTGGACGTCTTCAAAATCCGAGAGACCGGTCACTTTGAAATTCGTCATTCCCAGCTCCTGACCCTGATAGACGAAAGGCGTGCCTTTCTGGAACATGTATGCGCAGCAGAGGGCTTTTGCGCTTTTGTCGCGCAGCCTTTCGCTGCCGTATCGGGAGACCACGCGCGGATGGTCGTGGTTTTCAAGATAGAGCATATTCCAGCCGCGTCCGTCGAGAGTTTCCTGCCAGGTGCGGAAGGACTTTTTCAGCTTGCGCAGAGAAAACGGATGGGGATAGTAGTCGATGAAAAAGCAGTTGGCGCACATGCACTGGAACTGGATCATCATATCAAGGTCGCGCTGGTCGCCCCCGATATAATCCAGAGCTTTTTCCGGGCTGATGAGCGGCGCTTCACCGATGGTGACGCAGTCGAACCGGTCCAGCGCCTCGCTGCGGAACTGCCGGAGGTATTCGTGGATATGAGGACCGTTGTTGTAGAAACGGATGCCGCGGGTGGCGGGCATCAACCTGTCGCTGGGCAGGCCCTCTTTCTTTGAGATAAAGGTGATGACGTCCTCGCGGAAGCCGTCCACGCCCATCTCGAGCCAGAAGTTCAGTATGCGGACCACTTCCTGTCTGACGAGAGGGTTATCCATATTAAGGTCGGGCTGTTTGATCGCAAAGAGATGGAGATAGTATTCGCCGCGTACATCGTCCCACTGCCACGCTTTGCCTTCGAAATGGCTGTCCCAGTTATTTGGGAGTTTTCCGCCCTTTTTTCCGGGACGCCAGATATAGTAATCGGTATATGGGTCGATGCGTCGCCGGGATTTCTGAAACCATTCGTGCTCGTCGCTGGTGTGATTGACGACGAGGTCCATGATGACCTTCAGACCGCGGGAGTGCGCCTGGTCGAGAAGGTCGCGGAACGCGCTCATGCCGCCGTAGGCGGAGTCTATATCCATGTAGTCGGATATATCGTAGCCGCAGTCAACGCCGGGAGAGGGATAAAGAGGAGAGAACCAGATGCCGTCCACGCCGAGGCTCTTTATATAATCGAGCTTGCTTATCACACCGTACAGATCGCCCATTCCGTCGCCGTTGCCGTCTTTAAAGCTGCGCGGCCATATCTGGTAGAATACTCCGTTTTTGTACCATTCGGTTTTGATCATGTTACACCTCATCAGTCGGCTGCGCCGACAGCTTCCCCTCAAGGGGAAGCCATATGGTAAATAGTTGCATCAATTATCTCACTTCGATACCCATCTCTCTGGCGCGCTGGAGATACGGCGCGGAGAGCTTTTTAACGCTGACCAGGACTTTCTTTGCGTATTTACCTCCAAAGCGGGAGGCTACGGTCTCCAGCTCGTACAGCGCATAGAGAGCGTTGTTTCCGGACATATTCCCCGCCTTGCAGGAGATGAAAGTAGGGATATAGCCCTTGAGCGAGAGTACGTCCACCTCGTTGAGCACGTCCGGAGTATTGCCGGATCCGCCGGCGTCCCTGTTCCAGTCGAGATGGACGCCTACAAAGCAGTCGTCGCATGCAGGCCTTTCGAGCATGTAGGTGTGGAGCTCGAGTATGCTTCCGCCGTCCCAGAGACAGTCCTTTATTTTCTGGTTTTTAAAGGAAAAACCGTAGTGATTTTCGCTCCGCTTTATATCTGTGAGGATTCCGTCCCTCGCGAGCGCGTCAATGATCTCGCTGAGCTTGTGAATGGAGCGGATGCGGCTTTTTACCCTGGCGAGAGAAGCCGTCAGGCTCTCGGTGCGTCTGATTACGGAGAGTCCGTCACAGTCCGGAAACTCCCGGCGCAGACACTCCGAAAAAGCCGTCCATATATCCCAGTATTTCTCCGCGATCTTCCAGATCTTATCCGCGTCTGCGGCGAATTCCAGATCGCTCAGGTCTTTTATGCTCTTATGGAATTTGAAATCGACGGTCCCGCCGCGCAGCTCGATATATCTGCGTATATCCAGCTCGATCTGCTGAGGCTGCGTATCGCCGCTCAGGCTCCTGGAGATGCCGGGATTGTATTCGCGGAGCTTGTTCTCGGCTACGTCGTAAAGATGGATGGGGATGCCGAATTCCCTCGCCAGGCGTCCGAAGCCTATGAGTACGGGGCCGGCCTCGCCTGTGATATCAAAAAAGATCGAATTGCCGGCAAAGATCTCTTTCTGTACGTCCTCGGCGATGATATTTGATATGGAATCGATATTGTGACGCGGGATCGGGCGGAAGGCCACGCTCTGGACGCGGCAGTATTTTTTGAGAAAGCTCTCGAGGCTGTCCTTTGCCGACGAGATGCTCTGAGCCGTGCCAAAATACACCACCTTGTCTATCCTGCGGTTCAGACAGGTGATCACGTTTTCGATCGGTTCGCTGCTGAGAAGACTGAAGACTGTATTCATGATTATCGCCTCCTTACTAAATCTTATATCAGCGTCAGGGGTCATGTCAATGCCGCCTTTTGTCAATGAAAAAGAAGGTGACAGTCAAGTGTTTGTGGGCAAATTTTTTATCATACAGTTTTTTATTCCTTTAGCATGTCCTCGGCCTGGCTGTCAAGGCACGCTCTGCTTGCCTGCTGCAGCCTTGACCGCCTCCTCGGCCATGCTTTTGGGCAGCC
>JAFSTX010000006.1 GCA_017445585.1 Lachnospiraceae bacterium
ACTGAAATCTCTTGCCCCAATATTCAAACAGGAATCAACCATGGATCAACTAAATAAACACGCATAAATGCTTATAAATAACGTGTTTTCATGATGCGATTTCGGCTTGAGTCAACTCCCGGTCAACTAAAATTATGCCCAAAAAGGAAGATACTTTCGATTCTTGTCAGAAGTCGAATCGGGTGAAACATATATTAGTCCGAGTGCACACGTGTCATTTAACAGTCTTGAGATCATTGAACGATTTCGTTTGTCAATATTAAACCGTTCGCGTAGAGATGCATTTGTCATATAATCTCTATTATGAAACTTTTAATTGCAGAAGGGATCATTGACGAATCCCTGCTTGCCTCTTAGCAAGTCCTTATAAGTGAACCTTGTTGCAACAAGCTATTTTTCAATAGCTTGTTTAAGTGCGCCAGTTTTTGGCTGTCCTCTACTTTCTTTCACACTATCTCCATGGCACGGAGGCCGTACACGGCTCCTGCGGTCAGCTTGCGGCCGGATCGGACACCTTCATATATGCGGGAGTAGGATGCGAAGGAGGTCCGCTGAACAGAGCGCCGAGAGCCTCTGTGCTGACGGAACTGATCGCTTTGCAGGCGCTCTCTGTAGTCCTTCAGGGAGATAAAAACTGGGATCCTGTTAAATACGTACGCTGCCATCCGGGAGAGGCGCTCGGGATACTGAGAGAAGGGGAAGACGAGCGTTAATCCGCACTGCTTCATTTTCTGATAGTTATCGCAAATAATCGCACAAAAAATAAAGAAAAAACCGGAAAATTTGTGCGGAAAATTTTTGCCGGTTTTGCGTTGCGCGCTTTATTGTCAGATATTGATTGATTTGCTATAATAAATTATCTGCAAAGGAGGAGGTATCTCCATGTCATTTAATGCAATAGAGAGTATCACCAGAGAAGAAGCCGCAGCAAAGGAGACCGTCGCGCAGGCGCAGGCGAGAGCGCGGGCCATGGTCGCCGAAGCCGAAGAGAAAGGCAAGGCTTCGATAGAGACGGCCAGGTCTATGGCGGCCAACGACAGGGTGACTCTGATGACCAAAATCGACGAACAGATAAAAGAAGACCGGGAGCTTGGTGAACGCGGCGCAAAATCCGGCGTCAGTTCGCTCCGCGTAAAGGCAACGGCACATATGGATGACGCCGTTGCTTTCATAGTGGAAAAAACAGTGAGGGCTTAAATGGCTATCGTTGAAATGAAAAAGATACGCCTGGCGGCGATGAAGACGGACAAACGCAGACTCCTGCGGGATCTGATACGTCTCGGCTGCGTCCAGCTTGCGGAGCTTCCTCCGGAGGAAGGCGACATGCAGGCTCTGACGCGCCGCATGTCTTCTGATGCGCAGGATCGCAGAGGCGAGCTTTCAAGGCTCCTTGGCGCCGTAGAGATCCTCGACCGGGCCGTCCCCGAGAAAAAGGGTCTGCTTACTCCGAAGCCCGAGAAGGACAGCGAGGTCTTTCTCCAGGACAGCGGTGTAAAGGAAGCGCTTGAGCTCGCTGATTCAATCATCGGACGGGACGAGCGCCTCAGAAAGCTTTCTGCCGATGAGTCAAAGGAACGCTCGGCGCAGCTATCGCTCCAGCCGTGGCAGTCGCTCGGGATGGATCTATCCATAGACCATACCGAGACCACCCGCGTGCTGCTCGGTACCGTTCCCGCGAAGACCTCGATGCTGGATCTCAACGCCGCGCTGGCAGTAGTCAGCGATGAGGCAGAGATATGTATAGTAAGCGAAGACCGTGAGTTCAAATACCTAATCATGATCTGTGTGAACGAGGTATTTGCCGAGGTGCAGAGTGCGCTTAAACCTTTCAGCTTCGCGCTTGCGCCGGTCATGGGAATGGAGGGGACTCCTACGGAGGCGCTGGGCCGTACCCGCATCAGCCTCGAAGCCATTGCCGGGGAAAAGACCGCACTCCGGAGCGAGATCGAATCTCTTTCGTCCCGCAGGGATGAACTCAGGCTCGCCGCAGACAGGCTCTGCGCCAGGATCGCCATGGCCGAGGCCGAGGAGAGGATGGCCGCCACGGAGAGCTGCATTATCATGCAGGGCTGGCTGCCGGCGGCAGATGAAGAAAAGCTTGCCTCGGTACTTGCTTCATATGACTGCGCCTGGGAGACTGAAGCTCCTTCCAAAGAGGAGTATCCGGAGGTCCCCGTAAGTCTCCGCAACAACAAATTCACCAACGCTTTGAACATGGTGACAAATATGTATTCGCTGCCGCTGTACGGCACTGTGGATCCCAATCCCCTCATGGCGCCTTTCTTTATCGTATTTTACGGACTGATGATGGCGGATATGGGCTACGGACTGATCATGATCGCCGCCGCCATAGTGGCGCTCAAAAAGCTTCGCCCGAGAAACAACTCGCTTTCGTTCTGCCAGCTGCTGCTTTACTGCGGCGTAGCGACTTTTGTGGGCGGCGCGCTCACCGGCAGCTTCTTCAGCGATGTCGTGGCGCAGTTCGTCACGATGATCACAGGCACGCAGTGGTCGATGCCTTATCTGTTCAGCCCGGTCAGGGACAGCGAGATGGTCCTTTACGGATCGCTCATACTCGGCGTTATCCATCTGAATACCGGCATGGCGGTCAACTTTGTCCAGAAGGTCAAACGCGGCGAGACGGCCTCGGCCATCTGGGAGGAAGGCTCTCTCTGGGTGATCCTCATCGGCGGAATCCTCTGGTTCCTGGATATTGGAAATATCTCGGGAATTCCGATCGTCCTCATAATCGGAGTCGTTATGCTGCTGCTTGGAGCAGGGCGCGAGAAAAAGGGCTTCGGAAAAGTCACTGCCGCAGTCGCCTGCATATACAATACGGCTACCGGCTGGCTGGGAGATGTGCTTTCCTACGCGCGTATCATGGCGCTGATGCTCGCCGGCGGCGTGGTAGGGCAGGTATTCAACTCGGTCGCGATCATGCCGATGCAGTCAGGCGGCGTCAATCCGCTTACGATCCTCGTCTTTATCGTGATCTTCCTGCTGGGCCATGCGATGAATTTCGGTCTGAACATCCTGGGCTGCTATGTGCACGACCTCAGGCTCCAGTGTCTGGAGTACTTCGGAAAGTTCTACGCGGATGGAGGCAAGCCCTTTACCCCGCTTGAGATCAGCGGAAAGTATAATAACGTCAGAAGATGACGGCGGGTACGGACAAAAAGGTTTACAGCTGCCAAGGCAGTTTTTGATACAGTTAAACATTCTTAGGAGGAATTTGTCATGGATTTTATCACTTCTCTCGGAGGAAAAGGAATTGCCCTCGTGGGTGCGGCCATAGCGGCGGCGCTGGCCTGCGCAGGCTCCGGCAAAGGTACCGGACTTGCAGGTGAAGCGGGCGCGGGACTCGTTACCGAAGATCCCGGAAAGTTCGGCAAGATCATGATCCTTCAGGTCATTCCCGGTACGCAGGGTCTTTACGGCTTCGTTATTTTCTTCCTGACATACCTTAAGGTAGCGGGAGCCGAGGTCTCCACCGCCGCCGGATTCCAGATCTTTGCCGCCTGCCTTCCCATCGGTATCGGCGGTCTGATCTCAGCCATTGCCCAGGGCAAGGTTGCGGCTTCTTCCATCAACATCCTTGCAAAGAAGCCCGATCACTGGTCAAAGGGTATGATCATGTGTATCGTCGTAGAGTTCTACGCGATCCTCTGCCTGCTGGCTTCCTTCCTGATGCTCAACTCCATCAGTCTGTAAGCGAAAGGGACAAGCAATGAGAGGCACTGAAAAGATAATTGCACATATTCAGGCCGATGCAAAGGCTCAGGCTGACGCCATTATAGAGGCTGCCGCCGGGCAGTGCGCAAAGATAAACGCCGAATACGAGGCAAAGGCTGCGGCCGCCTACGAGGAGGCGCACAGAGCGCTTGCCGCGGAGGGCGAGCAGAGGCTCAACGGAGCTCACCGCATGAATGAGATGGAGGGTAAAAAAGCTGCGCTCGCCATGAAGCAGAAGCAGGTGGGCGAGGCCTTTGACCGCGCCATGGCAGCCATACCGGAGCTGCCTGAGGGCGAGTATGAGGATTTCCTCGTCAGGCTCGCGGCAGATGCCATCGTCTCGGGAGATGAAGAGGTGATCTTTAATCAGCGTGACCGCGAGCGGCTCGGAGAGCGCACGGTCGCTGCGATAAATGCCGCAAAGGGTGCGCATCTGAAGCTTTCGGCTCAGAGCCGCGACTTTGCCGGAGGTCTGATACTTAAGAGAGGCAATATAGAGGTAAATGCTACCCTGGAGCTGCTCATGGAGCTTGCGCGCAGGGAGCTTGCCCCTGAGGTTGCCCGAATCCTGTTCGGATAAGAGCGGAGGAGAGAGCTTTGACAGGAAACAGAGAAAAATACATCTGTCTGTCCGCCATGCTCAGGGCCAGAGAAGCGCATATGCTCGACCGTGCGAAGGCTGAGCATATGGTGGATGCCGCGACGATCGAGGATGCGGCAAAGATGCTGACCGACTGCGGTTACGAAGATCTCAGCGGCAGGACCACTCCGGAGATCAATCATATCCTCGCACTATACAAGGAGGCGAGGATCAACGAGGCTGCTTCGCTCTGCCCGGACAGCGAGACGGCAGATCTCTTCCGGATCAAATACGATTATCACAACGCCAAGGTCCTGCTCAAGAGCGAGGCTATGGACATGGAACCCGACCGTCTGCTCTCGAGAGCGGGCAGGGTGAGCGCGGAGCGTATAGCCGGATACTTCAGGGACGGACAGCTTGTCATGCTGCCGCGTCCGCTTGCGCATGCGATCACTCAGGCCAGGGAGATCCTTGCCAGAACAGGCAATCCGCAGGCCGCCGATTTTGTGCTGGACCGCGCATACTACAGCGAGGCTCTGGAACTGGTCAGGACTCTCGAGTGCCCATGGGTGAGCGGATACGTCAGACTGCTCATAGACGGAGCGAATCTGATCAGCGCTGTCCGCGCCGAAAAGCTCGGCAAGGACGAGAGCTTTCTTGAAGAAGTCATCGTGGACGGCGGCAGCGTATCAAAGAACGCCATCACAGCCGCCGGAGATGCCGCGTCTATCGCGGAGCTCTTTGCCGCAGGCGGCCCGCTGAGGGATGCCGCGGCGGCGGCCGCCGAGTCGCTGGACGGCAGCATCACCACTCTGGAGATGGCTGTGGACAATGCAAAGGTCGAATACCTGAAGAGCGGATCGCTCATCAGCTACGGTCCCGAGACGGTAGTGGCGTACCTGGCAGCCATGGAGAACGAAGTTACCGCAGTGAGAATGATCTTTACCTGCAGGCTTGCGGGAGTTCCCGGCGCGGACATCAAGGAAAGGCTGCGTGATATGTATGCTTAGGATAGGCGTTATAGGCGGAAATGAAACGGTAATGGGCTTCAAGGCTCTCGGACTGGATACATTTCCCGTGGATGACGGCGAGCAGGCCATGAAGGCTCTGCGCCATATGACGAGGGAGTCGGAGGATTACGCCATTATCTACATAGAGGAGAACCTGGCCGATGCGCTGAGAAGCGAGATCGACAGATACAAGGACTCACCCACGCCCGCGATCATACTCATTCCCGGCAGGGACGGAGCCAGCGGCAGAGGCCTGCAGGCACTCAACGAGGCTGTGGAACGCGCTGTGGGTACGAATATACTGGGTGACTGATCATCAGAATACAGACTTAGGAAGGGTTTTATTATGAGCGGAATTATTACAAAAGTATCCGGCCCTCTGGTAGTGGCCAGGGGACTTGCCGACGCCAACGTATCCGACGTGGTGCGTGTGGGAGAAAAGCGGCTGATCGGCGAGATCCTGAACATGGTCGGCGACCAGGCTTCTATCCAGGTCTACGAGGAGACCTCGGGACTAGGACCCGGCGCGGAGGTCATCACTACGGGGATGCCCATGTCTGTGGAGCTGGGGCCCGGAATGCTGGACAATATCTATGACGGCATACAGAGACCTCTGCCCGAGATGAGGCGCGTGGCCGGTGATTCTATCACCAGAGGCATTGACGTGCCCGCTCTGGACCGCGAGAAACTGTGGGATTTCGTGCCTGTGGCTTCCGTAGGGGATATGGTCTCGGCAGGAGACGTACTGGGCACAGTCCAGGAGACTTCCGCCATCAGCCACAGGATCATGGTGCCTTACGGCGTCAAGGGCGAGGTCACTGAGCTTTTTGCCGGTGAACACACCGTCACCGAAGTGATCGCCATTGTCAAGGACGAAAAAGGTGAGACGCACGAACTGACCATGATACAGCGCTGGCCGGTACGTATCGCACGTCCCTACAAGCATAAATACGTTCCGGACCGTCCGATGAATTCGGGGCAGAGGATCATCGATACCATGTTCCCCATCGCCAAGGGCGGTACCGCAGCTGTCCCCGGCCCCTTCGGCTCAGGTAAGACAGTAGTGCAGCACCAGCTTGCCAAATGGTCCGACGTGGATATAGTGGTCTATATCGGCTGCGGCGAGCGCGGCAATGAGATGACGGACGTTCTGATGGAGTTCCCGGAGCTTAAGGATCCCAGAAACGGCGAGCCGCTGATGAAGAGGACGGTGCTGATAGCGAACACCTCGGATATGCCTGTTGCCGCCCGTGAAGCATCGATATATACCGGCATCACGATCGCGGAATACTTCCGTGATATGGGATATGACGTAGCCGTGCTGGCAGACTCCACGTCACGCTGGGCAGAGGCCCTGCGTGAGATGTCCGGACGTCTCGAGGAGATGCCGGGTGAAGAAGGCTACCCCGCATACCTGGCTTCGCGTCTGGCACAGTTCTACGAGAGAGCGGGGCGTGTAGAATGCCTTGGCAGCGGAGAAAAGTCCGGATCGGTCACGGCCATCGGTGCTGTATCGCCGCCCGGCGGAGATATTTCCGAGCCTGTATCCCAGGCCACGATGCGTATAGTCAAGGTCTTCTGGGCACTGGATTCGAGCCTTGCCTATGCGAGACATTTCCCTGCGATCAACTGGCTGACCTCGTATTCGCTCTACCTTGATAATCTGGCGCCCTGGTACACCGAACAGTTTGGCGAGACCTACATGAAGAACAGGGAACGCGCCATGAGCATTCTTCAGGAAGAAAGCGAACTGCAGGAGATCGTCAGGCTGGTCGGTCAGGATGCGCTCTCTCCCAGAGACCGGCTGACCATGGAGACTGCAAAGATGGTGCGCGAGGACTTCCTCCAGCAGAACGCTTTCGTTGCGGAGGACGCGTATTCCTCGTACAGGAAGCAGTTCAGGCTCCTGGATCTTGTACTCAGGTACGATGTTTTGTGCAGAGCGGCTCTGGACAAGGACGTGGATATAGAAAAACTCTTTACCATAGGCTGCCGCGAGGCCATAGGCCGTGCCAAGATGGCAGATCCTGAAAACTTTGATCCTGTATATGACGGTATCGAGGCGGAGATGAAGGCCGAGATCGCAGCAGTCATCGAAGAAGGGAGCGACAGATAATGATCAAGGAATATAAGACAATCAAAGAGATCGCGTCTCCCCTGATGATCGTGGAGAACGTAGAGGGAGTCACCTATGACGAGCTCGGCGAGCTGGAGCTTCCAAACGGTGAGGTCCGCCGCTGCAAGGTGCTGGAAGTAGACGGAAACAGAGCTGTGGTGCAGCTCTTTGAATCGGCGCAGGGCATCAACCTCGCGCAGACCAAGGTACGTTTCCTGGGCCATCCCCAGCAGCTGGCCGTGTCTGAGGATATGCTCGGACGTGTATTCAATGGCATGGGAAACCCGATAGACGGCGGCCCGGAGATCCTGCCGGAGGCCTATATGGATATCAACGGCCTGCCCATGAATCCCGCTGCCCGTGCCTATCCCGCAGAGTTCATCCAGACCGGTGTATCTACGATCGACGGACTGAATACTCTGGTACGCGGACAGAAGCTCCCGATCTTCTCGGGCTCCGGTCTGCCTCATGCGGCTCTGGCGGCGCAGATCGCGCGTCAGGCCAGAGTTCTCGGCGACAACGAGACCTTTGCCGTGGTTTTTGCCGCTATAGGTATCACCTTCGAGGAGTCGGAGTATTTCATCAGGGAATTCCGCAGGTCGGGTGCCATAGAGAGGACAGTCGTCTTCTCGAACCTTGCCAACGACCCCGCCGTAGAGCGTATCTCCACGCCTCGTATGGCGCTGACCGCCGCAGAGTATCTGGCTTTTGAAAAGGGCATGCAGGTCCTCGTCATCATGACTGATATTACTAACTATGCCGAGGCTCTGCGCGAGATCTCCGCGGCAAAGAAAGAGGTTCCAGGACGCCGCGGCTATCCCGGCTACCTTTATACCGATCTTGCGACCATGTACGAGAGAGCCGGACGCCGTCAGGGCAGGAACGGATCCATCACGATGATCCCGATCCTGACCATGCCCGAGGACGACAAGACTCATCCCATCCCGGACCTTACGGGATATATCACGGAGGGACAGATCATCCTGAGCCGTGATCTTCACCGCAAGGGTCTGGTGCCTCCCGTGGATGTGCTGCCTTCGCTCAGCCGTCTCAAGGACAAGGGTATCGGCGAAGGCAAGACCCGCGAGGATCACGCCGGCACGATGAACCAGCTTTTTGCAGCATATTCCAGAGGCAAGGACGCGAAGGAACTTATGACGATCCTCGGCGAAGCGGCTCTGTCCGACGACGACAAGCTCTTTGCTAAGTTCGCAGAGGAGTTCGAGCGCCGCTATGTCAGCCAGGGCAATGAGACGAACCGCACCATCGAGGAGACGCTGAACATAGGCTGGGAGCTGCTTTCGATCCTGCCGCGCAGGGAACTGAAGCGTATCAAGCCGGAGATGATCGAAAAATATATGCCAAAGGCCGGAGACTGAGCTTTTTGCCCGGGCTTCGTATGAGGTAAGATAATGGCAAAGACAGGTATCACACCTACCAGAATGGTGCTCAATCAGCTCAAGGCCCGCCGCCGTACGGCAGTCAGGGGGCATAAGCTTCTCAAGGACAAGCGGGACGAGCTCATGCGCCAGTTCATGGATATAATCAGACAGAACAGGGCACTTCGCATCCGAGTGGAAGAGGGCCTGACGAGGGCTTTCGCTTCCATGCAGGTGGCCAGTTCCATCATGTCGCCCGCGATGCTCGAGCAGTCGCTCCTGTATCCGCGTCAGAGCGCTTCTCTGGACATGAAGTTCAGGAACATCATGAGCGTCAATGCACCTCTCTATACATTCAGCACCAAGAGCAATGACCCTTCGGAGATCTATCCATACGGCTTTGCTCAGACGTCGGGAGAGCTCGACGACGCGCTCGGACAGCTCTCAGAGGTATTTGCCGACATGCTTCAGCTCGCTCAGGTCGAGAAGACCATGCAGCTTCTGGCGGAGGAGATCGAAAAGACCCGCCGCCGCGTTAACGCGCTGGAGTACGTCATGATCCCGGAGCTGGATGAGAACATCAAGTATATCTCGATGAAGCTTGAGGAGAACGAGAATGCCACGAAGGTCCGCCTGCTGAAGGTCAAGGAGATGGTCCTCGAAGGGGCGCACGATTTCAAGTAGATCTGCTTCGTTAGATTAATTATGAGATGCGACAGGAGATGATTCTCCGCATCACCAAGATAAGAGTGATCAGGATTTATTCTGATCGCTCTTTTTCGAGCAGACGATACAGTATAATTGTTACTTAACTAAGTGCTTTGAATAGTATGGTAGCACCGTGAGAAGGAGTAATTGCCGCTAAACCAAGCGAATGGGATATTCTAGCAGCAACTCGGGGTAACAGGGTTGATCCTATGCTGAGGAAGCTTTATTTTATCCTGCAGTGATTGTAAATATCTTCCCCTGGTGGTATAA
>JAFSTX010000051.1 GCA_017445585.1 Lachnospiraceae bacterium
CGCTTGGCATCTGCATGGGACTGCTCATGGGGATCGCGTTTGGCCTGTTTGATTCAGGACACGGAGGAATGTGAAAATGAAAAACTATATCGCCTATTGCGGCCTGGACTGTGAAAGCTGCGAAGCCCGGATCGCGACGATCCATAACAACGACGCGCTGCGGGAGAAGGTCGCCCGGCTCTGGTCGGAATTAAACGGCGTGGAAATCACGCCGGAGATGATAAACTGCGTCGGCTGCCGGATCGATGGGGTCAAGACGCCCTACTGCGAATCGCTGTGTCCCATCCGCCAGTGTGCGCTGGGAAAGGCGTGGAGACCTGCGGAGGCTGCGGCGGGATGGAGCGCTGTGAAAAGCTGGCCGCGATCACTGGGAACAATGCCGAGGCTTTGAAGCGTTTGAAAGCGGAGGCGTGAACGGGATGAGAGAGCCATGCTGAATACAGAACGCCTGCGCATATACCCTGCGTCGTGGAAGCAGATGGAGTCCATGATCGCTTCCGAGCAAAATGAAGAACTCAAAAAAGCATACACAGAGATGCTGGAGGGCTGCCTGCGGCACCCCGATCAATGGGACTGGTATGCCATGTGGATGATCGAGAAGACGGACGGAACGCATATCGGGGATCTCTGCTTCAAAGGGCTCCGGGAAGACGGGATCGCGGAGATCGGATACGGGATCCTGGAGGAATACCGGGGGCAGGGCTATGCCGCGGAAGCGGTGCAGGCGGCCTGCCGCTGGGCTTTCCTGCATCCGGATGTCAGGTCGCTGGAGGCGGAAACGGACGCCGAAAACGCGGCGTCGCAGAGAGTCCTCGAAAAATGCGGCTTTCGCCCCAACGGGATCATGGGAGAGGAAGGGCCTCGCTTTGCACGGAAGCCCCCGATCAATGAATACTGAAATGCTATAAAAGTTGAAGAATTCTACTTTCTTATAGCGACGCGGGCATGTTGGAGACTGCATGAGACGCATTCTGCGCCGGAAGGCGCAAAATGGGCAGCGCGCTTCACGCCATATCTTTCCGGTAAAATGCATCCTTTATTGGAGAATCGTATAAAGAGGCAACCAATTGATACAGCGCCTGTTATCTTTGGTTGGTTGTCGGTAAGGCAACCAGACATTACAATATTCATAGAAATCACAAAACAGGAGGCGGCTATGAGTGTTGTAGAGTTGAGGAATGTTTGCAAAAGCTATCCGGCATTCCAGCTGAAGGATGTATCCTTCTCGCTGGAAGCCGGTAGAATTACAGGCTTTATCGGCCGGAACGGCGCTGGAAAAACCACGACAATCAAGTCTATGCTGAACCTGATCCATACGGACAGCGGGGTAATATCATATTTCGGGATGCCGCTCTCAGAGCACGAGAAAGAGATCAAGCAGCGGATTGGTTATTCCACCGGAACGGTCAGCTGGTATCCGAGAAAAATGATCCGTGAGATCGTCAGCGTTACGAAGACCTTCTTTCCGGGCTGGGACGAAGAAACCTACCGAAAATACATGGCTTTTTTCGCAATCGATGAGAACAAGAAACCGATCGAGCTGTCGGAAGGAATGAAGGTGAAGTTCAACCTCCTTCTGGCGCTTTCTCACCGCGCCGAGGTTCTGATCCTTGATGAACCGACCAGCGGATTGGATCCCTTTTCACGGGATGAGCTTCTTGAGCTGTTCAAAACCTTACGAGCGCATGGCGTCACAATTTTGTTTTCGACCCACATCACCTCGGATCTGGAGCGGTGCGCAGACGACATTATCTACATCAGCCGCGGAGAGATCCGGGCAAACCTGCCCAAGGCGGAGTTCCTTCGGGAGTTCGGACAAGGGGAGGAATCTCTGGAAGAGATCTTTTTGAGGCTGGAGAGGGAGGCGCTGTCATGAGTGCAATGCTGAAAAAAGAAATGCGCCTGAGCGCACTTGTCCTGACTTATCTTTTCATCGGATTCGGGGCTATGGCAATGCTGCCGGGCTATCCGATCCTCTGCGGCGTGTTCTTTATCACGCTGGGGATCTATCAGAGCTTCCAGAGCGCCAGGGAAGCGAACGACATCGTTTTTTCGGCGCTGCTGCCGATGGCAAAGCGCGACGTTGTGAAAGGAAAATATCAGTTTGTCGTGCTGATCGAAATTGCCGGCTTTGCACTGATGGCGATCCTGACGTTTTTGCGCATGACGATCCTGGCGGATGCTGCCGTTTATCGACAGAATGCTTTGATGAACGCAAATCCGTTTTTCCTGGGAACGGCATTATTCATCTTCGGGCTGTTTAACGTGATCTTCCTCGGCGGCTTTTTCAAAACCGCATATCAGATCGGAAAGCCGTTCATTACTTACATCATAGCGGCCTTCCTGGCGATCTGCGCAGCCGAGGCGGTGCATCACTTCCCGGGTATGGCGGTGTTGAACGCGTTTGGCTTTGATTATCTCTGGCTTCAGATGTTGCTGCTGCTCGGCGGTGCTGTGCTCTATAGCCTGATGACCTTGCTGTCGTACAGAAAAGCCTGCGCGAATTTTGAGGAGATCGATCTGTAATGGAGGCGGGTATGCTGAAGGATAATCTTGTGATGCTCAGAAAACTGAACGGATACTCTCAGGAGCAGATTGCGGAAAAGATCGGTATTTCCCGGCAAGCATACGCAAAATGGGAGAATGGGATGACGGTTCCGGACATTGAGAAAGCTTCGCTGCTGGCGCAGGTCTATGGCACCACGCTTGACAGCCTCGCAAAGCAGGAATATGTGGATGGCATTGGGAAGCTCCCTCCCGCGCCGCACGGAAAGAACATCTGGGGCGTTGTTACATTGGGCGACCGCGGTCAGATCGTGATCCCGAAGGATGCTCGGGACCATTTGGGGATCAATGGCGGAGACCGGCTGGTCGTCGCAAGCGATGAGGTGGGAATCGCGCTGATACCGGCGGATTGTTTTGAGAAGAAAATGCGGGAGCTTGTGGATATGCTTTCAGAGAAACGGTGATTCAAATGAAGCTAAAAGTGATGCTTGATTCTACATGATGCCGCACAGTAATAGATCGCACTTTTTTAGAGAGCTCCGAGTTAATCCGGGGCTCTTTTTTGCCGTTCCGGGCCCGCCCCTCACATTTCAATTTCCTCAGCGTTTTAATTACACTGTATTGAAAGCCGTTTTGTCCTTCAGTATAATCAGGCTGTGGCTGAGGCTCAACCGCAAGAACGCTCAGAAACTATCTGAAGCGGGATCTGTTGAAAACATCTGCCAGTGAGAATATTGAGATGATTAGCGGTGCGAAAGTGAGGTGACTTCGTTGCACGACATATGGAATCCGTGGCATGGCTGCAGAAGATGCAGCGAGGGATGCCTGAACTGCTATATGTATTTTCTGGATTCACTGAGGGACAGGGACGGCTCGGATATTTACCGGACAAAGGCGGGATTTCGCTATCCTCTTTCGAAAGACCGCAGCGGAGCATATAAAGTAAAAAGCGGTGAGATGCTGCGAGTATGTATGACCAGCGACTTCTTTCTGGAGGAAGCGGATCCATGGAGAGACGAGGCCTGGCAGATCATGCATCAAAGACCGGATGTCAAATTCTTTCTTCTGACCAAGCGGCCGGAACGGGTCAGGGATCATCTGCCCCGGAACTGGGACGGCGGCTGGAAGAACGTGATGTTTAACGTCACCTGTGAAAACCAGAAAAGAGCAGATGAGCGCATTCCGATCCTGCTTGACCTGCCTTTCAAGCACAAGGGTATCATGTGTGCTCCGTACATCGGGCCGGTAAGCATCCGGGAGTATCTGCCTGCGGGTCAGATCGAGCAGGTGCTTTGTGACGGAGAAAACTACGGCGGCGCAAGACCCTGCCATTATGAATGGGTCAGGTCGCTCAGCGATGAGTGCAGAGAATTTAATGTAACCTTTACCTTCTGCGGGACTGGCCGTGTCTTTGTAAAGGACGGAACAACCTATCACCTGGAAGGAAACGGACTGCAGAGCCAGCAGGCGTATAAATCAGGGCTGAGTTATCAGGGAAAGCCGATAGAATGGAAGCTTGCGGATGAGTGGGGCTATACTATTCCGGATGAGCAATTGTATAAGCCGTATTTCGGTGAAAGATGTCAGACCTGCGGGATGCGGTACACCTGTAATGGCTGCAGCCGCTGCGGGAAATGTGACGGAAGAAACAGAATATAACCGCAGGATCTGCAGCAAGGATTGATCAAATGCAAGAGATTAATATCATCAGAGCAAATAAGAAAGGCTTTATAATGAAGACAAAAAAGAAGGGTAACAACTGGACGGCCTACTATGATCCTGACACGGACAGATACTTTGCGGAGATCATGTACACCAGCAGGGAAGGCCGCGAAGAATATGACTACGAGCTCACGCGGGAAATATACGACAGGCTTGGGACGTTTGATGATGACGTCGAGAATGAACGTCTGATCAAGACGGCAAAGATGAGCTATTCCTTTGAAAACACTATGTACGGTACACTGGGTCCGGAGAGGACCGTCTGGGATGAGGAAGCGGATCAGGCGATGAAGGAGTGTATCAGAAAGGACGCAAAGAGCAGTCTGTGATCAGAATACTCTGAGTCGTACACGCCGCTTTCAAGCTCGGTGAAACCCTCGCTTACCACGATATTATCGGGAGCATAGCCGTCAAAACGCCGGAAAGTGTCGTACTTTCTGTCCGGACTGTTTACATAATGGAATCCTCCGAGACCGTATATCTCTTCCAGGTCAAAACTGTTCAGATCACCCAGCAGGGCGTAGCGCTCATGATCCGCCAGCAGAGTACTGATAGTCTCTATCTGGCTTTTTCTGGCCTCGCGGTCTTCAAATGACAGATGGGTAACAAAGACGTCCAGCTCCGTGCCGCCGACATCGACGGTCGCGTGCCCGACGGATCGGGCTTCTCCGCGTCCGGATTCAAGCGGTATAACTTCGAAGCTTTCGATAGGATATCTGGAGAGAATAGCGGTCCCGTATTCGCCGGAACCGAGCCGGATCGCTCTGGCAAAAGCATAATAATCGTACCCCGCGAAGCGCGCGAGTTCTGCGCACTCGTCAGCATATCCGGACCTTTCGCAGCCGACGTCCACTTCCTCGAGGCCTATGATATCGGGCGATACGCTGCTTATCACGCCGGCGATATTTTCGAGTCCTTCTGCTCCGTGTTTGATATTAAACGTCGCAAAGGTGATCTCGGTGACGGTATCGCTGCTTTCAGACGCCGGGTTTTCATCGGTATCGATTTCACTGTTTTGGGCTTCAGACCCTGCCGTGATGCTTTCGTCCCCGGATTCGTTCTCGTCGTTTTGCTCATCTGAATCAGCCACGGTGCTATCTGCGCCGGACTCTTCATTTGTGACCCTGGCATCTGTGTAAGCTGAGCTGTTTTTCTGAGCCGCTGCGGATAAATCCGCATCTTCGCCGCAGGCGACGAGAAGCAGCGCGAACAAAAGACAGACTGCCCAAAGGATCTGTCTTTTTACCGATGAAAGTTTTCTTATCTTTTCGTACATCAGCTCCAGAATATCCAGATAAAGAGATAACCGACCAGCACGGCTGCAAGTGTAAAAGGCAGGCCGATCTTAATGAATTCTCCGAAGGATACGGTGTGCCCTTCCTTTTTCAGCAGACCTACAGCAGCTACGTTTGCCGAGGCGCCTATGGGAGTCAGATTGCCGCCGAGCGTCGCGCCCGAGAGAAGCCCGAAATACAGCAGATAGGGTGAGACTCCGAGCGAAGCAGTGACGGCAGTCAGTACAGGAAGCATGGTTGCAACGTAGGGGATATTATCTACAAAAGCTGAGATCAGCACCGAACCCCAGACAATGATGGTATAGAGCAGGAAGATACTGTTTCCGCCGACTTTAACGATAAACCCTGCGAAGTCATCGATGATACCTGCCTGCGTGATGCCGCCGATCACTACGAAAAGTCCGGTGAGCAGGACGACGGTCTCGAGATCGAGATTCACGAGGGCGCGGCGTACGTTTGCTGTTTTTTTCTGACGGATCAGATCTATGATCACGGTGAGGACTGCCAGGATGCAGCAGATGATGCCGTTTATCGTGGAGGGTGCGTCGGGCCAGAACGAGGCGGCTATGAGTGCTGCGATCATTACAAGCAGCATGACAGTCGGTACATGATCGGTTACGGTCGTGTGCTCCTTTGCCTTGACGCTTTGACGGTCATTTCTGAACAGAAACATGATGATGGGAACCGTGGCCAGGGCTCCGAGCTCAACGGCAAAAAATATGCCCGGCCTCCCGTTCATCCAGAAGAAATCGAGAAAATTCATGTTCGCATAGTCGCCGAGCATGATGGACGTGGTATCGCCGACGAGTGTGGCGGCCCCCTGCAGATTTGACGAAACGGCGATCGACAGGATCATCCCGACGGGGTTGATTCGGAGCTTTTTGCAGACGGCCAGGCCCACAGGCGCCACCATGAGCACCGTGGCGACATTATCGATAAAAGCCGAGATGATCCCTGAAAAGAGCGACATGAAGACCGTAACCCACATGACGTTTTTGGAACGGTCCAGCAGCACGTCTGCCATGAGGTTGGGCATCTTTGATTCGATGAAATAGTCCACGATCACCATCGTGCCCACGATCATCATCAGAACATTCCAGTTTATTGAGGAGAGAAGCGAGTCGATTGGCAGTACTCCGCTAACCAGGAAGATCACCGCTGCTCCGAGCGCATATAACGGCCGGAATTTCGGCAGCGCAATCATTAGTACATACATCAGAATGAATATAATCAGTGCGAAAGTTTTCATATATATCCTTTTTAACAGCCGGGCTGTTTTTGTTGCAAAAAATTCTTTGAAATTATACAATAAATTGCCAGGAAATAAAAGAGGGTGCGAAAAGCATATAACAGGTTTCGATGCAGAACGAAGAAAGAGAAAAAGTAATACTTGCCGGCGTCTGGGAGAGCGCAGCGGGAGAGTCCTATGACGACTTCCTGCATTCCATGGATGAACTGGCGGAGCTGGCCCGGGCCTGCGATAAGGACCCGGCGGAGAGTTTTACACAGATCCTTGACCGATGCACGGCGGCGCTGTACATGGGCAGCGGTAAGGTGGAAGAGATAAAGGAAGCTGTGGCGGAACACGGAGCGGCCCGCGTCATCTTTAATGATACGCTGACACCCATCCAAATCCGCAATCTTCAGAAGGAACTTGATATCGAGGTGATGGACCGCACGGCCCTGATCCTTGAGATCTTCAGGTCGAGGGCGAGGACACGTGAGGCGAAACTCCAGGTGGAGGTTGCCAGGCTCAGCTATCTTAAGCCCAGACTGATAGGCATGTGGGAAAAACAGAATCGCCAGGGCGGCGCTTCGGGTTCAATGTCAAGCAAGGGCGAAGGCGAGACGCAGCTTGAGATCGACCGCAGGACCATAGACCACCGTCTGGCGGATATGCGCCGTGAGCTTAAGGTGGTGGAGAGGGAACGCCAGACACAGCGAAAGAAACGTCAGGCGTCAGGCATCCCGCTTGTGGCGCTGGTAGGATATACCAATGCCGGAAAATCCACCATAATGAACTCCTTTGTACGCGCCTGCTCCGATGAGAAAAAGAGCGTATTTGAGGCGGATATGCTCTTTGCCACACTGGATACGACGGTACGCAGGATCAGCGGCGGGTACGGATATGATTTTCTGCTGTCTGATACGGTCGGTTTTATCCAGAAGCTTCCGACGGGTCTCGTAGAGGCGTTTAAATCTACGCTTGAGGAAGTGAAGGAGGCAGACCTGATACTTCAGGTTATCGATTATTCCGACCCGCATCACAAGGACCATATGGATACGACGTCGCGGACCATAGCAGACCTCGGTGCAGGGGACGTGCCCATGGTCATCGTTTACAATAAATGCGATCTGAAGGAAGATGCCTCGTTTCCGCGCCGCGCACCCGCGGTTCGCAGCGAGAACGGGCGCGTCAGCCCCGGCGTGTTTATCAGCGCCAGAGATGAGGACTCTCTGGAACTGCTCAGATCTGTCATACTCGACGAGGTATACGGCGGATATGTGGAGGAGGTCAGTGTGATACCATACAGCAGGGGCGGCGAGCTCGCCGCGCTTAAGGGCAAGGGCACCGTACTCTCCGAAGAGTATCTGGAGGACGGCATCAGGATCTGCGTAAGACGCCGCAAAAAAAATGAACCGTAAAAAAAGAAACATACTGATAATACTGATCTGTATTCTGCTGACGGTGATGTGGGGCCACTCGATGATGAGCGGGGCAGTTTCTGAAGCGGAGAGCAGTGCGGTCAGGGATTTCCTGGAGCCGGTGCTGGAGCTATTTGTGGGAAAGGGCAGTGTCACCGGCCTTCTGGTGCGTAAGCTGGCACATTTCACGGAATTCATGCTGCTCGGGCTGCTGACCGGTGAACTGCTGCATACCTTGGGCCGCCGAGGTTTTTTCAGCAGGATATTTGCTTTCCTGTGCTGTATGGCGGCAGCGGTGATCGATGAGAGCATACAGATCTTCTCGGACGGGCGCGGCGCGCAGGTACAGGACGTGCTGCTGGATTGCGGGGGCGCTCTTGCGGGGCTGTGTCTGATCGGATTGATACATCTCGCGGCAAAAAGGCTTGGAAGACTCGGAAAAAAACGATAGATGGATCACAGAGGTAATAATTTGAGAATAAAAAGATGGCTGTGCGGTCTTCTGGCCGCGCTGATGACAGCGGGCTTGCCGCAGTACGCCTTTGCCGTAAGCCAGGTGGAGACAGGGACTGAGTCCGCGGGAGATGAGGCTGTACCGGGACCTGTGAACGTGACCGGCATCACGTCGTACCCGGAGCGTCCGAGCGTGTCCGCGGAGTCGATCATACTGCTCGAGGCAAAGAGTAATACGGTGCTTTTTGCAAAGAACGCTGACGAGAAGCATTATCCCGCGAGTATCACAAAGATCATGACCGCACTGCTCGTCATAGAGAACTGCTCTCTCGATGAGATCGTGACTTTCTCGTACAGGGCCACCCACGAGCTGGAAGCCGGAAGTTCCAGCATAGCCAGGACGGACGGCGAGCAGATGTCGGTCAGGGACTGCCTTTACTGTATGCTTGTCGCATCTGCGAACGAAGTGGCGCAAGCGCTGGCTGAGCACGTCGCGGGGAGTCTCGAGGCCTTTGCGGATATGATGAACAGGCGGGCACAGGAGCTTGGCTGCGTAAATACGCATTTTACAAATCCTTCCGGCCTGCACAGTGACGAACACTACACCTGCTGCCGCGATATGGCGCTGATTATGGCTGAGGCGATCAAAAACCCTGTCTTTGTCGAGATCAACTCCACGACTTCCTATACCGTACCTGCTACAAACAAACACAGCGAGTCCTTCGGTGTGGCCATGAAGCATGAGCTGCTGCGGGGCAGCGGACGGTACAAATATGCTCTCTGCGGCAAGACCGGCTATACCAGCAAGGCCGGATACACGCTGGTGACTTATGCAGCAAAAGACGGTCTGGATCTCGTGTGCGTGACGCTGAACTGTGACGACAGTTCTGAGAGGGCCACGTCTACCAAGACGCTTTTTGAATACGGATTCAATAATTATTCCATCTATAATATCAACGAAGCTGACCCGTCGATGACTGTCAGCAAAAGTACCGGAGGGTTCCTGAGCAGCGACCTGCTCTCACTCGCGATCCCTTCGGACAGCTACATCGTGCTTCCAAAGGACGTGACTTTCGACAAGCTCACCAGCAGCCTTTCCTGGAACCGCTCCGCGGGCATCACGGGCGAGATCGCCAGAGTGAATTATTATTACGGACAGGACCTCGCGGGCAGTGCGCCTCTGACGGTGGATACCGGATCCGACGACACCTACGCTTTCCTGACAGACGGCTCGTACCGTGGCGAGGGTACTGACCGGGAACAGGAGGACTCCCGCAGTTCCGCGCTCAGACTCATCATGATTGCGGTCATCGTGGTGCTCTCGCTCGCTGTTCTGGCAATGCTGGCTTTCCGCTTTATCAATGGCAGGACCCGGCGCAGGAAACGCCGCGGAGCGCGTGTAAGCAGGAATGTCAGACGTTACAGGTGAAATAACCCCGCTGAGAAGCAGTCAGATATGACGGGAAAAAATCAAATTGAAATAAGAGCTGTTTTCATATATCATATATAGGTTAATATATGTCTGTTAACGGCCCCGCTGCCGTTCATATACAGGAGGAAGAGATATGTTTTCAATGTCAGTGGATATGGGTATTGATCTCGGTACCGCAAGTGTACTGGTCTATATAAAGGGGCGCGGCATCGTGCTCAAGGAGCCGTCGGTAGTGGCTTTTGACCGCGAAGCTAATGAGATCAAGGAAATCGGCGAGGAAGCCCGCAAGATGATCGGCCGTACTCCCGGCAATATCGTAGCCATCCGTCCGCTTCGCCAGGGTGTCATATCCGATTACGATATCACCGAGAAGATGCTGAAATATTTCATCCGCAAGGCTATGGGCCGCCGGACGCTTCGCAAGCCCCGTATCGCCGTCTGCATTCCCAGCGGCGCCACCGAGGTAGAGAAAAAGGCCGTCGAGGATGCCACCTATCAGGCCGGCGCGCGTGAGGTCAGCATCATCGAGGAGCCTGTCGCCGCTGCTATAGGTGTAGGCATCGATATCGGCAAAGCCTACGGAAACATGATCGTCGATATCGGCGGCGGCACGACGGATATCGCTGTCATATCCCTGGGCGGAGCGGTAGTCAGTACTTCGGTGAAGGTGGCAGGTGATGATTTTGACGAGGCCATCATCAGATACATTCGTAAGAAGCACAATCTGCTCATCGGCGAGCGCACCGGAGAGGAGATCAAGATCAATATCGGCTGCGCTTATGCGAGACCCGAGGTCGTCACGATGGATGTGCGCGGCAGGAACCTTGTCACCGGCTTCCCCAAGACCGTGACGGTCACGTCTGACGAGATGATCGAGGCCCTGAACGAGCCGGCAGCGAAGATCGTGGAAGCCGTCCACAACGTCCTGGAGCGTACGCCCCCGGAACTTGCCGCCGATATCTACGAGCGCGGCATAGTCATGACCGGCGGCGGAAGCCTGCTCTCGGGTCTGGACGAGCTGATCGAGGAGAAGACCGGCATCAACACCATCGTGGCGGAGGACGCGCTTACGGTAGTCGCCACCGGTACCGGTAAGTTTATCGAATTTATGCATTCCGCAAAGGATAAAGAGGACAGATAGTTTTTATGGCACAGGAAATAGTGACCGGGTGCGTAGAGCACATCATATATCAGAATGAAGAGAACGGTTACACTGTGCTGGAGCTCGCGACGGAGGGAGATACGGTAACGGTCACCGGCAATCTCGGCAGGATCAGCGAAGGCGAATCCCTGAGATGTACGGGACGCTATATTACCCATCCGGTCTACGGCGAGCAGTTCAAAGTCGAATCATTTGAGATCACTGAGCCCGAGGACCTTCTTGCAGTAGAGAGGTACCTGGGCTCAGGTGCTATCAAGGGCATCGGCCCGGCGCTGGCTGCGAGGATCGTAGGGAAGTTTGGCGAGGATACGCTGAGAGTCGTGGACGAGGAACCGGAGCTTTTGGTGCAGGTACGCGGAATCAGCGCCGAGGGAGCGAGGAGTATAGCCGCGCAGGTCGCG
The DNA here is from genome assembly GCA_017445585.1 of Lachnospiraceae bacterium. Lineage (GTDB taxonomy): Bacteria > Bacillota > Clostridia > Lachnospirales > Lachnospiraceae > UBA3774. The sequence goes on from JAFSTX010000051.1 coordinate 11,617, forward strand.
GAGAAGAGGGAGCTCCGTCAGGCAATGATGTATCTGCAGCAATACGGCATCTCTCTGGCCATGTCCGTAAAGATATATGACAAATACGGCAGTGAGGTATACTCCGTGCTGCAGGTCAATCCCTACCGCCTTGCCGATGATATCGAAGGCATCGGTTTTAAGATCGCGGACGATATAGCGCAGCGGACAGGTTTTGCTCCGGATTCTGATTTCAGGATCAAGAGCGGTATCTACTATACACTGCTCTCTGCGGTGGATGCCGGACATGTATATCTGCCGGAAGATGTGCTGTTGAGAGAGGCCGCAAGAAACCTTGGATTTGAGGATATGGATCTCTCTGACAGGCTTACGGAGCTCGTGATAGACAAGAAGATCGTGATACGTGAACGCGACGGCAGGGACGTAGTATACGCAGCGCCTTACTACTATATGGAAATGGGCGTTGCGAGGAAGCTTGCGGATCTGGATATCAGGTACGACGTCGATGAGGCGGAGATAGACCGAATCCTGGATTCGATGGTGGAAAGCGGAGATTTTGAAGCTGATGAAGATCAGCGCAGCGCTGTGATCACCGCCGTGGGCAACGGAGTGACCGTCATTACAGGCGGCCCCGGCACCGGCAAGACGACCACGATCAACGCGCTGATCCGCGTATTTGAAGAAAACGGTCTGAAGATACAGCTGGCTGCTCCTACCGGCCGCGCGGCAAAGCGCATGACAGAGGCTACGGGCCGCGCCGCCAGCACGATCCACAGACTGCTGGAATTCGCCGGCGCACCGGATGACCGACGCGAGAGTGCTGTCCGCTTTGCCAGGAACGAGAGCGAACCGCTCGATGGCGACGTCATCATCATAGACGAGATGTCCATGGTCGATATCTTCCTGATGAATGCTCTGATAAAGGCAGTCCCGGTAGGGGCGAGACTTATCATGGTGGGAGACGCGGATCAGCTTCCTTCGGTAGGCCCGGGCAACGTCCTTAAGGATCTGCTGGAGTCAGGGCGTGTCCCCGCGGTCAGGCTCAAGAGGATCTTCCGTCAGGATGAGGCGGGAGATATAGTGCTCTATGCGCACCGGATCCTGGACGGCGAGAAGATCGATCCGGACAGGCAGAGCAGAGATTTTATCTTTGTAAAGAGAGAAGATTACGGCAGGATAGTGGGGAGCACCATCACTCTGGTGAGAGACAAGCTGCCTTCCTACGTCCACGCCGGCCCGTATGATATACAGGTCCTGACGCCCATGAGGAAGGGTGCGCTGGGAGTGACTCATCTGAACGAGGTGCTTCAGGAAGCGCTCAATCCTCCGTCGCCGGGCAAGAGGGAGCACCTTTTTCCGCAGGGGATCTTTCGCGAAGGCGACAAGGTCATGCAGGTCAAAAACAATTACCAGATCGAATGGGTCGTACGCGGCAGGAATTCTCTCCCTGTCGATGCGGGAACGGGCATTTTCAACGGTGATATCGGTCGCATCAGATCCATGAATCTGTTCTCGGAAGAGATGACGGTGGTCTTTGACGAAGGAAAGGAAGTGACTTATCCTTTCAAGGAGACAGAGGATCTGGAGCTCGCATATGCAGTGACGGTCCACAAGGCGCAGGGCAGCGAGTATCCGGCCGTGGTCATCCCGCTTCTTACCGGGCCGAGGCCCCTGATGAACCGCAATCTTATCTACACTGCGGTGACCAGAGCCAGAAAATGCGTTTGTGTAGTCGGATCGACGCAGACTTTTTTGTCCATGGCGGAAAACGACGAAGAGCAGAGGCGTTACAGCGGCCTTGCGCAGTGCATCCGTGAGGTTCCGGAATGGGAGTAAGACTTGCGGACATTATTTATCCGAGGCGCTGTCCGGCATGCCATGACGCAGTGGACAGACCGGGGCGGTTGATCTGCAGCACCTGCGAAGGGCGGTTTTCCGTCGTAGAAGAGCCGACCTGTATGCGCTGCGGCAAAGAGATCTCGGACCGGGAACGGGAATACTGCAGCGACTGCGAGAAGTATCCGAAACCTTTTTCAAGGTGCTTTGCGCTATTTAATTATGATGATACCGCGCGCGGATCGCTTCTTCGTTTCAAGAACGGCGGCCGCCGCGAATATGCTGAGTACTATGTGCAGAGGTTTATGGAAGTGCGCGGCGGGCAGCTGCGCTCTGTAAGGGCGGACGTCATAGTGCCGGTCCCGGTATACAGCAGCCGCAGGTATGAGAGGGGCTATAATCAGGCCGCCGAGATCGGCAGACATCTGTCAGCGGCGCTCTCTGTCCCCATGCGCGAGGATCTGCTGACCAAGGTAAAGCCATCCGAGCAGCAGAAAGGTCTGTCCGCGGGAGGGCGTGCCAGGGACATCGCTTCCTCACTTCAGGCAGCACAGGAGACTGCGGGCTATCGGTGCATCCTTCTGGTGGATGATATCTATACTACCGGGAGCACGCTTTCGGCCTGCGCCAGGGTCCTTGCCAAAGCCGGCGCGGGAGAGGTATGGTGCGCCGTCATTGCCATAGGCAGCGAAAAGTAGCGGAACGTTTTTCGGTGTGCGGCACGTTTCCTTTGATATGCAGCTCATTTTCTTCGGCGCGTCTGCCGCATCTTTCTTCTTTAGGCGGTTGCGCGAACGCAGGAAAAACATTATAATATACTAAATTTCGCAAAAGGCATCTGTGATCGGTTTCCCCGGACAGATCGCGAAGGCAAAACAACTCACAAAGGGGTAATAACATGAGATCAGATGTTATTCATGTAACGAGCGAGGGCGATGGTTATAACGAAGCGCTCGATCAGGCAGACAGAGTCGCGGTTTTCAAATCTCTGTCAGCCAAAGGCAAAATCCATCTTCATCTTCTCACCGAGGAAATGATGGGTATGATGCAGGCTCTGACAGGAGAGAGGGAGGCTGAATTCTGGATCGATGATGAAGACGGGATTACGCGCCTCCATCTGAAGGCACAGGCTGCGATGAATTCCGAGATGCGAAGCAAGCTCCTTTCTGCCTCCACTACAGGCGAGAACATTGCGGCAAAGGGAGTCATGGGCAAGCTCCGGGATGTGTTTGAACGTTTTCTCGAGCCGATAGACGGCGAGTTCTCAAATATCTATGTCGACCGTCTGTCATTTGCCGGAATGGATCTGGGCACCGTATCAGTCGCTGCTGCCGGACTCTGGTCCCTGAACCAGTACAAGAGCGCTGTTCAGGAAGGACGTGCCCCCAAAGAGAACTGGGACGAGCTTGAGAAGTCAGTGATCGCGAATCTCGCCGACGAGGTACAGGTGGGTATCGCGGACAAGAATGTGGAAATGATCGTTTTTAAGAAATTTTAAATAAGGAGAAAACATATGAACATCAATACTACCAGGAATGCAGACGCCCTGACTATCGCACTTGAGGGCAGACTTGATACGATGACTGCTCCGGAGCTGGAGCAGACGCTTAAGAGCAGCCTCGACGGAGTAACTTCTCTGACATTTGATCTTAAGGATCTGGAGTACATCTCATCCGCCGGCCTCCGTGTCCTGCTATTTGCGCAGAAGACCATGAACGCTCAGGGCAGCATGAAGGTTACGAACGCGAACGAGACCATCAGCGAGGTCTTTGAGATCACGGGCTTTGCCGATATCCTGACCATAGAGTGACCGGGCTGAAGAACTGTTTCTATTTTATTCTGATCCTTTTGCCTGTGACCGCATCAAAGTGACAGGCGACGATGCCGAGATCGACTTTTGAGTAAGAACCTAATCCCTTTACTTTGACCGTCGGTTCGCCATCTTCCATAAAAAAGAAGAATTTCTGCTGATTAACAGCCGTGGGCGCCAGCAGGGCTGCTTCTACTCCGGGCAGGAGATCCGCCGGAAAGCCAGTCTCTGTTACGTCGGCGGCTTTTTTGCTCCTGCGGGCGTTTCCCTGACTCTGGCCATATCCGAGCGCGATCACCATACACAGTGTCTCGGCGTCCGGGATCAGCGCGCGAACAGCTTTTTTGTTAAAGGTGAGCGCCGCCCAGCAGGTGTTGAGTCCGAGCTGCTGTGCAAAGAGCACAGCCTTCTCGCCGTAGTATCCGCAGCGCTGCTCGAAATCTTCGCCTTTTTTGCCGGCAAGTACTATATAGTTCGCCACATTTCTGAAGCTTCCGTAGTGCGCCAGTCTGCTGTCGAAGCCTTCCCTATCACCGTATCTGACAAAGATATGGAGGCCGCTTTCCCCGTTGATCTTTGAGATGTAATCGTCAAGCTGTCTGCGGGTGTCCGCACCTATGCTTTCTTCTCTGTATGCCCTGACCGAATGTCTGGCCCGTATTGCTTCCTGGATTGTCATATTGCCTCCTTTTTTCAACAACATACTGTGGATCGCTTCCGGATATATAATAACACATTATAGATTGATTCAGGACATATAATAACACATTCGCCATACAGCGGGAAATTATTGACAATAAGGGTGGGTTGTGATAAATTATCAGGGCACTTGGAGAGGTATCGAAGTGGTCATAACGAGGCGGTCTTGAAAACCGTTTGTCCGCAAGGGCGCATGGGTTCGAATCCCATCCTCTCCGCTCTGTGAGGTCCCGTAAGGGGCCTCTTTTAGTTTGGATTCGAATCTGAATCTCTCGTAGAAGCAGACTGCTGCGTGCACACGGTTTTCGAAAGGGAATGATTATTTCTTGCTTGGGAGTATGGACTTTGAGGCGGATTTGTGGCAGACTATCGAATCGGATGAAATACTATACGGGATGATCAAAACGGACGATCAGACTGGACGATCAGACCAGGACGACAGGATTGGCCCGGTTTTAGGCAGGAGGAACGCCATGAAATATGGAGAATCGGCTTTTGACATATTGTATCTGCTGACGGCGGTTGTGCTGGGTGTCGCCATGCTGGTCAGAGCGAAGAACCGCACGGGCAGGCTCATGGGGACCGCCGCTCTTGTTCTGGGGCTGGGTGATGCATTCCATCTGGTGCCGCGTGTGATGAATTATTTTGCGGAGGGCGATTTTACGGCAGCACTCGGAATCGGCAAGCTGGTCACGTCGCTGACCATGACCGTCTTCTATGTGTTCATGTATTATATCTGGCTGGGCTACTACCGCAAGGAGAGGGATCGTACGCTGACGGTGTGCATATGGGCTCTGACGGTGCTGCGCTTCGGGCTGTGCGCTTTTCCGCAGAACGGCTGGCTCGCCAACGAGAACGGCATGCTCTGGGGGATTCTGCGCAACGTGCCATTCGTGCTGCTCGGCATCCTGATCGTACTGCTTTATTACAAAAAAAGGAATGCCGACCGTCGTTTTCGCCATATCTGGCTGTATGTGACGCTGTCATTCCTCTTTTATATACCTGTGGCGGTCTTTGCAGGTGCCCTGCCGATCCTGGGGATGCTGATGCTGCCTAAGACCGTGTGCTACGTACTGCTGCTGTTTACATTTTATGGTGCAGTCAAAAACGAAGCTGCCTGAGTGCAGAGCATATATCGGGAGAAAACAATGGATTACTGTACTGAAGAAAAAGAAAAGGTTCTGAAAGATCTGGAAAGCACCGAACAGGGGCTTACATCTGAAGAAGCGGCTCGAAGACTCGAACAGAACGGACATAACAAGCTCCGCGAAGCCGAGCACGAGAGCCTCTTTAAAAAATTTATCCGCTCGCTTGCGGATCCGATGATCATCATGCTGATTGCCGCGACGGCAGTGCAGACCGTCGTCACGGTACTCGAGACAGGCGGCGACCCTTCGGTCTCCGACTTTATCGACGTCTTTGCCATACTTGCCGTGGTAGTGATCAATACGGTCATGAGCCTTGTGCAGGAGAGCAAGGCGGAGTCCGCGATGGACGCGCTGATGGAGATGACCGCAGCCACGTCAAAGGTCCTTCGCGACGGCACGATGTGCGTGATAAAGAGCGAAGAGCTCGTCGTTGGCGACGTGATAATCCTTGAGGCCGGCGACGCCGTGCCTGCGGACTGCCGCATCATAGACAGCCACAGCCTCAAAGCCGAGGAATCCGCGCTTACAGGTGAGTCGCTTCCGGTAAACAAGATCACTGACGTGCTGATGTGCCGCGATGATGCAGGCAAGATCCCGCTCGGCGACCGCAAAAACATGCTTTACAGCGGATCGACCGTGGTCTACGGCAGGGGAAGTGCGGTGATCACCGCCACCGGTATGGATACCGAGATGGGCAGGATCGCCGACGTGCTCTCGGCAGCAGAACAGGAGCAGACTCCCCTGCAGAAACGCATGTCCGAGCTGTCACGTTTTCTGACAAAACTTGTACTCATCATCTGCGCGGTAGTCTTTGTCGTCGGATTGATGCGTGCGATCCTCGGCAATCAGGGCGCCTTCTCCTGGGAGCTTCTGGGCGCCGCCTCGATCAATACTTTTGTAACGGCGATCGCGCTCGCGGTTGCGGCCATTCCCGAAGGTCTGCCGGCAGTTGTGACGATCATACTGTCAATAGGCGTTACCGCCATGAGCCGCCGCCACGCATTGATCCGCAAGCTTACAGCGGTGGAGACGCTTGGCTGCACACAGATCATCTGTACGGATAAGACGGGTACTTTGACACAGAATAAAATGACCGTCGTGGATACTTACACTGACGACCCCATACTTCTGGCCAAAGCCATGGCTCTCTGCAATGACGCAAAGCGCGGCTTGGGAATGCACGAGGCGGTGGGCGAGCCTACAGAGGCCGCTCTCGTTAATCATGCGCACGATCTCAAGCTTTACAAGGACGAGCTGGATGAGACGTGTCCGCGCATAAACGAGGCGCCTTTTGACTCGCAGAGGAAGATGATGTCCACCGTACATGAGGACGGAGGCCGCATCGTCCAGTTCACCAAGGGAGCGACCGATGAACTGCTCAAAAAATGCACGGGCATTCTGAGACACGGCGAAGTGGTCCCCATGACTGCCGAACTTGCCGCAAAAGTTCTGGAAATGTCAAAGAACTTTTCCGACAGGGCGCTGAGAGTGCTCGGAGCGGCATATAAGTATTATACAAAAGCTCCGGAGAGCTCGGAGCCCGAGGATCTGGAGGCGGATCTTACATTTATCGGCATCCTCGGTATGATGGATCCCTGCCGTCCCGAGGTCTATGAGGCTATCAGACAGTGCCGCAGCGCAGGCATGAGACCGATCATGATCACGGGTGATCACAGGGACACCGCGATTGCCATTGGCCGTGACCTCGGTATCATCAGCGATGAGTCGGAAGCTGTAGTCGGCGCCGAACTTGACAAATATACGGACGAAGAGCTGCTGACTGTGGTACCGCGCTACAGCGTATATGCCAGAGTTCAGCCTGAACATAAGACACGTATAGTCAATACCTGGCGTACGCTGGGGTATGTCACTGCCATGACCGGTGACGGCGTGAACGACGCTCCGTCCATCAAGTCGGCTGATATCGGTATCGGCATGGGCATCACGGGCACGGATGTTACAAAAGGCGCCGCTGACATGGTACTGGCCGATGATAATTTCGCCACTATAGTCAATGCGGTGGAAGAGGGCCGCAAGATTTACGACAACGTACTTAAGGTTCTGCAGTTTCAGCTTTCCACTAACCTGTGCGAGGTGCTGATCATGTTCCTCGCTTCGATGCTGAATTTTACCATCCTGCAGCCTGTGCATCTGCTCTGGATCAATATGGTGACGGATTCACTGCCCGGCCTGGCGCTCGGTATGGAAAAAGCCGAAGGCGATCTGATGACGCGCCGCCCGCGTTCCTCGAGCGAAGGCATCTTCTCGGGAGGTATGGGCTTTGATATGGTATGGCAGGGAATCTATCTGGCCATCGTTGAGATGTCGGCGTATTTCATCGGCTATCATATGGAATACGGCAGTCTGACCGGAGTCCTGGACGGCACGTTCTGTGTGAATGCCATCGCAATGACCTTTATCACGGTGAATTTTGCCGAGATGCTCTGCGCGGTGAATATGCGCTCACGTACAAAATCGATCTTTGGCGGACACATGTTTACGCACTTTAACTGGTGGCTGCTTGGTGCGAGCTTTGTGACGATTGCCCTGACTCTGGCAGCGGTCTATGTCCCGGGCTTGCAGGCTTTCTTCGGGATAGCGCCCGGTACTGTGGATATGCAGGAACTGGCGATCTGCGCAGGCCTGGCAGTGACATCTATACCGGTGTTCGAGCTCGGTAAGGCGATTCGTCGGAAAACTTCGAAGGCACATCACTGATCGGAATAATCAGCGGAGCGGTTGTCATCTGACAAACTGCTCCGTTTTTTTATGGTGCGCCCGGCGGCGCACGTTTCTAATGGGTGAAAGTCCCGAATCCGCCCGGTAGTGGGAAGGATACAGCCGAAGGCAAGGGTGCCCACCGTGAGATGGGATCTGAAGGAAGCCGGATGTGGGAACAGACTAACC
>JAFSTX010000052.1 GCA_017445585.1 Lachnospiraceae bacterium
CATCAGAGGTCCCCGAGGGACTTTCGGAGGGGGATGAGATTGAGGTCTTCCTTTACAAAGACTCGGAGGACCGCCCGATAGCTACTGTAAAAACGCCGCCCATCGAGGTCGGCTCAGCTGCCGTGCTGACGGTATCGCAGGTCACTGACATCGGCGCTTTTCTCGACTGGGGGCTAATGAAGGAGCTGTTTCTTCCCTTTAAGGAGCAGACCCGAAAAGTGAGAGAGGGAGAGAGGATTCCTGTCATCATGTACGTTGACCGCAGCGGCAGGCTCGCGGCATCCATGCATATCTACAGCCGTCTTTCGCCTGCCTCCGGATACCAGAAAAACGACAAGGTCAGAGGCCTTGTGTATGAGATCAAAAAGGAGCTCGGAGCCTTTGTCGCAGTGGACGGCAGGTATTTCGGGATGATCCCCTCCCAGGAGCTCTACGAGCGCATCCGGGTGGGAGACGAGATAAGCGCCAGAGTCTTTCGCGTAAGGCCTGACGGCAAGCTCGATCTCTCGTGGCGCAAGAAAGCCTATGCCCAGATGGAGGATGACGCGGAAAAGGTCATCTCGGTCATAAAAAGCTACGACGGCGAGCTGCCCTTTACCGATAAGGCCTCGCCCGAGCAGATAAAGGCCGAACTCGGCCTGTCCAAGGCGGCCTTCAAGCGCGCGGTCGGCAGGCTGTTGAAGGAGGACCGCATCACACTGGGGCTGGATTCGATCTTTCTTAAGAAACAGTAGGTTTTCGCATATCAGCCGCATTGTTTCGGTATAACAAGCCCTCTTGCGGGAGAGACTGTGTTATGATAGAGTATAAAAGTAAATATCAGAACAGATACGGGCAGGGCGGATGATCGCTGCTCCCTCGGGAGGAGAGGAAAGTCCGGGCTTCACAGGGCAGGATGCCGGATAACGTCCGGGCGGGGTAACCCGACGACCAGTGCAGCAGAAAGTATACCGCCCCTTACGGGGTAAGGGTGAAATGGCAGTGTAAGAGACTACCGCCGTCTCCGGTAACGGAGCGGGCATTGTAAACTCCATCCGAAGCAAGACCAAGCAGGAAGCATACGCCGGCCCGGCGGCTTCCGGGTAGGTCGCTCGAGCTGTGCGGCAACGTACAGCCTAGATAGATGATCATCCTCGACAGAACCCGGCTTACAGCTCTGCCCGTATTTTCATATGTGTCCCGCAGGTATTCCTGCGGGGTTTGTCCATAAGTACGGAGATCATTATGTACGAGATATTAAAACGCGAGGAGCTCAACTCCTCTTCGACACGGTTCAGATTTTATGCTCCCTATGTCGCGGGCAAGGCACAGCCCGGGCAGTTTGTAATACTTCGTGTCGATGAAAACGGCGAGAGGGTGCCCTTTACCATAGCCGGATATGACAGAGAGGCCGGCACGGTGGACGTTATCGTGCAGATAGTGGGCGCAACTACAATGAAGCTCAACCGGCTTCGCGAGGGCGACAGACTGGCCAGTCTTACGGGTCCTTTGGGCAATCCGACCAGGCTCGACGGTCTCTCAAAGGCCGCGGTGGTCGGAGGGGGACTCGGGTGCGCCATCGCGCTTCCCATCGCGCAGGAGCTGCACAGACGCGGCTGCTGTGTGCACAGCGTCGTCGGTTTCCGCACAAAAGATCTGATCATACTTGAAAAAGAATTCGCCGAGGCCTCCGATCTGCTTACTGTCATGACGGACGACGGATCAAGCGGCCGGGGAGGACTGGTCACGGCAGGCCTCGAGGAACTGATCCTGGCCGGAAATACTTACGATGAGGTCATCTGCATCGGCCCGCCGCTGATGATGAAATTCGTGTGCCTTCTGACAAAGAAATACGGCATAAAGACGACAGTCTCCATGAATTCCATCATGGTCGACGGTACGGGAATGTGCGGCTGCTGCCGCCTTACCGTCGGAGGCGAGACGAAATTTGCCTGCGTGGACGGCCCCGATTTTGACGGACATCTGGTGGATTTTGACGAGGCGATAAGCCGCGGTAATATATACGGCGAGTTTGAAAGGCATGCCTATGACGAGGCCTGCAACCTTCTGAAAAAGGAGGTGGAGTAAATGGCGGATATGAACCCTGTCAGGACGCCGATGCCGAGCCAGGACCCGGATATAAGAAGGCGTAATTTCGATGAGGTAACGCTCGGATATACGGAAGAAATGGCTGTGGCGGAGGCGAAGAGGTGTCTGAACTGCAGGCACCGCCCGTGCACCGGAGGCTGTCCGGTGGGAATCCGTATTCCTGATTTTATCGCGAAGGTCGCCGAGGGCGAGTTTGAAGAAGCCTATCATATCATCCACGAGGACAGCTCGCTGCCTGCGGTCTGCGGGCGTGTATGCCCCCAGGAGAGACAGTGCGAGAAATACTGCGTCAGAGGCATGAAAGGCGACAGCGTGGGCATAGGCAGGCTGGAACGCTTTGTGGCGGACTGGCACGTGGCCCACGGCAGTGAAAGCGTGAAAAAACAGCCGGTAAACGCCCATAAGGTGGCTGTCGTGGGCGCCGGACCGTCCGGACTTACCTGCGCGGGAGATCTGGCAAAGAAAGGGTATGACGTCACCGTTTTCGAAGCGCTTCACGTACCCGGCGGCGTGCTGGTCTACGGCATCCCGGAATTCCGCCTTCCAAAGGCCATAGTGGCCCGCGAGGTAGATACGCTGAGGGCTCTCGGAGTCAGGATCGAGACAAACGTCGTAGTAGGTCGTTCGATCACCATAGACGAGCTGCTGGAGGAAGAAGGCTTTGAGGCCGTGTTCATAGGTACCGGCGCGGGGCTTCCCTCATTTATGAAAATACCCGGAGAATCGCTCAAGGGCGTCTTTTCCGCAAATGAGTTCCTCACGAGAGTAAATCTTATGAAGGCGTACAGGGAGGATTCGGACACTCCGATACTGAGGCCTTCGAGGGTGGCCGTCGTAGGCGGCGGAAACGTGGCCATGGACGCCGCGCGCAGCGCCATGCGCCTCGGTGCCGGCCGCGTCACCGTACTCTACAGACGCGGTGAGGAGGAGATGCCGGCCCGTAAAGAGGAGATAGAGCATGCGAAGGAAGAGGGCGTCGAGTTCATGTTCCTGACTGCGCCAACTCAGATCCTCGGTACTGAGGGAAATGAGGACCGCAGCAAGAACGGTTTCGTCCGCGGCGTCAGATGTATACGCATGGAGCTCGGCGAGAGCGACGCATCGGGCAGGCGCAGGCCGAAAGAGATCCCCGGATCGGAGTTTGAGCTTGAGGCAGACGCCGTGATAATGGCGCTGGGCACGTCGCCGAACCCGCTGATAAGCAGGACGACTCACGATCTGGAGACGGACCGCAGAGGGTGCATAGTCGCCGATCCGGAGACCGGAGAGACGAGCAGACCCGGAGTTTTCGCAGGCGGAGATACCGTGACGGGCGCGGCTACGGTCATTCTGGCCATGGGCGCCGGCAAGAAAGCGGCCGCGGCGATAGACAGATATATTACGGAAGGCGGGAAAGGCTGAGAACTGCCCTTATATCCCGCGGAAAGAGCTGGTTTTGAAAAGAGTACTGATCCTGATGATATCGCTGCTTCTCATGCTGCAGGCCTGCGCCTGCGGAGGGGAGAGTACGGATGCATCCGCCGGGACGGGTTCCGCTCCGGAGGTGACGCCTGACGGCAGAGGGATAATCCTCGATATCTCGGGAGGAGAGGTGACTGGCCGGACTGACGCGCCGACCTCCGGATCCGATGAGACCGGCCCTGCGCTCCCTGGCGACGGCACGGCGGTTTTCCGCTTCGCGGGCGATTTTACCCAGGCCGAGGAGGGCGGAGACGGAGTCGCCATGTCCATCATGTCTGTGCTGGATAATACCTACGGAGGAGATATCACCAGGGTCTTTTCCGACGATCTGCTCTCGCTTATGAGAGACGCCGACGTCTTTATGCTCAACAACGAGTTTACATACACCGACAGGGGCACTCCGACGGCGGGCAAGCACTGGACCTTCCGCGCGGACCCCTCAAGAGTTGCCAATCTCACTCGTCTGGGAGTCGATGTCGTCGGGCTTGCAAACAATCACGCCTTTGACTGGGGCGAGGTCTCGCTCCTTGATACGATAGACGTGCTGGACCGTGAGGGGATCCCTCACGTCGGCGCGGGAGCGGATCTGGCCGCTGCAAAGAAGGCGGCATATTTTACGGTAGAGGGAAAGGTCTTTTCCATAGTTGCGGCTACGTCCGTGGAAAAGGAAGGAGACTCGGAATTCGGAATGACCAGAGCCGCAACGGCGGATACGCCCGGCGTGCTGAACACACGCGAGCCGGAGGAGACGCTTGACGCGATCCGCACCGCCTCGGAAAACAGCGATTTCTGCTTCGTCTTCGTGCACTGGGGCACAGAGATGCAGGAGACGCCTGACGCGGAGCAAAAGGAGCTGGCAGCGCTTTACGTCGAGGCCGGCGCGGACGCGGTCATAGGCGCTCATCCGCATATCCTTCAGGGCATAGAATATGTCGGCGGTAAGCCTGTCATATACAGTATGGGTAATTTCTGGTTCAATACAAAGGAACGCGAGACCTGTCTCTTTGAGGTGGCGGTCGATACCGCGACGATGGAGCCGAGGGTGTTCTTTCACCCATGCCTTCAGAGAGACTCCCGCACGGTGCTCGTTACCGACAGCGCCCGCAGGGCTCAGATCATAGACGACGAGATCGCGAGATCCTTTGATATTACGATCGAGCATATTACGGGAGAGGTGACAAGGAAATGAGATTCGGATCATTTGCGGAAATGGTTGGACACTACGCGGATCTGGCTCCCGATTCCGCTGCTCTCATATACGAAGAGGGCGGAACGAAGCGCGTCATGACCTACGGTGCCCTCAGAGAATCCGTCTCCGCGAGGGCTTTGGACTTCGCCGGAAAGAAGAGCGTGGCCTTTCTTCCGGGAGAAGGCGGTGTCAGGTACATTGTTGATATTATGGCCGCCGCGCAGGCAGGGGCGAGGATCACCATGCTCGATGAGAACCTGCCCGAGTCCACACTGGCTTCGCTCCTTCGGCAGGTCGGGGCGGACTGTGTGTGCACGGACCCGGAGCTGGAGGAAGAACTCGGGGTATATCTTTGCCCCGAAGGAGAGGGCGAAAGGGGAGAGATACTTTTCTTTACCTCTGGCACCACGGACAGGTCAAAGGCTGTCCTGCTCTCTGAATCCTCGCTGTGCGCCAGCGCCTGGAACGGCGCCTCGCTGATGCCGTTAAAACAGGACGACGTCCTGCTTCTGCAGCTGCCGCTGAACCACGTCTTCGGATTCGTTTGCGGGCTGCTCTGGGCGCTTCAGTGCGGGGCATCCGTCGCTGTGGGCAGGGGCATGAGGCACTACGGCGACGACTATGATTTCTTCAGACCTACGGCTGTGTCGGTGGTCCCGCTGCTTCTGGGCTACTGCATAAAGGCGCGCGTGCTCAATCCCGAGCTTTCGCTCATACTTGTCGGAGCGGGAGAGTGCCCGCCGCAGGTTCTGCGCGAGGCGGGCGGGGGCGGCAGACGGGTATCGTTCGGCTACGGGCTGACGGAGACCTCGTCGGGCATAGCGCTCAGCACGGGCAGCGACCCTTATGCCATGAGCATCTGCCCTGATTTCAGGGTCAGTGTAGCTGATGACGGCGAGGTGCTGGTAGAGAGCAAAACGACCATGATGAAGGGTTATTTCGGCCGCCGCGAGGAGACGGAAGCAGTCCTTAAGGATGGAGTGCTGCATACCGGGGATCTGGGTCAGATAGATACCGAGGGAAGACTTCATATCACGGGGCGCAAGAAAGATATCCTGGTGCTTTCCTCAGGCTCAAAGATCTTTCTGCCGGAGTACGAGGCGGCGCTCGCAAAGGCTCTGGGTACCGGCGAGCTTTGCGTTGTGCTCTCAAAGGGACGCCCGGCGCTGATAGTCAACGCAGGCGTGGGAGACAGGAGTCTCGTCATGCAGCAGATAAGGCCGGTCATGGAGAACTATTCGCGCAGCGAACAGATAAGCGAGATATTTTTTACCGACAGGCCTTTGCCCCGTACTGCCACAGGCAAGCTGAAGCGCTATGAGATCAGCCGGCTGGTAGGTGAGTAGGGGAGGGCGGACCGGAATACCGCAGATAAACAGGAACAATAAACTACAGGAGATATATATGACCAGAGAAGAACTTGCAGCAGGAATAAAAGAGACCATCTACGAATGTGTCCCGGAGCTTGAGGGCACCGAGCTTGCGGACGATACCGTTATCAATACCGATACGGCCATCGATTCCATGGGCTTTACGCTCGTGATCTGCCGCCTCGAGGCAAAATACGACGTCCGTATCCCCAACCGCCAGTGGCAGAAGCTCTCCACCTTCGGCGATGTGGTGGACGCGATCGGAAGCAGGATCGCATGAGCCCGGCCGACACGAAAAAATACAGACTTTTGTCGGCGCATTGCGACTCGGAGAGAAAGCTTCGGCTCTCGGAGCTTTTTTCCTGGTTCCAGGAGGCTGCCATACGGCACACCGAGGCTCTGGGCATGGGCCGTGAAAAGACCCTCGACCGCGGTCTGCTGTGGATCGTGACCCAGTGGCGGGCGGATATCGCCAGGCTCCCGGAGTACGATGAAGAGGTCGTGCTGAGGAGCTGGCCGGGCAGGACCATGCACGTGATCTTTCCGAGGTTTTTCAGGCTTGAGACAAGTGACGGGGAGCCTTTGGTCACGGCGTCGTCTCTCTGGGCCCTGATGGACCGGGATACCCGCAGAGCGGTCTTTCCGGAAGAAGCCGGAGTCCATATCGAGGGAGAAAACGGACCCGATGATCCGCCACTGCCTTCTTCGCCGAGGCTCTGCCCCGTCACGGAGCATTCTGCCTGCGTCGTCACGCCTTCCGTGCTGGATCTCAACGGGCATATGAACAATACCAGGTATTTTGACCTGGCTGTCGATATGCTTTACCCGCATTACGGGAAGCAGACGCCGCGCCGTATCATCTGCGAGTACCACAGCGAGGCCAGGCTCGGAGACAGGCTCGATCTCTCGCTGGGAGCCGAGGGCGATATCTGCCTTATACAGGGCGAGTGCGGCAGGCGGGTGTTCAGAATGAATATCACGTACTGAGCGCTGACGGCCCTGCGGGGAGGTTGCGCTGCGTACCGCGCATTTATTCAAACGGCGGCTGATAATGCGCCGTTTTTTTCATGCAAAAAAACAAAATAGATAGTGAATTACAGAAACAAAAGTAGTAGAATGAACATTGTCAAATAATTGTCACTCAGGAGGCATTTAAATCATGGACAAAAACACACGTATCTGCATCGTCGGCGGAGGCCCCGCAGGACTTTCTGCCGGCATGTATCTGGAAAAGAAGGGCTACGAGAATTACACCATTCTCGAGCGTCTTGACCGCGTAGGCGGCAAGTGCTGGAGCCCCACATACAACGGCCGCCGTTATGAGATGGGCGCCATCATGGGAGTCCCCTCATACTATGCCGTTCATGACGTTGAGGAATTCTGCGGCATCACCCACGACGGTCCCAAGCTCAACCGCAACTACAAGAATTCAAAGGGAGATATCATCGAGCCTTTCGAGCCGAAAAAGAACATCCTTAAGATCCCGCGCCTTCTGAAGATGAAGAAACAGGTCAAAAAGCTCGGAGAGATCCTCGAGACAAAGTATCAGGGCTACGACGTAAACGGCCACCGCGGAGTTTCCGAGGGACGCTACGACGGCTTCAGCCAGCGCAGCGCGAAGCGCGAGCCGGTATCCGGCGAGAACCCCAACCTTAAGGATCTCGCGCTGCCCTTCAACGAATTCTGCAAGCTTAACGGCGTCGAGCTGACCCAGGATATCTGGATCGGACCGTTCACCTCTTTCGGCTACGGCTATTTCGATGAGATCCCCGCTGCCTATGTCCTGAAATATCTGGATTTCCAGACCTGCATGAACTTCGTGAAGATCAACCTGTGGACCTGGAAAGAGGGCACCCAGTACATCTGGGAGCAGCTCAACGACCACTTAAAGCATCCGGCCCGCTTAAACAGCACCATCGAGAAGGTCGAGAGAAAAGACGGCAAGGTATACGTCACCGTTAACGGACAGGTCGAGGAATACGACAAGATCATCGTTACCGCTCCTCTCTACATCCCCGATCAGCGCGCGGACGGACAGAAGGGCATGGTCGATTACTTTGACGCGAAGGACGACGAGAAGGAGCTTTTCTCCAAGATCGATTACGAGCGCTACGACGTTCTGGCTGTGGAGACAAAGCCCGAGGATCATCCCGAGATCAGCTACTACGTCTTCGACAATATGCATCCCGAAAGGCTCGGCCATCTGATGGTCTACTACCGCCGCTGGAGAGATACCAAGGATCAGGTCATCACGACCTACGCGCTCCGCAAGCACAAGGATCAGCCCGAGGTGCCTTATGACAAGTGCAGGCAGATGGTGCTGGACGATCTTAAGACCATGAAGAATCCCGCCACAAACGTGGTAAATGAGTGGAGCGTCTACTACTTCCCTCATGTATTCTCAAAGGACTACGCCGACGGCTGGTACGAGAAGGTCGAGGCCATGCAGGGCAAGTACGACACCTACTACGCAGGCGAGGTCATGAGCTTCGGCGATATGGATGAGACAGCCGAGTACAGCCGCGAGCTGGTAGAGCGTTTCTTCTAAATGCTGTTTTCGAGAGGGGCAGTACCCGCCCCTCTCAAACTATGTCCAAAGGATGATAAAAACATGAAATTCTACAAGGATCACTATGATGTAATAGTCATCGGAGGAGCGCTGGCGGGGCTGTCATCGGCGCTGATGCTCGCCGACAAGGGCAAGGATGTGCTCGTGCTCGAACGCCACAATCTGCCCGGCGGCATCGCCACCAGCTTTGTCAGGGGCGGTATTGAGATAGAGGCCGCGCTCCATGAGATGATGAGTATCGGTTCAAAGGACAACCGCCTGAAGGTCGGCAAGTTCTTTGATGATATGGGAGTCGATATAGACTGGCTGAAGGTCCCCGAGGCCTATCACGCTTCCTTCCCCGGCGTGGAGGTAACTCTGCATCCGGGTCTGGAGCGTTTTGCAAAGGAGATCGACGAGGTCGTCCCGGGAACCTATGATAAAGTCCTCAGGCTCCTTAATCTGTGCAATACCGTGTTCGATTCGGTAAACGAGCTTTCGATCCACCCCATGAGCAAGGCGAAGATGCTGATAAAGCACGAGGCCTTTGTCAAGACGGCGGGCTATACCACCGCGGAGGTCATGGACACCTTTGATCTGCCGCAGAAAGCAAAGGATCTGCTCGCGCCTTACTGGATATATGTCGGCTCGGGCTTCAGCGAGCTGCCCTTTACGATCTATTCCGTGCTGATGGCGGATTATGTCGGCTACGGCTCGTACATACCGCTGAAGTTCAGCCATGAGATGTCGCTCAAGATGGCCGAGAGAGCCGAGGCGATGGGCGTCCAGATCGAGTACCGCCAGCAGGTGGACAAGATCCTCGTAAAGGACGGCAGGGCATACGGAGTACGCACGGCGAGGGGCGACGAGATCCACGCCGACTACGTGATCTCGTCCGCATACCCCAACAAGGTCTATACGTCGATGATCGAGCCGGCTTCGGAGGTCCCGGAAAAGGCGCTCAGGATGGTAAACGGACGCAGGCTCAGCCTCACCGCGTTTTCCGTCATCATGATCCTCGACCGTCCCGCGCAGGAGCTGAATATCCGCGATTACAGCATTTTCCGCGGCGATACGATGGACACCGACGCGCACTACGAAAACCTCGCAGGGCTCGGCCCGTACAAGTATCTCACCTGTATCTGCCATAATTACGGCAATCCCGGCTGCACTCCCGAGGGGACCTGCTCGTTCTCGGTAACGGTCCTGCCCAGAGTGGACGGCTGGAAGACAGTAAAGGCAGAGGATTACGATGAGGTCAAGCACCGCGTCGCAAAGCAGCTCATAGATGATATGTCCGCTTATTTCGGCACGAATCTGCTCGATCATGTGCTGGAGGTCGTCATCGAGACGCCCATGACCGTAAACCGCTACACAAACGCCTGGAACGGCTGCATCTACGGCTATGCCCACACAATGGAGGATCATATCATAGCCAGGCTCCAGACTGCGGAGGCGGAGAGATTTATACGCCATCTGGAGTTCTCGGGAGCTCACGCTATTTCGGGCGACGGCATGGGACCTCAGGTCACAAACGGCCGCAAGGCTGCAAAGAATGTTCTGGATACTATGGCAGAGGAGGCAGCAAAATGAAGATAAAGGGATTTTTAAAGGATGTGACCGGCGCCTCCAGAGTCACAAAGGCCAGGCTTGCTGCGTTTGAAAACGCTTCGCCCGTACCCGAAAAGAACGACCCGATAGCGGATGTGGTCCGCGAGTGGCATCCGGGCAAGCTCGATCTGGTGGTCACCGAGGTGCGCGATGCGTGCAGGACGGCAAAGACCGTCAGATTTGAGAGAGCGGACGGCAAAAAGCTCCCGTTTTTCTACGCCGGACAGTATATGGTCCTGGATTTTGAGATAGGAGAAAGCGTGATCTCGCGTCCGTACTCCATCAGCTCGGCGCCGTATCAGGCCAGAGAGGGCAGGGGCTTTGTCGAGATCACGGTCAGGCGCTCAAAGGGCGACGGCTTTATCGCGGACTTTATCAATGATTCCGTAAAGGTCGGCGACAGGTTCAGGGGACTTATCGGCTGCGGACAGTTTTACTGGGAGAGTCTGCGCGACGCCGGACATGTCGTGGCGCTCGCAGGCGGCGTGGGGATCACTCCCTTTGCCTCTATGGCAAAAGAGGTCGCAGACGGAAAGCTGCCGATAGACCTTACGATCCTTTACGGCTCCGTTTCGTCTGACGATATTGTCATGAAGCAGGAGCTTGACGCGATAAAGAGCGACAGAGTCCATATTGTCCATGTGCTTTCGGGCGACGAGCCCGGCTGGCAGGGCGAGAGAGGCTTTATCACTGCCGATATCATCAGGAAATACTCCGCGCCTGATACCACATATATGATCTGCGGACCGCAGGCCATGTACAGGTTTATGCGCGAGGAGCTTAAAAAGCTGGACGCGCCCGCCCGCAGGATCAGATTTGAGGTCTTCGGTCAGGCAAAGGATATCACCTCCTTCCCCGGCTATCCTAAGGAGCTGGCTGATAAGACCTTTAACCTCACGGTACGCAGAGGTATCCATGAGGATGTGATCCAGGCCAAAGCCACGGAGAGCCTGGTCGTGGCGCTGGAGAGGGCAGGCATACGCATCGAGACGGGCTGCCGCAGCGGAGAGTGCGGCTTCTGCCGTACGAAGGTCGTTTCGGGCTCGGTCTACGTATGTCCCGAAAACGACGGACGCAGAGCGGCCGACCGGGATTTCGGCTATGTTCACGCCTGCGCGGCTTACCCCACGAGCGATCTGACGATCAAAATACCTATCGAGTGAGAGAGGAAATATAAATGGTAAAAGAAGTCAACCCCGCGATCCACGTCAACGAGCGCGATTATCCGGTGGACGGTCATCACTGCGATGATCCGGAAAAGGCAAAACTTGTCAAAAAGCTGGCCGTGATGATAACCGACAATATCCCGCGCAAGCTTCCGGGCGGCATGAAGGAAAACCATATGGATTTCTGGATACTGGACAGGCTGCTTACAAAGGAAGAGGTGAAGTTCATGCTCAGCTTCAAGAAGCGCCGTTTCGGGCTGACCACGCCCGAGCTGGCCGAAAGAAACAGCATGAGCGAGGAGGAAGCGCAGAAGATCATAGATCATCTGATCTGGATCGGTATCCTCGAGCAGAACCGTGACAACGCCGACCAGCATATCCAGTACTGGATCCCCAAATGGGTAGTGGGCTCCGGTGAGTATATGGTCGAGCACGCCACGCTTCCCGACGAGCATCCCGAGGTGGCTACGATGTTCAATCTGGCGCCGCAGGAGCCTCTGGAGCTGGCCGCAAAGCTCGTTCCTCCGGGAGGCGCGGGTATCGGTATGCATGTCATTCCCGTGGAAAAAGCGATAAATGCCGAGAGCCGCAGCGTCTCTGTCGAGCATCTGAGCCACTGGCTTGAAAAATACGATAAGTTCTGCACCATGGTCTGCGCCTGCCGCAAGGCTCAGCGCATCAGAGGCGAGGGCGTGGGAGATATCGAGGGCCATATGTGCATAGGCCTTGGCGATATCGCGGAATTCCTCGTGGAAACAGGAAAAGACGCAAAATACGTGACACGCGAGGAGGTCATCGAGCTCCTTGAACGCAGCGAGAAAAAGGGCTACGTACATCAGATCACAAATCTGGACGGAGAGAACCGCATAGTCGGTATCTGCAACTGCTCGCCCGGCAGCTGCTACGGCCTTCGTACTTCGCAGCTTTTCAATACCCCGAATATGTCTCGCTCTGCCTACCGCGCGCACGTGGATTACTCCAAGTGCGTAGCCTGCGGCAAATGCGTGGAGGTCTGTCCTGTCGGCGCAGCGCGCCTGGGACAGAAGCTCTGCAAGGCGGACGGCTCCAAGGTGAAGTATCCCATGAGGGACCTGCCTGACGATCACGTCTGGGGTGAAAAGAGATGGGACCGCAATTACCGCGACACAAACAAGCTCAACTGCTACGATACCGGTACTTCGCCCTGCAAGAGCGCCTGCCCGGCGCATATCGCCGTTCAGGGCTATATCAGGATGGCTGCAGAGGGCAGATATGAGGACGCGGTGCGTCTGATCCGCAAGGACAATCCTTTCCCCGCTGTCTGTGGCGCCGTCTGCAACAAGCGCTGCGAGGACCGCTGCACGAGAGGCACCATCGACCAGCCAGTGGCTATCGACGAGATCAAAAAATTCCTGGCGCAGTGGGAGCTTAATAATCCCCAGGATTATACCGTACCCGCTGAAAACTGGGCAGGAGAAGAGTGGAAGGACAAGAAGATCGCCGTTATCGGCGCGGGTCCTGCCGGACTCTCTGCCGCCTACTACCTGCGCAGCGAGGGGTACCCCGTCACTGTTTTTGAAAAGGAACCCGTGCCGGGCGGAATGCTCGTAAACGGTATTCCTTCATTCAGGCTCGAGAAAGACGTTATCCGCAAGGAGATCGGGATCATCGAAAAGATGGGCGCCGAGATCCGCTGCGGCGTCGAGGTCGGACGTGATGTGACCCTTGACGAGCTTCGCGCTCAGGGCTACAAGGCTTTCTATATCGCTATAGGTCTGCAGGGCGGACGCATGGCCGGAGTGCCCGGCGAGGACGCCGAGGGCGTCGAATCCGGTGTGAGCTTCCTGCGCAGAGTCAACCAGGATGAGAGCGTGCGCCTTAACGGCGACGTGGTCGTGGTCGGCGGCGGAAATGTCGCTGCCGATGTGGCCAGGACCGCGCTCCGCGCTGCCTCCGGCAAGGTCACCATGCTCTGCCTTGAGCAGCGTGACGAGATGCCCGCTGCGCGCGACGAGGTCGCCGAGTGCGAGGCCGAGGGCATAGAGATAAAGAACGGCTGGGGCCCGAAGGAGATACTGACCGAACACGGCCGCGTATGCGGTATCGTGTTCAAAAAGTGTGTTTCCGTCTTTGATGCGGACCACAGATTTGCTCCGAAGTATGACGAGAACGAGACAATCACCGTAAAATGCGATAATGTGCTCATGGCCATAGGACAGAGCGCCGAGTGGGGCGGCCTGCTCGATGGCTCAAAGGTGGAGGTCCGTCCCGGCGGCACTGCCGTCGCGGATCCCGTGACCTATCAGACCGCCGAGCCCGATATCTTTGTGGGAGGCGATATCTACCACGGCGCGCGTTTTGCGATAGACGCCATCGCCGAAGGCAGGCAGGGCATGGTCTCGATCAACCGCTTTGTCCATCCGGGACAGTCCCTGACCATCGGACGCGATCTGCGTACTTTTATCGAGCTTGACCGCGATGATATACGCGTGGAGTCGTTTGATAATTCGCCGCGTCAGCGTCCCGGCATGAAGAGCGGAGATGTACGCGGAACCTTTGAGGATATGAGGCTCCCTCTTACCGAGGAACAGGTCAGGACCGAGGCGGCGCGCTGCCTCAAGTGCGGAGCCACTATCGTGGATCTGAATCAGTGTGTGGGCTGCGGCCTTTGCACTACGAGGTGCGAGTTTGACGCGATCCACCTCACGCGCGATCTGCCTGCCGCCAGCGAGATGCATACGGCGGAGGAGATGATGAAGCTTGTAGGTCCTTACGCGATAAAGCGTATGGGACGCATCGTAAAGCGCGCTGTTACAGGCAAGTCGTCTTATCCCACCGAGCAGACGACCTGATCGGTAAAGCGGCGCCGCGTACGCCCGCATGACCTCGGGAATGAGATCATAAGCAGGCGGATATATACATAAAAAAACGACGATCGTTTGCGGACACATGCATGTGAAAGCAAACAGATCGTCGCTTTTTTAAGGAGCCTGACGGATTCGCGGTTATTTGATCCCGGCGAAGCGGATCACGTAGTGAGTATCCGATGTCTCGCGTCCGAGCTCGATAAGCTGGGCAAAACGGGCGGCGATACGCGCGTTCTCACCGCCAAAGCGGTCAGTGATCCTGGAGATCCCATCCTCGTCCAAACGGTTTATCCCATCTGACAGCTTTGCCGCGCCATCCGCCAGCCTGACAGCTCCGTCAGTAAGCACGGCTGCGCCATCCGCCAGGTCATGAGAACCCTTGTTTACCGTCCTGACGCCGCCCGAGAGCTCGCCCGCTCCGCTGCTGAGAGTGCTGCTTCCTTCTTTCAGCGCCTTGACGCCGTCGGAGAGCTGTCCGGCGCCGGCTGCCGCGCTGTCTACACCTCTTGTGTATTCATTTACTCCGCTGCAGAAAACTGCCAGAGAATCCAGCTGCGCCTTGGCAGTGGAAACCTTTGCGAGGCCCTCGCCTGCCTCGGCTATCCGGGCCTTGACTTCGTCTGATTCCATCTGCTGCGCGATAAGAGCCTGGATCTGGCTGTCGGTCTGTGAGGCTATTGCCGCACTTATTTCGTCGGAGCTCATCTGCGCATCGATCCCGTTTTCTATACCCTGTGCCACCGCATCAGGTATCTGTCCGGCGTCCAGCAGCTGCTGATATGCGTCTGCCGACGGGAAACCGGCTGCGGATATTACCGCCTCGCGTACCTGCGCGCGGATGGCCCCTGTCACTGCCTCAGCTACAGCCTGACGGTTTGCCTCGACGGCAGCCGTAACGGTGCCGAGAGCCTGCGCGTATACGGCATCCTTATCGAGAGAAGAGATGATGGAGGAAAGCTTTTCCGAATAGTTTTCCGGCGTAAACCTGCCCGCGGGCAGACCTGCGGCAGCCAGAGAATCAGATACCGTGCCAAGCATGGTCTCAAAGATCTGATCTGCTCCGCTGCGCAGCAGGCCGCTGTTTTCCGAGAGAAGGGCGAGCCCGGTGCTCAGCTCGCCGACTCCGCCATCGAGCTGGTCTATGCCTTTTGAAAGAGCAGAGGCTCCGTCAGCCAGGGCATCCGTTCCTCCGGCAAGCCTGTCCGTTCCCTCTGCGAGCTTTTCAGTCCCGTCGCCAAGCTGAGCTGCGCCGTCGGAGAGATCCTTCGCGCCGCTGCTCAGCGCGGAAGCTCCGCTGCGCAGATCCTTCATGCCGTCAGACAGCTTGTCCATCTGATCCCCGAGGTCCTTGAGCTCGTCTATGCCTTCGATATCCAGTTCTTCCGTATTCAGGGGCAGTATTACGCCGTACGCTCCATCGAGCGCGAAATCAGTTACATCGGCGCTTATCTCCATGAAGGAGGGGAGCTTTGAGACAAGCTCGCTCTTGCCCACTGGGTCAAGACTGTCAGCCATGCCGGGAAGGATAAGCCCCGCGGCTATGATGTGTTTTCCGTCATCGATCGTTCTGCCGCCTGATATTTCCACTCCGGCAAATCTGTCACGGTCCAGCATAAGTCCGGTAAGCACGGCGTAAGGGGTGCAGAGCTTTTCCGCGATCCCGTTTACCTTTACCAGCTGCCTGCTCAGATTTTCGCACTCAAAACGTATGCAGATGTGGCCGCTCCTGCCCGCGAGCTCTTCGGGAGTTATCCCGGCGCCGTCCAGGGTATAGCGGACGGTAAACGATACAGGGAGCTCGGATGCGGTAATGTCAGGGTATGTCATTCCGGTGCCGGACGATTCTATCACCTTTTCGGTCCTGCCTGAGGCGTCGGCGATGATATAGGTCGCGCCGTCAAAGTCGATCGTCCTGCTGACGCCGGACGGCTCCGCAGAAAGCACCTGCGACGCGGAGCTGCCTATGGTATTGGGGTCTTCGTCGGCGACAGCCTCAAGAGAGATCCTGCCCGAAAGCCAGGCGGGAATGGCCGCCAGCGACAGCGCCAGTGTGACGCACAGTATTTTTTTGATTTTTTTCATGATAGCCTCCTCATGTTATCAGCATTTTAATAAAAGAGTATTTCTAAAGGGCAGACGGCCTGCGCCGGTCCTCCCCGGATCTTTTCAGGTCAGGCCTTCGTACAGTTCTTCATACCGAGCGTAGTGTGCCTGACCAGTCCGTCGCACAGCATCAGCAGCGCGGGAAGGATCAGTATCACGAGCGCCATGGATATAAGCGCTCCGCGCGAGAGCAGCAGGCACATCGATCCTATGATATCGATATCGGTATATACGTAGACTCCGAAAGTCGCTCCAAACAGGCCAAGGCCCGATGTCAGTATCGAGGGTATCGAGGTGGAAAGCGCCGTCTTCACGGCATCGCGTTTTGAGGCGCCGCCGATCCTCTCGCTCCTGTAGCGTGTTGTCATCAGTATGGCGTAATCCACCGTGGCGCCGAGCTGGATAGTGGATATACAGATAGGCGCGATAAATGGAAGCTGTTCGCCGGTGAAATGCGAGATGCCCAGATTGATGAAAATACCGAGCTCTATCACCGCGACCAGGATAAAGGGCAGCGATATGCTGCGTTCGACCAGCAGAATGATGACGAAGACCATGGCGATACTGACGAGATTGACCCTTGCAAAATCGATATCCGTCACCTCTATCATATCCTTGGTGCAGGCCGCCTCGCCGATGAGCATCGACGACGGATCGTGGCTCTTGATAATGCGGTTTACTTCATTTATCTGGTCGGACACCTCATCGGTTGCTATTCCGTACTCAGAGCTGAAGAGCAGCAGCTCGTACCTGCCGGAGATCAGCTGCGAGGTCACGGCATCCGGAAGCATCTCGCGCGGAATACGGTCGCCGGTCACGCTTTCCAGTCCGAGGACGTATTTTACACCGTCCACGGCCCCCAGCTCATCGCACAGCGCATTTACTTCGCTCTGAGACAGAGATGAGCTGACCAGGATCATCTGGACGTTTGACATGTCATAATCATCACGGAGCTTTTTATTGGCTATCCTGAAATCCATGTCCTCGGGCAGCGAATCCGCGATGGTGTAGTAGACCTCTGCGTTCGCCTTTTTATACGCGTAGTAAAAAGGCGGTATCAGAGCTATGAAAAGCACGAGGAAAAGAGGGAAGATCTTTACTATCACTCCGGCGGCTTTTCCGCAGTCGGGGATCAGCGCACGGTGCCGCGTGGCCTGCAGAGGCCGGTCGAGGACCAGAATCATGGAGGGCAGAACAGTAACCGAGCCGATGACGCCCAGCAGCACGCCCTTAGCCATGATCAGGCCGAGATCGCGGCCCAGTGTGAAGCTCATAAAGCACAGCGCTATAAATCCCGCGATGGTAGTGACGGAAGATCCTACGACAGAAGTCAGAGTGTCGCGTATAGCAGCTGCCATGGCCTGCTTTCTGTCGGATTCGTTTACGCTGTGTTCGTTGTAGCTGTGCCAGAGGAAAATGCTGTAATCCATGGTCACGGCCAGCTGCAGTACGGCAGCGAGGGCTTTTGTGATATAGGAGATCTCGCCGAATATGAAATTCGATCCCATATTCATCAGCACCATGACTCCTATGCTGGCCAGAAAGACAAAGGGGACCAGCCAGCCGTCGAGCAGAAGCATCATGACGATGCAGGCGCAGATCACCGCGATAGCTACGTAGACAGCCTCCTCCTTTTCACACAGCTCTTTCAGATCGGCTACCATGGCGCTCATTCCTGCGATCAGCGCGCGTCCGTCCGTGATCTGACGGATCTTTCCGACGGCTTCGATAGTCTCATCCGCCGATGTGCCGCTGTCGAAAAACACGGCCATCATGGTAGAATCTCCGCTGTTAAAGGCTTCGTACAGATCCTGAGGAAGCATTTCCATCGGAATGTTCTCCGGCAGGAAGGTGTCATACCAGATCACATCAGCCACGTGGTCCACTTCGGATATTGACTTTCTGAGAGCGCTTACCTGGCTCTGGTCCATTCCCTCCACGATCACCATGGCAAAGGCACCTTTGCCGAATTCCTTAAGCAGTACGTCCTGACCCTTTACTGTCTCCATGTCCTGAGGCAGATAGGTCAGCATGTCATAATTGATACGCGTGCGCGCCATGCCAAAAACTGAAAGCACGCACAGAGCCAGCGCGGCGATAAGTATCGGTATGCGCAGCTTCACTACTCCATTTGCAAATCTCATAACTTGTCCTTTCAATAAAAAACAGGCCGGGAACGGCTTTTATCCCATCCCCTGACCCGGGTTGCATTTTATTACAAATGCGGTTAAAATAAATATGCAATGTCAGTCACGTGTCTGGTTTTCAGACACGTGCATAGAAATGCTGTATTTGTAAAAACGGCTGATTATCGTCGGTTTTGCGGTATCATAAGACCCGCTTTACGGATAACTGCACGGAGAAGATTTTGAGGAGCGGTATGGTCAATATAACGAAAAAAGCGATCAAGGTAACTTTTGCGAGAATGCTCAGGGAAAAGCCCCTCTCGGAGATCACCGTCAAATCCCTCTCGGAGCGCTGCGGGATCAACAGAAACACCTTTTACTATCATTATGAGGATATCCCTTCGCTTCTTAACGAGCTTGTGACGGACATCTTCAATTCCATCATCCGCAAATATCCCAGCAT
This sequence comes from Lachnospiraceae bacterium, assembly GCA_017445585.1. Classification (GTDB taxonomy): domain Bacteria; phylum Bacillota; class Clostridia; order Lachnospirales; family Lachnospiraceae; genus UBA3774. Next base: position 18,972 of record JAFSTX010000052.1, read on the forward strand.
CGATTCGCTGGAGGACGGTCTCATCGCCATAATGAAGTTTTCTGACAAGAACCGCAAGGCGATCGGACACGTGTTTGATTCAGCCGGGCGGAATATCTTTGAATTTCAGATGTGGCGCATGGCCGATTCGCTGTCGGAGCTCTATTGTACTAATTTCCTGGAAGGCTACAGCATCTCGGAGGATGATTTCAGGCTGTCGGTCAAGCTTGTCCGTTCGCTTATCGCAGGTCTGGTATTCGACTGGCTCAATACAGGCATGAAGGGTGATTCCGAGGAGGAGATCCACCGTATCTGCCAGATCTGCCGCGGATCCATCGAGGAAGTGATCAGAAGGATGGAAAACGGCTGAAATGACGCAAAAAACGCTTGCATACGCGCCTCGCCTGTGCTACAATCTTCACGCTGCCGTTTTAACGGCAAATCCGAGTTACAAAGCCGGCGTTCGGAAACCGCCGGAGAGAGGTAAAAAAATGAAAGCAGACATTCAGCCCAAGTACTATCAGGCCAAGGTTACCTGCAACTGCGGTAACGAGTTCGTGACCGGCTCCACCAAGCCCGAGATCCACGTCGAGGTGTGCTCCCAGTGCCACCCCTTCTATACGGGTCAGCAGAAGGCTGCCGCCGCCCGCGGACGTGTAGATAAGTTCAACAAGAAATACGGTTTACAGTAGATCATCTGAAGAGAGGCGAAGGGTCATCTGTCCCTTTGCCTTTCTTCGTATACAGACGGATTGCGAGGGAGGACCTGCGATCCGTTTTTATTTGCGAAGGAAGCCATGAAGAAGAGCAATTACAAAAAACCGAAGATCTGTTTTTCCGGAATAGGCGGGCAGGCTGTGCTCGAGGGAATTATGATGCGCAACCGCAGCCGTTACGCCCTGGCCGTCAGAAAGAGAGACGGAGAGATAGCCGTGCAGGTGCACGAGATCCACAGTATCATGGACCGCCATCCCTGGATGCGCTGGCCCTTTATCCGCGGCGTATTCAGCTTTGTCAGCTCGCTCAGGATCGGGATGAGCACCCTGATGGAATCCTCAAAGTACTACGAGGAAAGCTCGCTTGACGAGGAAGAAGCCAGGGAGAGAGAGGCCGAGGACGATGCGGCGCGCGCGAAACGCGAAAAGACCGAAAACGGCATGCTGATCGGAACTCTGATACTTTCGCTGGCTCTGGCGATAGGTCTGTTTTCTTTTCTGCCGGTGCTGATCGCGAGCCCGATAAAGAACCTTACTGATTCGCATTTTGTTCTGGCGCTTGTCGAGGGCGTGGTGAGAGTGCTGATATTCGTAGGCTACGTGTGGCTCATTTCCTTTATGAAGGACATACGCCGCACCTACATGTACCACGGCGCCGAGCACAAATGCATAAACTGCATCGAGACCGGACTGCCTCTTAACGTGGAGAACGTGCGCATGAGCTCGCGCGAGCACCGCCGCTGCGGTACGAGCTTCCTGCTGATAGTGATGCTGATCAGCATTTTTATCTTTATGTTCATCCACGTCGACAATATCTTTCTGAGGCTGCTGAGCCGCCTGCTGATGATCCCCGTGATCGCGTCGGTATCCTTTGAATTCCTTCAGCTTGCGGGGCGCAGCAACACCAGGATCATGTATATCCTCAGCCGCCCGGGCATGTGGCTTCAGCATCTGACCACGAGAGAGCCCGACGACGACCAGATAGAGGTCGCGATAGCAGCAGTGGAGGCCGTGTTCGACTGGAGAGCGTTCCTTGGAATGGAGCCTGAAGAGCCGGACAAAAACGAACCGGAAGAGCCGGGCGAAAGCGGGCCGGAGGCGGAAGTTCCCGCGGCTGGTGCGGAGCCGGATGATGACAGCATTTTGGAGCTTTGAGACATGACGTATGAAGAATTACTGAAAGATGCAAGGACCCGCCTCGAGCAGGCCGGCGTGGAATCAGCGGCTACGGACGCGATGCTGATACTTTCGAGGGTGGCAAAGCTCGGCAGCGCGAATATCTACGCAGTGCTGCCCGAGCAGGTGCCCGGCGATGTGGTAAATAAATTCAGAAAAGCGCTGGATCTGCGCGCGGCAAGAAAGCCTCTGCAGCTGATCCTCGGCGATACTGTATTTATGGGGCTTAGATTCGTCGTGGACGGCAATGAGCTTATCCCGAGGCCTGATACGGAGATCCTCGTCCAGGAGGCCATGGAGATCTGGCACAGACGCGATGAGGCCGGAGAGGCGCTCAGCGTGCTCGATATCTGCACGGGCTCGGGCTGTATCGCAGTCAGCCTCGCGCGCTACGGAAGGTTTTCCAGGGTCAGCGCGGGCGATATCTCCGAAAAGGCTCTCGTCAACGCCAGAATGAATGCAAAGATAAATAAGGTGAACATAGACTTTGAATGCGGCGACCTGTTTGCGCCGTTTGCCGGGGAAAAGTTCGATATCATTACCGCGAATCCCCCGTATATCAGAAGCGGCGATATAGATGGTCTGCAGACCGAGGTCAGGGACTACGACCCGAGAGAGGCGCTCGACGGAGGAGAGGACGGCCTGGACTTTTACCGCAGGATAGCGGGAGAGGTGAGGGATCATCTTCGCGAGGGAGGCTCGCTGCTGCTGGAGATCGGCAGCGAACAGGCTGAGGACGTAAGCGCGCTGATGAGCGGCGCCGGTTTTGATAAAGTCAGAGTGATAAAGGATTACGCGGGTCTGGACCGCGTGATCGTATGTGAATAAAGCCTGCGCTCAGGCATCGGAATCCGCCCGGGTATTGCCTGCGGTCCCTTTGATAAACGGATCGCAGATCGAGGCGTGGCGTGGTATGAATGATATGACAGATAAACTCGAACAGATAAAAGCACATTACGAAGAGATACAGAGCGAGCTTTCCCAGCCCGACGTGGCCTCGGATCCCGCGCGCCTGCGTGCGCTCATGAAGGAACAGAGCGAGCTGCAGCCTCTTATCGAGGCCTACAATGGTCTTATCGCGGCTCGTCAGGACGAGGCGGATGCGCTTCTGTTGCTTCAGGATGAGAGCGATGAGGAGCTGCGCCAGCTTGCAAAGGAAGAGCTCTCGGGAGCCAAGGAGCGCCAGGAAAGTCTGGAGCAGCAGATCAAGGTCCTGCTGCTGCCCAGGGATCCGAACGATGATAAGAATGTCGTAGTGGAGATCCGCGCGGGCGCGGGCGGAGATGAGGCGGCTCTTTTTGCCGCGGAGCTCTACCGCATGTATGTGAAATACGCTGAGGGACGCAGATGGAAGTGCGAGCTCGTCAGCGTGAATGAAAACGGCATCGGGGGCATGAAAGAGGTCGTGTTTATGATCAACGGCCGTGGGGCGTATTCGCGTATGAAATACGAGAGCGGAGTACATCGCGTGCAGAGAGTCCCCGAGACCGAGAGCGGAGGACGCATACATACCTCCACCGCCACGGTGGCCGTGATGCCGGAGGCGGAGGAGTTTGACGTCCAGATCGACGAGAAGGATATACGTATCGATGTGATGCGTGCCTCGGGAAACGGCGGCCAGTGCGTCAACACTACGGATTCCGCGGTGCGGCTTACGCATTATCCGACAGGCATCGTGATCTACAGCCAGACGGAAAAATCCCAGCTCCAGAACAAGGAAAAGGCTTTCAGGCTTCTCAGGTCAAAGCTCTATGACCTGGAACTGGAGAAGAGGCAGAGCGAGGAGGCAGACCTTCGCCGCAGCCAGATAGGCACGGGCGACCGCTCTGAAAAGATCCGCACCTACAATTTTCCGCAGAGCAGGGTGACCGATCACCGTATAAAGCAGAATTTCCACAATATCGAGGACATTATGAACGGCGATCTCGACGCTCTGCTCGACAGTATCATTGCCGCGGATCAGGCCGAAAAGCTCCTCAGACTCGGCAGCAGTTAAAATCTATTCTCTCCTTCGGGCGTTACCTGACAACAATGAGTTTCAACCGGAGCGCGTTTGTCATAAAAACAGCAGCCGGGTGAAAGGAGAAAAGTAAGACTGATGATCAAGAAACTGAAAGAAAATGCGGCGGTATTCGGACTTGCCTTTACCATCGCGTCAGCTGCTTTTATCATAACCCTCAGCGTCCCCTTTTTCACGGATGCGAGACTTAAGGATTGCCTCTTTGACGCCGGCGTGGATTCGGTCGGCTCTCTTTTCTGCGCGGCTCTGTTTTTCGGATGCATGAAACAAACCGGCAGCGGGATCAGATACCTGAGAAGCCTGATCGTTCTGGTCAGCGCCTGCTTTGCTGTCAATGAAGCGATATATTATACCGTGGGAGTGCCGGAGCGCGCTACGGTCTGTTTTGCCCTTTGTCTGGCCAGCAAACTGCTCGACCTTGTGATGATCTATCTTTTCTACTCCTATGTAAAGGTTACGCTGGGCTTCGAGGGAAAGATGGCAAAGCTGGCGGAAAGGATCATCCCCGTTTTGCTGGTCCTGGAAACTCTTATCCTGCTATCCAATATTTTCTATCCGACGACGTTTTATCTGGACGCCTCCGGGATGTATCAGGTATCGGCCTTTTTCTGGGCTGAGGATATCTACCTTGCCGTGACCTCGATCCTCACAGCGCTTCTGATCATTATGAGCCGCAATCCGCGCAATCAGAAAGCGGCGGCGCTGACCTTCATTCTGTTCCCTCTGATCGAATACGCGCTGACGGGAGGTCAGTTCGGCAATGCCGCTCAGTACGGAGTGGTCCTGATGTCGCTGATCATCATGTACTGCGTCATATTCATTGACAAGAGCAAAACGCTGGCATCCACACAGACGGATCTGCGCATCGCATCAAAGATCCAGTCGGACGCACTGCCGCCTGTGGCGCCGGAGTTTGAAGATTTCCCGCAGCTCATCCTGCGCGGCAGTATGAACACCGCAAAGGAGGTCGGCGGCGACTTCTACGACTATTTTCCCATTGACGAAAACCATATCTGCTTCCTTATAGCCGACGTATCGGGCAAAGGAACTCCCGCCGCGCTCTTTATGATGACTGCCAGGACCATGATCAGGGACTATGCTCTTACCAAAGAAACCACGTCGGAGATCTTCACCGCCGTCAACGCACGGCTTTGCGAAAACAACGACGAGGGTATGTTTGCCACAGCATGGATCGGTATTCTCGATAAGCGGACGATGACGATTGAGTATACCAACGCCGGGCACAATTATCCGGTTCTCAGGCGCAAGGGTCAGCGCTGCGAGCTGATGGAGAAGGTACACGGACTGTTTCTCGGCGGGATGGAGTTTACGAAATACAGGCAGGACGAGATCAGGCTCGAGCCGGGCGACCGTCTGCTTTTGTATACCGACGGAGTCACGGAGGCTCACAGCCGCGGGAACGGGCTTTACGGCACTAAGCGGCTGGAAACGGTGCTGGAAGATTCAAAAGACGCACCGGGAGAAGAGGTGCTTAAGAGCATTCTTGACGATATTAATGCCTTTGCGAAGGGCACTCCCCAGTTTGACGATATTACAATGGTCGTTCTGACCATCAAAGAACAGGAGAAAATATGAATGGATTTTGTGAACGAAAATTTCGTTCCATGCTTTTGTCGGGTATATTCACAAAAGCGGTCATGTATATCATGCTCCTCTGCGACAGTATCATCGCAGGGTATTTCGTCGGCGAATCGGGAGTTGCGGCGATCAATGCGATCACGCCCATAACCGGTATCGTGACATTTTTCGGAGACCTTTGTTCTACCGGCGTCGGGATCGTCTTTACCAGAGAGATCGGAGCGATGAGAAAAAAACGCGCCGACGAGATCTACGGTCAGGGGCTGATCGTCAGCCTTTCCATCGGTCTGTTGTCCGCGCTCGTCATTTTTCTGTTCCAGGACGCTTATTTCAGCCTGAACGGCGTCGCGGGGGAGATCCGCGCCCAGGCTTTAAAATACTACGCGCTCACCCCGATCAACGCCCTGCTGACTATCGTTATTTTCTACCTTGAACAGATGGTGTACAGCGACGGTGACGAGCTTTGCAATAATGTTTGCTATGGCTTCCAGATCGGCGGGAACATCGTGTGCTCTGTCGTGCTTGCGTCCTTTTTGGGGATGACGGGTATCATCCTCGGCTCGATCATCGGAAATTCCCTTGGCATTCTTGCCTGCATCTGGCATTATTTCCGCAAGGGAAACACGCTTCGGTTTGTATGGCATTTTTCGTTTAAGGACTTCCTGATGACGTCCCGGTACAGCATCGTCGATTCCTCGGTCTATCTTTGCTGGGCTCTGATGGACTATGTTCTGATCGGATTTGTTTCAAAAAATTACGGCGATCCCGGACTCATCACCCTCGCTGTCGTCGTCAGTCTGATCGAATTCGGCGTAGTCCTGGACGGAGTCGGGATGGCGATGCAGCCCCTGATCGGCACCTATTTCGGAGAAAAGAATCCGCTTCTGATTAAAAGAGTGATGAAGTCGGGAACGAAAGCGGCGGTGATCCAGGGCGTGGCGGCGACAGCGCTGATCTGTATTTTTGCCAGGCAGTTCTGCGCTCTCTTCGGGATCACGGACGGCGCGGCGCTTGCACCGGCGATGTCTGCGGTCCGGATCGTATCGCTCGGATTTACTTTTGTCAGCGCGGTATCCCTGATGACGTCATACTATATGCTTATCGACAGGATCGGAATGAGTGTGTGCTTTGCCTGTCTGCAAAACGGTCTTTTGTATATGGCGCTGCCGATTGCAGGATCGCTGCTTTTCGGGATCAACGGAATGTGGGCAGGCTTTGTTGCCGCACCTGCCGTGACGCTGGCCGCTGCTCTTTTCTATGTCAGAATGCGCTTCGGAAAGGACAATTTCCCTTTCATCCTGAAGGATATGGAATCTGAGATCGTCGTTATGGACGACAGGCTGACTCCGGAAAGCGCCGGCAGTCTTTCGAGGCAGGTGAAGGACGCTCTGATATCACGCGGTTATATGCGGCAGGAGGCGCTGCGCGCCGCGCTCTTTATTGAAGAGATCGGTCTGACCGTTATAGAGCATAACAACCAGGCGAAGAAACCGGTCCTTATCGAACTTTCGCTTTTCTTTGAAGACGATTCCGTCCTCATCATCGAGCGGGATTCGGGAAAACTGTTTGACATCACGGACCCGGACCTTCATATAGAAGGACTGAGCAGCTTGATACTCAGCGGATTGATGGAATCCCATAAGGAAAAGGCGTATCTTGTGACCACAGGCTACAACCGGAATATGATCCGTTTCCGGCGTGAAGAAAAACCTGCTGCGGAGACAGAATAATGTATATTATCATTTACGATTTCGGGACCAGCAGCGTGAAGACCTGCCTCTTTGACGTAGGAGAGAAGATCACTATCGTATCTTCGTCAAATGCTGCATACGGACTGAATATCCTTGAAAACGGCGGCGCCGAGCAGGACACCGGTGAGTGGTGGCAGGCGATCTGCAAAACGACAAGAGAGCTTTTTACGAAAACGGACGTCGCTCCCGGGGAGGTGTCCGGCCTTGCCTTTTGCTCGCAGATGCAGGGAGTTGTCCTTGTCGACAGCGAGGGAAGGGCACTCCGCCCCGCGATGACATATATGGACTGCCGGGGCGTGCGTGAATACAGAGACTGTATGGGAAAGGGGATCGTCAAGGTCTCCGGCTGCAGCCTTTACAAGCTCCTCAGGAATCTGCGTGTCAATTACGCCGGATCGACCAGCGTAAAGGACCCGGTCTGGAAATACAAGTGGGTCGAGAACAACGAGCCGGAGATTTTCGCCAAAGTCGATAAATGGCTGGATGTGGGCGATTATCTTGTTTCACGCTGTACCGGAAAGATCATCCGTACAGCCGACTCCGCCTTTGCGACCTTCCTCTACGACACCCGCAGGGGCAGAGAGGGATGGAACAGGGGACTGCTGAAAATGTACAAGGTCAGGCCCGAGCACCTGCCGCCGATCATCGGCTGCACGGATCTGGCCGGCGGCCTGACCGAGGAGGCTGCGCGCGATCTCGGACTGAAAGAGGGCACCCCGGTTTTCGGAGGAGGCGGCGATACGACCTTTGTCAATATCGGCGCGGGATGCACCGAGCCCGGTGACACGCATATCTACGTTGGGACGTCGGGCTGGGTATCGACCCTTCTCGATCATCAGACGGTCGATATCAACGCGATGATCACCGGCGTGCTGTCGGCAGAGCACGGTTATTTCAACTATTACGCCGAGCTGGAAACGGCGGGAAAGTGCTACGAATGGGTCAAAAAACACCTTGCGCTTGACGAGATCAATATTTACCTTGAAAAAACCGAGATCACGGACGATTATGAAAGCAAATTTACCAGTCTCTACGACTACATGTCCTCCGAGGTCAGCAAGGTTCCTCCCGGCGCGAACGGCGTGATCTTTACTCCGTGGCTCCACGGCAACCGATGCCCGTTTGAGGACGCGAACGCCGCGGGGATGTTCTTCAACATCAGGATCGACACCGGCAAACGGGACATGATCCGCGCCGTGCTCGAGGGGATCTGCTATCATCTGCGCTGGCTTCTCGAATGCGAGGCGAAAAAGGTGAAGACATCCGATGTGATCCGGTTTGTGGGCGGCGGTTCGCTTTCGCCCGTCATCTGCCAGATGCTCGCTGATATCACAGGCAGAACTATAGAGACGGTCGATAACGCCCAGGAGGCCGGCGCGATGGGATGCGCGATCGTCGTCGCGGCGGGACTGACAGGAGAGGATGTTAAGGATATATCCCGCCGTCTCGTGAAAGCAAACCGCACCTATATACCCGACCCGGGGAATAAAGATATATACGGGCGAAACTATAAAGTTTTCAAAAACCTCTACAGATCCAACGCGTCGAATTTCAGGCTGCTGAATGCGTGAGGGCGGCAGATGCGATTTGTATTTACGACATTTTTTAAGATCAATAAACAGGAGGAACTATAAAATGGAACTGAATCTGACTGAAAAAAAAGAAGGCGCTTCCATCACTGTTGCTCTGGACGGAGAACTCAATACCAGGACTGCGCCGGAGCTCAAGGCTCTGCTTGAAAAGTGCATCCCCGAGACGGACGCGCTGCTTTTGGATTTTACGCGCTGCGACTTCGTTTCGTCCGCCGGCCTTCGCGTTCTGCTCAACACCTTCAAGAGCATGAAATCGAAAAAAGGCACGATGAAGCTTTTGAACATCGGTCCGGACTTTTCCGAGGTTCTGAACATCACCGGGCTTGATGCCGTGTTCGGCATCAAATGAGAAGCTTTATGATGAAGGTCGGATCATGAACGTATATGATTTTGACGGCACGATCTATTATCCGGACTGCGCTGTCGGTTTTGCGCTCTGGTGCATGAAACGGCATCCATCCTTATGGTTTACGTTTCTCCCGAGAGCGCTCAAAAGCATGATAGGGCACAAGCTCGGCAAGGTGCCCCGCTTTGTGATGGAGCGGACGTTTTTCAGCTTCCTTTGCAGAGTAGACGATTTCGACGAGCAGATCGAGAAATTCTGGGACAGGAATGAAAAGCGCATCTCCTCCTGGTATCTCGCGCAGAAAAGACCAGATGATCTCATCATCAGCGCATCTCCCAGGTGCATCATCGAGCCGATCGCCAGACGGCTCGGTGTAAGCTGCATAGCGTCCGATTATGACCGCGAGGTAGGCGCGTTTGTTGACAATCTGATGTACGCGCGGGAGAAGGCCGCGTATATCTTTGATCAGGACTTTCCGGAGATCGAGAATTTCTATTCGGATTCGCTCGCTGACACGCCGATGGCGCTCTGCGCGGAAAAAGCCCACCTGGTCACAGACAAGGCGCAGAAGGTGAACGATTGGCCCAGGCTCGACGTAAAGACTCTGAAAAAGGTGCATGAAAAGATCGACTCCGGCTGGTCTGTCCACCTGTAGTATTTTTAACAGTATCCTTAAGACGGTCGTAAAAGCGGCCGTCTTTTTCACGTTTTTTTCACCTTCCTTCCCTTTTTTCAACACATTTTGCGGATATTATACAGGCAGATCTTTTTATTCGAGGAGGTGAAGAAAATGATCAGGACAAAAAGGATCGCGCTGATTCCCGCATATGAGCCGGACGATGCGCTGGTCAACGTAGCAGAGAGATTGAGAGAGAGGAATTTTGAGATCGTCGTGGTGGATGACGGCAGCGGCGAAAACTATAGAAAACTATTCGAAAACGTGGAGGAGATCGCCACAGTGCTCAGACATCCGGAAAACCGCGGCAAGGGAGCGGCCTTAAAGACAGGACTGAGATTTATCGCGGACTGCTGGGAGGGCCCTCTTACCGTAGTGACGGTGGACGCGGACGGACAGCACCGGCCGGAAGATGTGATCAGAGTCTGCGATCAGTCGGAAAAGCTTCCGGGGTATCTGGTGCTCGGCTCCAGAAAAATGAAGGGAAAGGTGCCTCTGCGGAGCAGGCTCGGAAACGGGATCACGAGGCTCGTATATCGAATATCGAGCGGGGTGCGCATCTATGACACACAGACGGGGCTGAGAGCTTTTTCCGGTCAGCTCATACCGTGGCTCCTTAAGATCCCCGGAGAGCGCTACGAGTACGAGATGAACATGCTCATGAGCTTTGCCCGGGAGGGACGTCCCATGAAAGAGGTGGAGATAGAGACGGTTTATCTTGACGGAAACAGCTCGTCTCATTTTGATACCGTAAAAGATTCCTGCCGCATCTACAAGGAAATAATCAGGTTTTCGGGCTCGTCTTTTATCAGCTTTTGTCTGGACTATCTGATGTACGCGCTGATGCTCGCCGCGGGGCTCGGCGTGACGGCGTCAAATATTCTGGCGAGGGTCGTAAGCGGCACTGTGAATTACACGCTGAACAGGAAGCTGGTCTTTAACAGCGATTCATCTGTTTCGAAGTCAGCGCTGCAGTATTTAGCTCTTTCGGCTTTTATACTTGCTATGAATACGGTGATCCTGAAAGGACTCGTATATATGCACGTAAGCAGGTACGCTGCAAAGATACTGGCTGAGGCGATGATGTTTGCGGTGAGCTGGGCTATCCAGCACAGATTTATATTCAGAAAGGCGGCGACGGCATGAAAAAACACAGACTTACGATTATTTCCGCATTTGTGCTGACTGCGTTTACCGCGTATGCGGCGCTGGATACATTCGTGATCCCGAGCAGCTATCAGACAAACGCAACGGCGGTGAATACATCTATGTTTGAGGAGTTTTCGGAAGAGGAGACGCAGGGCGCCTCAGGCAGCGCCGATGCCTCAGCGGAAGCTGTACAGGTGCAGGTCACCGAGGGAGCGGCTGAAACGGAGAGCTCAGGCGAGCTCTATCAGGACGGCAATATCCGGATATCCATGAGCGAGTACGAGGTAAACAATACCCGTGTGTACGTCGCGGATGTGACGCTGACCTCCGCGCAGTATCTGAAGACCGCGTTTGCGGATGATACTTACGGGAGGAATATCACCGCGACAACGAGCGATATGGCCGAGGAGAATAATGCGGTACTGGCTGTGAACGGTGATTACTACGGGGCCAGGGAGACGGGCTATGTCATCCGCAACGGCGTCCTCTACCGCAGCAGCTCCGACGGATCGGAGGTACTGTGCGTATACGCGGACGGTACCATGGATATAGTCGATTCGACGGAGGTCACGGCCGAGGAGCTGGTGCAGAACGGAGTCTGGCAGGCGATAACCTTCGGACCGGGGCTCATAGAGGACGGCCAGGTGAGCGTGGATGAAAACGATGAGGTAGGACGCGCCAAGGCAAGTAATCCCCGGACGGCAGTCGGTATGATAGATCCGCTGCACTACATCTTCGTCGTCTCGGACGGACGTACCGACGAGAGCGAGGGGCTTTCACTGTACGAACTGGCCTGCTTTATGCAGGAGCAGGGCGCGAAGGTCGCCTACAATCTCGACGGAGGCGGATCCTCTACCATGGTCTTTAACGGAACACTTATCAATAATCCGACTACCGGAGGCAGCCGGATCAAGGAAAGGAGCGTGAGCGACATTGTATACATCGGATAAAAAAAGGATACTGAAAAATGTTTTTGCCTATATGCTTGCCGCCTGTCTGTGCGCGTTGATCGCGGCGGTATATGAGAGCTTCAGCCACGAGGTCTACTCATACTATATGCTTTTTGCATTTGCGGTCCCGCTTGCGGGAGGAGCGCTGCCGCTGCTGGCTCTGGTCCTGGCGGGAAGGCAGCTTCCGGGAAGACTGGCAGTGTGGGCCTGGAGCAGCGGGATAGCAGCTCTGACGGTGGGCAGTATGTTTAAAGGGGCTCTGGATATCTACGGTACCACGAGCAGACTGCTCATAGTTTATCCCGTGATCGCTTCGGTGATGATGTGCCTGGGTCTGGTGCTGTATATTGCTTCACTTCAGCAGGACAGGACTGCCGCCGGCAACGATATAGGTTAGCGGATCGCCGCAGGAGAGGAGAGCCTTTCCTGCGGTGCTTTCTGTTATGAGGGAAACTGCCCGCGAGATATCGTGAGCAGTACCGAGGTACCGGAGGAGGACTCTTTCTCCGTACTCTGAGGACATCTCGAAAAGGGAGAGCTGCGAGGCGATATACTGAACCTTGCCGACAAGCTCGTATCCGATATCGCATGAGAGTATGCAGCCGGTGAGTTTTTCGGAAACAACTGCCGACTCGAGGGCAAGCTTTGCCGCCCCCGCATAGGCGCGTATGAGGCCTCCGGTGCCGAGCAGCGTGCCCCCGAAATATCTCGAGACTACTATGCATACGTCCGTGATGCCCTCGGCAAGCAGCATTTCCAGCATAGGTCTGCCCGCGGTCCCCGCAGGCTCGCCGTCGTCGCTGCAGCGCGTGAGGGGAGGGTTTTCACCGATCACAAAAGCGCTGCAGTTATGTCTGCAGTCCCAGTATTTCTTTTTCACGCTGTCTATGAATGCCGACGCCTCCGCTTCGCTTCTGACAGGTGCGATGTCGGCAATAAAGCGCGATTTTTTTTCGACGAGCTCGGCGCTCGCGCCCTTATAGATTATCTTCATATTACTGCCTGTTCAGTATCTTGGCCATGGTATCCAGCACACTGCGGATATTGACCGGCTTGGCGATATGTCCGTCCATCCCGGCCTCATAGGCCGCCGCGATATCCTCGCTGTAGGCCTTTGCGGTCAGCGCGGCGATGGGGATCCTCGCGAGATCCTGATTTCTGAGTGAGCGGATGGTGCGCGTGGCGTCATATCCGTTTTTGACAGGCATTTCGATATCCATCAGCACCAGGTCGTATTCGCCGGGATCGGACGCGGCGACGGCTTCTACGGCCTCCTCGCCGTTTTCCACGCAGGTCACGATAAAACCGGCTTCCTCGAGCATGATGCGCTCCATATCCCGATTCTCTTTGTTGTCTTCGACGAGCAGGACCTTGAGCCCGCGCAGCGAGGTGTCCATACCGGCGATGGCTGCGGCGTCCGCTTCGGCGGCGCGGCGATCGGGATCGACGTCAAAGGAGACATGGATGACAAATTCGGTGCCCTTGCCTTTTTCCGTGATGACGTCTATGGTGCCGCCCATAAGATCCACAATGCTCTTTGTTATGGCGGTGCCCAGTCCCGTGCCCTGTATGTTTTCGACAGTGACGGTGCGCTCACGCTCAAAGGCCTCAAATACCTTTGCGGCAAACTCCTCGCTCATGCCGATACCGGTGTCTTTAACGCTGAGCTCAAAAGAGGCGCGCTCGCCTTCAAGGCCGGTCTGGCGCAGCACGGCGGTGACGCTTCCTCCCTCGGGAGTAAACTTGTAGGCGTTGCTGATAAGATTCATCAGCACGCGGTTAAGTCTGTTTTCATCACAGAGTACGGCGCTGTCCCTGACGTCATCGCAGCGGACCTCGTAGTTGAGTCCCTTTGTTTCCATCTGTGTGGAAAAGAGGCTGCGGACGTTTTCCATTACCCGGATCAGGTCGCACGGAACAGGCATGAGCTCGATGCGGCCGCTCTCGATACGGCTCATCTCCAGGATGTCGTTTATCAGAGCCAGAAGCTGATCGCTGGAGGCTTCGATCTTTGTGAGATAGTCGCCGACGCGCGCAGGCACGTTCTTTTCACGCTTTGCAAGCGTTACGTAACCTATAATGGCGTTCATCGGCGTCCGGATATCGTGGCTCATATTGGAGAGAAAATTTGTCTTGGCCCGGCTGCTTTCCTCGGCGATATCGCGCTCCTCGGAAGCAGTCTGCTCCTGGCGCTTTACGCTGCCGTATATCCGGAAGATGATGACGAGCGAGACGAGTATGAGAGCGAACTGTATCAGGGAGCTGAGTATGACGGAGTCTGTCTCGCGGTCAATCAGATCCGAGACGGACTTACCGTAGGCCGCTATGTCGGCCTCCGAGAGAGTGGAGATCTTTTCGGAGTATTGATTTGTCAGCTCCGCAACTGCGGCCGCATTTGTCTCGCGGGTAGTGCTGTTCATCCATACCATGGAGGTAAAGAAGATGAGCAGCAGAAGCACGATCCACACAAAGGTGCTTCTGCCGAGACGGTGCTGTCTGTCACGCCGGTAGATCAGGTAAAAGACTACAAAGCCCAGGACTGCCCACAGCAGCAGTATCAGATAGGATTCGGTGGAGAACGTGGTAAAGGCGTCCAGATTCGGGATCAGGAAATACATCAGGAAGAAGAGCGAGATCACAAGTCCCAGGATGCCTGTCAGCTTCAGTCCCGTGCGGTTCTCGCTGCGCGCGGTCCTTAGCGCTGCGGCGGAGGTATAGGCGTAGGCGACTACGACGCCGATGGTATTTACGTCGATGATCCAGCTGATCGCGGCGCGTCCAAAGAACGGTACCGGGATGGATACCGCGAGCAGGATGAGGATCGCACGCCCGGGCACGCCGTATTTATTCAGCCGCCCTATGGAGGAGGGCAGCAGCTCGTCGCGGCTCATGGAATAGAGCATGCGGCTCGCTGCGGTAATATTTCCGACAAAGCCCGTGATGATGCCTGCCGCCGCGGTGATCGCTATAATGATCGGACCCGCGCTGCCCATGGCAGTTTTTACGGCGTAGAATACAGGGACGGAGGCGATCCCTTCCTGAGTGCCGAGGGCCGCCGTATAGTCGCTCCAGCTTTCAAATCCCTCCGGCCTTACGGATGCGCCGATGAGCGTCAGAAGGATATAAGCCGCAGCCGCGGTAGCGATGCTTATCGCTATGACGGAGAGGATCTTTTTGTGAGAAAATCTGAATTCTTCGGCTGAGTGAGAGACGGATTCAAAGCCCGCAAAGGCCCAGGGCGCCAGCAGCACCATAAAGAGAGAACCTGCCAGCGGAGCTCGGTCCGGTGAGAAGAGCGGGCGGATAGAGATGCTTCCGGCCAGATCCGGGTTGAAGAAGACGGATCCGAAGGCGACGAATATTCCCACGATCAGGAGAAATGCCATTCCGATCTGGATATAGGCGCCGGTACGCGCGCCGCGCAGGATAAGAAGCCCGAAGAAGAGCAGCGATACAAGGGAGAGAAGAATCTCGCCCATGTAGACCTCATAGCCTGCCACGTTATAGTGAAAACCAAAGCACATTATATCTCCGAACAGGCTGCGGAAGATGAGCGGGATGGCCGTGGCATTTGCCCAGATGATCGCAAGATATACGAGCCCGAGGAACCAGGACGAGAGGAAACCATGGTCATATCCGAAAATCTCTCTGGTGTACGTGAAGATGCCTCCGGAGTCGGGATAGCGGTTGATGAGTGCGCTGTAGTTGATGCCGATAACAAGCATTATCAGCGCGCCGACAGCTATGCCGACCGCGGATCCCAGAGGACCGGCTATCGGAAGAAAGGTGGTGCCAGGCATGACAAACGAGCCCCAGCCCACGCTGCAGCCAAAGGACAGCGCCCACACTGCAAGCGGCGAGAGCCTGCGCAGAAGATGTGAAGAACCGGTTGATGAAGACGTATTATTCATGGTTTATTCCTCTGAGTACCGGGCGTTTATTTGCCTGAGATAAGGGAATTGATGGTGCGGCAGATCCCGTCGGGATCGATGGGCTTTGAAGCGTATGCGTTCATACCGCAGTCGAGCGCTTTCTGTATGTCGTTCATATCGTCGCTTGCGGTGAGCGCCACGATCGGCACGCCGGCCTTTGCGGGATCTGACATGGCGCGGATCACCGCGGTGGCTTCATAGCCGTTCATGACAGGCATATTCACATCCATCAGGACGAGATCGTACTCCTTTTCGGATCCGATCATTTCTACTGCCTTCGCGCCGTCCCCGGCCATATCCACACTATAGCCTGCGCTTGTGAGGATCATGCCGGCGATCTCCCTGTTTATGGGATTGTCGTCGACCAGCAGAAGATTACCGCTGCCGCAGGGCGCCTCGTCCGGAGCCGCGCTCTCATCCCCGGCGTTGCCGGAAACCTCGGCCGCGTTTTCATCCGCCGCCTTAATTGTCTCCGCGCTGCCTTTATCTCCGGCGTCGCTTCCGGAACCCCGCGCTGCGTCCGCAGCATGCGCTGAAGTGGAATCGGAGAGCAGCATAAGGTAAAACCTGGCCTTGCGGTCTATGCAGTAAAAGAGGAATCGCTTATAGCACAGCTTCCCGTCAACGCGGAACGGCAGCTCGGTCTCGTACCTGTCATCAGCTGCCATGGCCTCGTCGATCACTGAGAGCCTGAGAGGATTTGAGCCGCCGGGGGCTTTGCCGTCTTCCCTTACCATGGCAGGGAGGATGTAGTTAAGATATATGGACTGGTAGTCCTTATCCAGGTCGTCGGGGATCAGCAGTCCGTCTTTTTTGCCGGCGTTGCTGATGAGGATATGATAGCTGCCGGAAACAAGGTAGGCGACGCGGTCGAACTGGTCGGGAAGCACGCGCTTTTGGATGATCTCATGGATGATCTCGTCGTTATACGGGTTTTCGATCAGATAGGCTATGATATCGCCCGTGACAGGCATTTTGGTGAGCATGGCTTCGAGTCTGACGAAGCTGACGCTATCGTCCTCATGCCTCACCAGGAGCGTCTCGGCAACGGACGTCTGTCCGTCCAGAAACGCCTGTATCAGATCATCTCTGAGGAATGAATGTCTTCCCATTTCCAGCTCGGGACGGTCTATCACGTATTGACTGCGGGTTTTCATCAGATCCGTATATGAATCACACTCGCTGTCGGTGGAATAGAGCCAGCGCCCGCCGCGGTCCTCTATCAGATCGCGCGTAAGATTTACACGGAAGACGGAGAGAGCATTTTTAGTTATGGCGTCGAGCTGCGCGCTGGTCTCGTCGTAGCGCGACTGCGTCAGAGCTTCGGTCTCCTGGATCCTGTTGATTACGGTGTATATGGCGATCAGCAGCAGAAAGACGAAAACACTTCCGCCAAAGAGTATCGAAGCAATCATAAGATCAGCCAGGCCGCTCAGTCCTACGACGATGTAGCCTATGAGAAAGAACGTCAGCAGTATGAGTGGAACAGTAAGAAAACCAGTGACTCTGGCGCCTCTTTCTATCTCGGCGACTTTTTTAAAGAAGAGGACGTATCGGATGATATTGTATACCATCAGGATACTGCCCAGTGCTATAAGAATGTTGATCAGAAATTGCATGCCGCACTTCCTTTCTGATTTACGGACATAATAAAACAAATAAATTATATCACGCTGTAACGTCAAAAAAAAGATATTTGTATATTGCCGGACCCTGTAGTATAATGGCGCGCGGTGAGTTCGAGACCATCCTCACCCAGGGGACAGACCCCGAAAAAACAAAACTAAGGAGAATAATATGAAAAAAACAGGTTTCACAGCCAGGGCGGTCGCCCTTGGCGGCGTCATTGCAGCTCTCTACGTAGCCCTATCCATGGCGGCAGCTGCGCTCGGCCTTTCCTCCGGTGTCATCCAGGTACGTTTTTCCGAAGCACTCTGTATACTTCCGTGCTTTACGCCCGCAGCTATTCCGGGCGTTACGGTCGGCTGCTTTCTGACGAATGTCATCGCAGGCGGAGAGCCTCTGGATATGATCTTCGGGACGGTCGCTACACTGATCGGGGCAGTAGGCACCTTTTTGCTGCGCAAAAACCGCTGGCTGGCGGCTGTGCCCCCGATCCTCGCGAATGTGCTGATCATTCCCTGGGTGCTTCAGACTGCATACGGAGTCACGGATTCCTACTGGTTTCTTATGCTCACGATCTTTGCGGGAGAGTTCATATCTATCGGCATTCTCGGCGAGCTGCTCTATACGGCTGTGGATAAGTCGGGCCTTGCGGCCAGAATGAGGGTATGATAGAATAATCACTGTATCTGTCTTCCCGGCAGATGTATTATCTCTGAGAGGAGACAGAACTGTGAGAGCAATAAGAAGGATCATTTCCATAGCAGCGGCGGCACTGATAACGGCAGCCGCTGTTTTTGCTGCTCCGGCACAGACGTCGGCTATGCAGGGCGATGATGCGCAGGCCATCACAAAACAGATATCGGATACCTATAAAGCTGCAAAAAAAAGAAACGGAGGCGAGAGCTTTTCGGGCTACTGCGCCAAATACGTGCGCCATCAGCTGTATGTGCTGGGAATAGATACTGAATTCGTCGGCGGCAACGGCAACGAAAAATACGATATCTACAGGAAACTTACGACTACCACCGGCGGCTACGCCGTCACGGCTTATTCCGGCAGCGATTACAGCCTAAAAAGCGCGCTGGAGGAGATGACAGGGGAAGGCGCTAAGAACGTATACAATATCCTCGTGGGTTTCGAGAAGAGCGGCACCAGCGCGGGAAAAAAGTACGGACACGTTTTCTTCATACATGCAGTCCTGGGCGGAACGGTCTATTACTCCGAGAATTCAAGTAATTCCTACGGCAGTGAAGGAAGCGTGCTCACATGCAGCATCTCAGACCTTGCGGCGCGTTACTCCTCATCAAATGGATACGTGCTTGACGGTCTGATCCACTTCTATATGGCGCCAAAGGCTGACCGCATCGCCGGTGCGAACCGGTATCTTACAGCTGCCGCTAATCTGGAGAGGCTCAGGGAGGTCCTCGGCGTCGAAAAATTCGAGAACATGATCGTGGCGAGCGGGGAGAATTTCCCGGATGCTCTTTCGGGATCATGGCTCTCGGTGAGGTTTACCGCGCCGATCCTTCTGGTGGGATCAGCGGTGACGGAGAGCGGACTGTATCCCGGTCTGTCAGTGGTAAAAGACTGTATCGGCGATTATCTGGCTGAAAACGGCACTGTCTACATACTCGGCGGCACATCTGCAGTGCCTCAGGAAGCGGAAGATGAGCTTGCGGAACTTTGCAGCGTAAAGAGGCTTTTCGGAGAGAGCCGTTTTGAGACGAATCTGGAGATCCTGGACACCGCAGGCAGCGGGGATGAACTCATAGTCTGCAGCGGAAAAGGCTTTGCGGACGCACTGAGCGCCTCTGCGGCAGGCCGTGCGATCATGCTCGTGGACAGCGGCGAGGAGACGCTGAACGAAGCCCAGACGGCTTACTTTGCCGATAAGCAGTTCAAGCACATATATGTACTGGGAGGTACGGCAGCCGTATCTGCCGGCATCGAAGCAGCACTCGGAGAGTACGCCTCGGAGGGCGTGGTGAGGATCAGCGGCACGGACCGCTATCACACATCCACCGCCCTTGCGGGAATGTTCTTCCCTGATGCCGATGGAATCGCCTTTACTACGGGCACGAGCTACCCCGACGGCCTCACAGGCGGGCTTCTGGCCAGCATCCTCGGCGTCCCGGTGGTGCTGCTTAACGACGTATCATATGCATGCAGCGCAGCTTCCTCCTATCTGAACGGACAGGAAATGTCGCACGTCTATGTCTTTGGCGGGTCTTCCGCTGTATCAGACAGCCTGATAGACAAGGTCACCAGATAGGCCATCTTTTTATTGACAATGATCTGATAGTGGGTTAAAGGAGGTCCCCATGAAGCTCTCTTTTGTCAGACGTGTTCTTGCTGTTTTTCTTTCTCTTTGTCTGTTTGCGGAAACAACCCAGTCAATAGGAAAGACGCTGAAGGGAATTTCTGGAATACTATTATAGGTGCTGTGGCAGGCGCAATAGTTGGCGGAGCGAGTTCATATGTTAACCAAAGAATGAACGGAATTATATAAGAAGGGCGATCAAATGAAACGCTATCTTGGGACGAAAGGTGATCTGGCAACTTCAATAATTGCGGTTTTTTATTCTTTTGGATCAGTTGCTTTTTCTGTGTATATCCTAATAAACTATTCGAATTTGATAGCTATAGTATTTGCTGTATTTATTTTATCCATGACGGTATTTTCCGCTTCGGTTTTATATAGGAGTTGGGAATTGTTGTTCCCATATGGAATATTCGATCATGATCATGTTACTGTTAGGAATATTCTGGGAGGAAGGATAGTGCTTAGATATGATCAGTGTGTTGACTGTGGAATTGCTTATTACACACATACTGTGGTCAGATCGGACCATAGAATTAAGAAAACATACATTTATTTGTCAGTCAACTATCTTTCAGAGCAAGAAAAGCAAAGTATCAATTCTGTGCATTATTCCGCCTCATTTGTTAAAATAGGCTATGATTACAAAACTTATTTGTTTTTGAAAAAGAACTTGCCAGTTAAACAAGCTCTGATGCTGGAAGAGAATTTCAAAATAAATCAGGTCTGAATGACCCATCTTCCAATGAAGGATACTATTTTACCAGAGAGGTAGCATATCTGACAAAGAAAGGCATTAAATATGTTCTTCTTAAATAATTACATAAATAAAAGAAAAACAATTAAAGAACTATTAAAAAGAAAAAAACATGAAAGACTTGATCCCGAACAGGCATATCAGAGAGCAAAAGAATTGCTCTTTCTTAATTCTGGTAATTTTCATGAAATGAAGAGACAGAGAGAATATGAAGAGTATTGCCAATATAATATTTCCAGAGAAACAGAATTAAAATTGATAGATGAACTTGCAGATGACCTGGTTGAACAAATCAGTAGCGGAGCTGATCCGTGGAAAGTGTTTAATCTCGCCTACTTTGACGCAGTAGATGACGAATATATACTGCAAAAGTTTAAAACAATATCAAAAATATCGAGTGTTCAGAATTTAGAGAGAATAATTGATGTAACAAAAAAAGAAAAAAACGTTATTCCGAATTATAGATATGAAAAAATAATTGAGTTATTAGAGAATGCCCTGCAGAGCCGGGCAGACCGCTAATCTGCCGGCGGACAAATACCGTCTGTTAATAACAAACGGGCACATGAAAACCCTGTTGATTATACTGAAGGCCGAATACTTCTTGTACTAAGAATAGAGGAGAACCGGAGATGGGGCAATATTTTTTGATGAGCCGAAGATATAACAAAAAGTCCGCAGAAGACTTTGGACTGAAAGAGATTGATGCTCAAACAGCCCAGTGTCGATCTGACGGTTCTCTTTGGAAAAAGACCAGCCTGTATGATTTCGGATGGGGAAAAGAATACGGCTATTGCAGGCTTCCCGAACCGAAACCAGATAAGCTTATCGATATACTGATTAACAGCTCTGAAGAAGAAGACTGTTATGGCGCTGCTTCGATCCTGATGGATAAGTATCCGGATAAGCTTTTGACGGCTTGTGAAACCATGGCCGGAGAACCGGAATCCGAGAAATATATCAGGATGTACGGAGCACTCCAACTGAATAGAAAGATGAATTATAATGCTGTTGAAGGGAAATCGCTGGAGGAATTGGAGAAAGACCATGAAAGGTGGATGGCCCTGCCTGTTCCCGAAACCGCTAAGAAAGGTGAAAAAAAGAAAGGCAGACTTCGTATTGCCGTTTTTCTTCTTGTTATTGCAGCTTGTTTCGTTGCTTTAATGTATCTTTTGGAGTATTTGGCCTTTGTCTTTAGCCGTTTGTTTATTGCGTGAGGGCCTTGAATATGGAGTCCAGAGTTATCAGTGTTACAACCGGAAATTACAGAGAAGAGGTTTTTGAAAACAGAGGACAGATTGTTCTTGTATTCTACTGTACTGTGGAATTCTGGAATAACCTTCGGTCTGTGTTTGATGAGCTCTCGAACATGGATGGTGCAATAAAAATCTGCAGCATCAATACGTATCTTGAACCGGAGCTGGGGCAGATGTTTGGGATGACTGACGGTTCCGGTCTGGTTTTTTTGAATGACGGGATAATAGTCAAAAAAGACAGTATCCCTGAAACGGTGCAGGGTGTAAGATCGTGGTTTGAGAGAATGATCAGAACTCAGTAGACAAACGGAACGGCTGCCCGCATGCAGGCAAACGGAATGGCGGCAAACGGCAGCCCGCAAGGGTTGCCGTTTCCTTATATTTGTGATATATTCTACTATTATTTGCCGCGCTGTAGGCGGCACGATCCCGCGCCGGGCAGGGACGGGAGGATTCGGAGGATATTATGAAACTTACAGACATCAGAGCTCTCTTTAAGGAGACTGAAAAGTACGCTGACAAAAAGGTCACCGTCGGAGGCTGGCTGCGCAGCAAGCGCGACTCCAAAAGCGTGGGCTTTCTCGTAGTGAACGACGGCACGTTCTTTAATCCGCTGCAGGTCGTATATACTGATGCTCTGAATAATTTTGCCGAAATATCAAAGCTTAACGTCGGCTCCGCGGTCATAGTCACCGGTACGCTGGTGATGACTCCCCAGGCAAAGCAGCCCTTCGAGCTGCAGGCAGACGAGGTCGTGGTAGAGGGCGAGTCCACACCGGATTTCCCGCTCCAGAAGAAGCGCCACAGCTTCGAGTATCTGCGCACTATCACGCACCTGCGCCCGAGGACGAATACTTTTGAAGCCGTATTCCGCGTGCGTTCCCTGATCGCGTATGCCATCCATCAGTTCTTCCAGGAGAGGGACTTCGTATACGTGCACACGCCCATCATCACCGGAAGCGACTGCGAGGGAGCGGGAGAGATGTTCCAGGTCACCACGCTCGATCTCGAGAATCTGCCGCGCACCGAGGACGGCAAAGTCGATTACAGCAAGGATTTCTTCGGCAAGCAGACGAACATGACCGTGTCCGGACAGCTGAACGTCGAAGGTTTCGCTATGGCCTTTAAGAATGTCTACACTTTCGGTCCGACCTTCAGAGCCGAGAATTCGAATACCACCCGCCATGCAGCCGAGTTCTGGATGATCGAGCCGGAGATGGCATTTGCCGATCTTTCCGATGACATGGACTGCGCGGAAGCTATGCTCAAGTATGTGATCAGCTATGTGCTCGCACATGCCCCCGAGGAGATGGAATTCTTTAACTCCTTTATCGACAACGGCCTGCTCGACCGCCTGCACAATGTCCTCGAGAACAGTTTTGCCCGTATCACCTATACCGATGCGGTAGCCGAGCTGGAAAAACACAACGACGAATTTGATTACAAGGTCAGCTGGGGCTGCGACCTGCAGACCGAGCACGAGAGATACCTCACGGAGAAGCTCTTCGGAAAGCCTGTCTTCGTGACCGACTATCCAAAGGAGATCAAAGCTTTCTATATGAAGCAGAATCCGGACGGCAAGACCGTAGCCGCTGCCGATTGTCTGGTCCCCGGTATCGGAGAGATCATCGGCGGCAGCCAGCGTGAGGACGACTACGACAAGCTCATGGCCCGTATCGTCGAACTGGGTCTGAAGCCCGAGGAGTACGAATTCTACACCGACCTGCGCAAGTACGGCTCAGTCACTCACTCTGGTTTCGGCCTGGGCTTTGAGCGCTGCGTGATGTACCTCACCGGTATGGGCAATATCCGCGACGTCCTGCCTTATCCGCGTACCGTCAACAACTGCGAACTGTAATTATAAGTATCCCCGCAGCTTCCTTTGCGCAGATAAACCTTCAGCCGGCACTTGCGGCAGCCGGTGCTTAATGAAAGCGAGCGGCAGCGAAGCTTGAATTTAGCATCCGCTGCGAAGCCGCAAAAGCGCAAGCGGGTCGGCAGAAGGTATCTGCGCAAAGGAAGCGCAGAGAGTAAAGAAGATAATCTCTGCGCAAAGGAAGCGCAGAGATTATAGAGGAAGAAAGTATCAATGGCAAAGTATCAGAAGAAGGAGGAGAACCATGGAAAGCTTTATTCCAAAAGGCTACCGGCCTGCGCTTGACATCAAGGCGACCGAGATAGCGGTAAAGAGAGTCAAGGATTTTTTTGAAAAGCAGCTGCTCACCGAGCTCAATCTGCGGCGCGTATCCGCACCGCTCTTTGTGACCCCTGCATCAGGCCTCAATGACAACCTGAACGGCGTCGAAAGACCGGTCACGTTTGGAGTAAAATGCCTGAATGACGCGCCCATGGAAGTCGTCCACTCGCTCGCCAAATGGAAGCGCATGGCCCTGAAGCGCTACGGCTTTTCCGTGGGAGAAGGCCTTTATACGGATATGAACGCCATCCGCAGAGACGAAGACCCCGACAACCTCCACTCCATTGACGTAGATCAGTGGGACTGGGAAAAGATCATCACAAAAGAAGACCGCACCCGCGATATGCTGCACCGTACGGTAAAAGAAGTCTATGAGGCTCTGCGCGTCACCGAAAAATACATCGCAAACCGCTATGATTACGTAAAATGCATCCTTCCCGAGGAGATCACCTTTATCACCTCGCAGGAGCTGCTCGACCGTTATCCCACGCTGGATCCCAGGGGACGCGAGACACAGGCGGCGAGAGAATACGGAGCCATCTTCATTGAAAAGATCGGCGGCGCGCTCTCAAACGGCGAGCCGCACGACGGACGTGCTCCCGATTATGACGACTGGGAGCTGAACGGAGACATAGTCGTATACTATCCTGTGCTTGACATCGCCTTAGAGATATCGTCCATGGGAATCCGCGTGAGCGAGGAATCACTGGCAAGGCAGCTTAAGGAAGCCGGCTGCGAGGAGAGACGGGAGCTTGATTTCCAGAAAGCGCTGCTCGCAGGAGAACTGCCCTACACTATAGGCGGCGGTATCGGACAGTCCCGTATCTGCATGTTCTTCCTGCGCAAGGCACATATCGGCGAGGTACAGGCCAGCATCTGGCCGGATGAGACCTGGAAGATGTGTGGGGAAGCAGGAGTTCCGCTGCTTTAATTATCTGACGGGCATATCGGGAGCTTCGATATGCCCGTATTTTTCTGCTTTACACGGATCGGAGACAAGTCATGACGCAGTATATCATAGTTTTTTTTATAAGTCTCCTGGGCGGAGTTGTACAGTCCGTTACCGGCTTCGGTGCGGGCGTGGTGATCATGCTCGTGCTGCCGTATTTCTTTGATCTGATACAGGCGCCCGGCATATCGTCAACGTCGATTCTGGCACTGACCTTCCTGATCACCTGGAAATACCGCAGCCATATCCGTATACGCAAGGTCATAATGCCAGCGCTGATATATACGGTATTTGCCTGTACTTCTGTCATGGTCGCAAAGAAGCTGGATCTGCAGCTGCTATCGCTTATCTTCGGGATCTTTCTGATCATACTCGCGCTCTGGTTCATCTTTTTCTCAAAGAGGGTAGAGCTGAAGGGCGGGCCTGTCTCGGCGGTGATCTGCAGCTTCATATCGGGACTGTGCGGCGGACTCTTCGGTATCGGAGGGCCGCTGATGGCGCTCTACTATACCGCGATCACCAAAAGCCGCGAAGAGTATCTCGGCAATCTCCAGTTCGTATTCCTTACGAGCGGTATCGTGATGAATCTGACCAGGATCATAAACGGCAACTATACCATAGACCTGCTTCCGTTCACACTGATCGGCGCCGTGGCGCTGGGCGTAGGCAAGGTCTTCGGTCTGAAGATAGGAGACCGCATTCCCGCGGAAAAAATGCGCCTTATCGTATACTGGGCGGTCATGGTATCCGGCGTGATAACCGTGCTGAAACAGGTGCTGTGACGTGGTGAGCTGCTCGGAGTATTCTGAGCATTTACAGCTTGTAATTCTTCATATAGTTGATAAAGCTTCGAATGGCGTCGGAACGCTCCTGACCAGGGATATAGCACATGCAGATATAGGTGCGGATAGACTCCGTGAGCGGGACGAACGCCAGATCCTCGTCGTTCAGCAGGGTCGTGAGCTTGCGAAGCATGAATCCTATACCGTAGTTCCTCTTGACCATATAGATAATATTGATCGATTTATTCGTATAGGCCACCTCTCTGGGTACGAAGTGCGCGGCCAGGCATGCTTCAAAGCATACATCGAAGAGTTTGCTTCCGTGCTGCCACATGATGATAGGCTCGTTTGCTATTTCCTTAAGATCAATACTTTTCCGCTTTGAGAGCGGATTTTTTTTATTTATGACAAGTACGAAATCATCCTCGGCAAGGGGCACGCAGGCGAAACCGTTAAGCTCTGTGGTAAGTTCCCTGGAGAAGGTGATATCGTAACGTCCGTCGATCAGCGGCTCCTTGATATTGCTCGTTTCATCTATCTTGTTGCGTATGACGATATCAGGGTGAGCGGCAGAGAAGCTGTTTATGGCCTCGGATATCCCGTAAGGATACGTCACCGGGATCGTGCCGACACGGATGGTCTGCTTCATACGCACTTCATCCTGATACCAGTCGCTGCGGAAGCTGATGTAATTATTCGCAAGGGGAATAGCACTGGTCAGGAACCTCTCGCCGTCTTCGGTCAGAGAAATGCGTCTCGTGGAGCGGTCAAAGAGCTTGCACCCGAGTTCTTTTTCAAGAGCGAGAATATGCTTTGAAAGACTTGATTGTGAAATAAATAACGAATCGGCGACGTCAGAATAGTTCTTTACCTGTGCCAGCTGGACGAATTCGTATATATAATCGAGATTCATAATGCTCACCTCCGCATACATGAATATAATACATGATGCTTCGAATATAATCAAGCAAATATTCCAAAGGGGAATAAATGAGCTTCGTAAAACGAATTGACAAACCCGCCCCAAAAGCGCATTCTTAAGGCGCATTTCAAGATCGAATTCCGTGAAAAGATCTATTATTTAAGGAGGTTTTGTTATGAATGGCAACACTTTTGGGAGAGTATTCAGGGTGACGACCTGCGGAGAGTCATATTCCGGCGGTTTCCGTAAAGAACTCGATATCCCGTCATGCCTGTATGGCGGACTTATGACTATCGTAGACGGAGTGCCCGCCGGCATCAAGCTTACAGCTGATATGATCCAGGAAGAGCTCAACAAGCGCAAACCCGGGCAGTCACCTCTGGACAGTCCCCGTCTCGAGAAGGACCTCGTATATATCTTCTCGGGAGTTATGATGGATCAGATGACCACCGGTGCGCCGGTAGGCATAGTGATCCCCAACAACGATATCGAGAATCTCCATATAGGACAGTACCACGATTACCAGGAGGCTGCACGCCCCGGTCATGCAGAGATCACTTACATGAAGAGATACGGCCAGTACAATGACTGGGTCGGTGCGGGGCGTGCTTCGGGACGTGAGACCGTCAGCCGTGTCGCCGGCGGCGCAGTGGCAAAGGCTATCCTCGATCGCGAGGGCATCGACGTCATCGCCTACACCATCGAGAGCCACGGCATCAAGGCAAAGCCTATCACCTACGAGGAAGCGAAGGCAAATTACCGCAAGAACGATATCAACTGCCCGGATCTTGCGGTCGCTCCCGCCATGGAAAAAGATATCCTCGATGTACGCAAGACCGGAGAGACCTGCGGGGGCATTATCGAACTTCTGGTCCACGGTCTGCCCGTGGGACTCGGCGAGCCCTGCTTTGATAAGCTCGAGGCAACCATCGCCCACGGTCTTATGAGTATCGGCGCCGTCAAGGGCATCGAAGTAGGTGCCGGCTTTAAGGTGGCCGAGATGGTCGGATCCGAGTGCAACGACGAGATGTACTGGGACGAAGAGACCGGCAGAGTAAGGTACTACTCAAATAACGCCGGCGGTTTCCTCGGCGGCCTCAGCAACGGCGATGAAGTCCGTATCCGGATCGCTGTCAAACCTACCCCTACCGTAGACGTAGTACAGAGAACTGTTGACTGCGGCAGCCACAAGAATGTGGAACTCAGCCCCATCACCAGACGCGACGCCTCGCTCCTTCCCCGCATCTATCCCGTATGCGAGGCCATGGTCAGAATCGCCATAGTGGACGCTCTGATGCAGTTCAAGGGCTACCGCAACATGGAAGATCTGGATCCCAAGTACGATCAGATCTGATAAAAGCATTCAGGAGAATAAAATGATAGTCATATCAAAACCCTGCAAACTCAGCGGCGAGCTGTCGGTTCCCGGTTCAAAGAGCCACACGATCCGTGCCGTCCTTACGGCGGCCATGACGGAGGGCACTTCCGTGATCAGAAATCCGCTTACCAGCGACGATGCGAAGAGCGCCCTTAAGGCGGCGGCCGATTTCGGAGCCGAAGTTCTGGAAGAGGACGGAGTATGGAAGGTCACCGGAGGTCCGGGACGCCTGCATACGCCGGACAATTACATCGACGCCGGCAACTCCGGCACTACTACGTACTTTGTCATGGGCGTCGCCTCTGTCCTGGACGGATATACATTTATCACCGGAGACGAGCAGATCAGACGCCGTCCGGCGATAGAAATGGCAGAGCAGATCAACGCTCTCGGCGGAGAAGCGGTCCTGTTCCATCCGGAGACCAAATCGCCGCCCCTCTATATCAGAGGACCCAGACACGGCGGAAAGTGCCGCTTCGAAGGCAAGAATTCCCAGTATGTATCGGGCATCCTGCTTTCGGCACCTCTGGTAGACGGCGACACGGAGGTCTTCATCGACAGACCCTTTGAGAAACCCTATCTGCAGCTGACACTGGACTGGATGAAACGGTTCGGAGTGGACTGCGAGAACGAGGGCGGCAGATACGATCACTTCCTCGTAAAGGGCAATCAGTCCTACAAAGCATGTGACGCCACCGTACCCGCCGACTGGTCGGGGGTCGCATTCCCTCTGATGGCTGGACTGGTCACCGGCTCCGAGATCGTGATCAGCGGAGTTGATTTTGAAGACAGTCAGGGAGACAAGGCGGTCGTAGACTACATGCTCGGTATGGGAGCCGATCTGACGAAGGACCAGGCAGGCCGCCGGCTCTTCGTCCGCGGCGGCAAAAAGCTCGTCAGCGGTGTCACGATCAACCTCCAGGATACTCCGGACGCGCTTCCCGCGCTCTCTGTGGCTGCGGCCTTTGCCGAAGGCGATACGACCTTTACCGGCCTTGCTCACGTCAGGGTCAAGGAGACCGACAGAGTCGCAGTCATGCAGGAGGAACTCTCCAAGATGGGCGCCGATATCGAGATCGGACCCGACTATATGGTGGTCCATGGTGGAAAACCGCTCCACGGAGCGACAGTCGAAAGTCACGGAGATCACAGGATCGCGATGGCCATGACGGTAGCCGGAATGATGGCAAAGGGAGAGACCGTGGTGCGCGGCGCAGAGTGCGCCAGCGTATCATTCCCCGGTTTTTACGAAAAAATGCTTGGGATAGGAGCAGATCTGGAAATCAGATAAGCATCAGGAAAGACGTATGAATATTACAAAAGAATACAAATATGATGTTCTCGTGGCAGGCGGAGGCAGTGCTGGCGTTGCGGCAGGCATTGCCGCCGCCAGACGCGGTCACAGGGTCCTGCTACTCGAGGCAAGGGAGTCGCTGGGAGGATATGCGACCAACGGCTACGTACACGGTATAGACGGAGTTATCAGCGGCATCGGCGCGGAGATAGTAGAAGAGCTCAAAAAAACCGATGATGTGGTGCCGAAAACCCGGTTCGGGATGAATGTGGTGTTCGATCCCGAGAAAGGGAAACTGTGCATGGAGGCGAAGCTTCTGAAGGCAGGAGTGAGGATACTCTACGGCGTGACAGTAATAGACTGCGAGGTACAGGACGGACGTATCAGAAAGGTGATCGCCTTCGGTAAGTCAGGGGCTTTCTCCGTAGAGGCGAAGGTCTATATCGACGCCACCGGAGATGCAGATCTGGCCAGAGCAGCCAAAGTCCCCTACGAGACAGGCGCACCAGAGTATGCGGGACTTAACATGAGCTCCACTCAGGTCTTCAGGCTTTCCCATGTGAACCGCAAAAAGTATATGGAGGCAGATGCTCAGTGGCGGCTGGAGAACCCTCAGGAAGCAGCAAAAAGCAGCTATATGGCGCATATGTACCGTGAGGGCGTAAAAGCAGGGCTTCTTCCGTACTTCATTTTCCCGACGGCGCTCTTTTATCCGCTTCCTCACACGGACGATGAATGTGCGGACGTGACCGTAAACAGCAGCCACAGCATCTACTGCAGGAGCGACGATACCGAGGATCGCACCAGACAGATCATCGAGCAGCATCAGAGCATGCTCTGCATGGAACGCTTCTTCAGGGAGATGGTTCCGGGATTTGAGGACTGCTACGTGGCGAATATCGCTCCGATGCACGGCTTCAGAGAGACCCGCAGGATCATGGGACGCTACGAGATGACGGATTCGGACATCGTCCTCGGTCGCAAATTCGACGACGCAGTCTGCAGATTCGCCGGAGGTCTGGATGTACACCATCCTACCAGCCGCGAGCACGGTTTCATCAGACACACTCATATGACGGGAGATACAGGAAACGCGTTCGTGAGCGAGGCGGGGACGCCTGCTCAGGAGGTCGGGATACATAATTTTACCGTTCCCGACGGGCCAGAGGTAAGACCGGTTCCATACGACTGGTGCGAGATCCCTTACAGATGCCTGCTCCCTCAGGACGTGGAGGGGCTCCTCGTAGCCGGACGCTGCATTTCCGCGAGTACGGCGGCTTCTTCCGGGACCAGGACCATAGGTTCCTGTCTTACGACCGGTCAGGCGGCAGGCACCGCAGCAGCTCTCTCGATCGAGGAAGGTGTCGATCCTTCCTGCCTGGACACCGCGCAGCTGCGCCGGATCCTGATCGCGGACGGAGTGAGTCTGGAAGGAAAGATAGAAGACGTGGCGGAGAAGTCGGAGGACGACGAACTCTATGTCTCTTTCCTGGACAACGTCAAGATAAGAAAAAAATGATTGTCTGAGCAAAAGCTTTTTATAATGTCTTTCGGGGCAATAAATCAGAAAGGAGAAGGAATGAACATCAAGAACAAAAAACTGGCCTGGTGGGAAGAAAACGCCGAAGGCGCCTTTGAAGGTTTCCTTCGCTTCTGGGCGCTTGTCGTTATGACGATACAGATCGTTACGCGCTATTTCTTCAATCACCCCTTGGTCTGGACAGAAGAAGTAGCACGTTTCCTGAATATATTTGCAGTTATGACTACTCTCGCCTGGGCCATTCGTCTTCACTGTGAGATGAAAGTTACGGTAGTAGTGGATTTCCTGCCCAAAAAGCTGAGAAAATTCATTGGCGAGGTCATGTATCTCTTCGGTCTGGTGATCATAGTCTACCTGTTCTACAACAGCATCTATGTAGTGATTGAGGCTCAGAAGACCGGCAAGATCGGCGCCGCCACAGAGATCCCTTACTGGATCATCTACCTGTCTGCACCTTTCGGCTTCGGACTGGCTATCGTCAGATATATCCAGCAGTATTATCTGAAGATAAAGGGCTTTATCAACAGAAAGAAGGGTATAGAGACGGAAGAAGTCCACACGGAGACCGAGGTTGAGGCCGAAGTCAGAGAGGCCATGGAGCAGGAAAAGGCAGCAGCCGAGAGAATGGAATCTGAGAAGAAGGAGGATAAGGAATCATGAGTATCGTTGCAATAGTATTCATAGTATTCTTTGCGCTCCTGATCCTGGGATGCCCCATCGTATTCGTCATCCTGACCACTGATCTGCTCCCCGGAGTGATAGATTCCACCTTCGTCGGAAACGCTCAGTATGTAGTCAGAAATATCATATCCTGTGCGGATTCCACCGCTCTGCTCGCGCCGCCCATGTTCACTCTGGCCGGTATTATCATGAGCCAGGGCGGCATAGCAAAGCGTATCTACAACGTCTTTATGTATTTCGTGGGAAAGCTCCCGGCCGGCATGCCCTGTGCGGTAGTTCTTACCTGCCTGTTCTACGGATGTATCTCGGGCTCCGGCACTGCCACTGCCGCTGCCGTCGGTTCCATGACGATCCCGCTGCTGCTTGAACTGGGCTATGACAAGCCTTTCGTAGGCGTCGTAGTAGCTGCTTCCGCAGGTCTGGGCGTCATCATCCCTCCCAGCAATCCCTACATCCTGTATGGACTTGCGACGAACACATCCATCGGAGCCCTGTTCCTGGGCGGTATCATCCCCGGATGCGTGCTGGCCGTATTCCTCTGCCTCTACGCGATCCTCTACTGCAAGAAGCACGGCGAGGACAAGGAAAAGATCAATAAGGCTGTCGACGAGCTGCGTGCAAAGGGCTTCTGGGCAGTATTCAAGGACAGCTTCTGGGCTCTGCTTACTCCCGTGATCCTGCTCGGCGGTCTGTACTCCGGCGTCGTCACGGTCACAGAGGTCGCCATAGTATCGGTTATCTACGCGCTGCTCGTTTCCGCGTTCATCTACAAAGGTACGAACTTTATGGGCATGTGCAAGATGTTCGTCAGCGCCTCGAGAGCCAGTGCTCCGCTTAACATCATGATCGTCAGCGCGATGGTCATGGGCCGGATCTTTACTGCACTGCAGATTCCTACCATGGTATCCAACTTCCTGGTGGGAACCTTCAGCACCAAGTTCGGCATCCTGATCATAGTGAATGTCATCCTGCTCTTTATCGGAATGGTCATGGACACCGGTCCCGCCATCCTGATATTTGCTCCGATGCTCCTGCCTATCTGCTCGTCCATGAACATCGACCCCGTACATATGGGTATCTTCATGACGATCAACATGGCCATCGGTTTCGTATCGCCGCCTTTCGGACAGACGCTTTTTATCACCGGCCCTCTGGTAGGCATAGAGGCGATGACTATAGGCAAGAAGTCATTCCCTTGTATAGGACTGATGATCGTAGCACTGCTCATCATCACCTTTATCCCCGAGCTCACGCTCTGGCTTGCGTACTAAAACCCGTTTGAGGGTAAATGTATAAACATTTTTAAGGAGGAAATGAAAAATGAAAAAGCTTTTAGCATTTGTACTGGCAGCAGTTATGGTACTGTCACTTGCGGCCTGCGGAAGTT
Organism: Lachnospiraceae bacterium; assembly: GCA_017445585.1. Lineage (GTDB taxonomy): Bacteria > Bacillota > Clostridia > Lachnospirales > Lachnospiraceae > UBA3774. The sequence goes on from JAFSTX010000052.1 coordinate 51,947, forward strand.
CCGAATCCGGTTCCAGCGCTGCTCCTGACACCAAGGCGGCGGAGAACGATACCACTCCCGCGGCCGAGCAGCCTTCCGAATCTGAAGCGGCCGGTCTTCCCGCAGACGGCCCCACCTTCAATATCCAGCTTGCTCACTGCGATACCGAGTCTTCTCCCATGCAGACTACCGCTCTTAAGTTCAAGGAGTTAACTGAAGCCAAGTCCGGCGGCAAGATCACTGTCACCATTTACCCCAACTCTCAGATGGGTTCTGACGGCGACAACCTGACGAACGTCAAGATCGGCGACCTTCAGGCTGCTTTCCTGGCCACCTCACTTACTGCTTCCGAAAACAACGCTGCTTACTCCTGCTCCATTCCTTTCAACTTCGCAGGATGGGCTACCGAAGATCTGCAGAAGCTTGCCAGCGATTCCGAGTGGCGTGAGGCCATGAACAAGGCCGCTAACGATTCCGGTTTCGTGCTCGGTACCATCGTAGTCGGACAGCCCATGTACTTTAACACCAAAGAGCCTGTCGAGAAGTTCGAAGACTTTGCCGGCAAGAAGATCCGTGTCGCTCAGTCTGCAGCCAACATCGCCATGATCAACGCTCTCGGCGCTGCCGCTACTCCTCTGGCTTACAGTGAGCTGTACATGTCCCTGCAGCAGGGTCTGGTGGATGGATGGTACAATCAGCCCGCCACCATGCTTGCCTGCAAGTCCTATGAGCAGGCCACCTACGTAACTAAGCTCGCTCCTTCCGTATCATTCGTCAGCATTATCCTTAACAAGGCTTTCGTAGATGGAATGCCCGAGGCTTATCAGGCAGTCCTGTCTGAGGCTCTCGCTGAGACCGAGCAGTTCGGTGATCAGACCTATGCTGATCTGCTCAACTCCAATCTGGATGAGCTCGGCAAGTACGTCACCTACATTGAAGTTACCGACGAGTTCGTGCAGCAGTGCATCGAGGCTGAGAAGGACGCTGTAGCTGAGCAGAAAGCCCGCGTAGAGGATCAGTCCATCATAACCGCTCTTGAAAACAGCATGAAAAAGATCAAAGGCAACTGAGATCAGATGACGCCGCTGCGGTAAACGTGCGGCAGACAGATCAGGCGCCGGGGACATATGCGAACCGGCGCCTTTTATGGAGGTAAAAAATGAACAGACCCAGACTGCAGGTAAAGGGGGCTGTGTTCGGGGAGAGAATGCTTTTTGCCGACAGACTTCTGACTGTCAGGCCGGAAGATCTGATACCCGATATCACCAGAGCCCTCGGGAACGATCCGGATGCCTTCGAATGGAGGATAGACTATCTGGAGGGCTATACCGATCCGGATACATCGCTCATATGCGGTTATGCAAAGAAGCTGGCGGAACTCGCCGGCGATATACCGATCATTTTTACACCCAGGCATCCCGATGAAAAGGGAGTGCAGGCCATAGACGACGACGCGAAATTTGCTCTGATCGAGGCAGTCGCCGCCACAGGGACCATGGGACTTTTTGACATAGAAAGAAGATACGGCAGAGAAAGGATAAGCCGTTTGCTGGATACAGTTCACTCCGGAGGAGCTCGGCTCATCATTTCGCACCATGACTTTGATCAGACCCATACGGCGCAGGAGCTCTATGATATGATTCTGGAGCTTCAGAGCTGGGGTGCGGATATAGTAAAATTCATAGGCAGGGCACACAACGTACATGAATTCGTCAGCCTGATCGATATGGTCATCGCGGGACGCGAAAAAGAAGAGATCACCGTACCGCTGATCCTCGGTGCAGGGAGCGATATGGGCCCGGTCATGAGGGTCTTCGGCGAGTTTATGTGCAATGATCTGACTTTTGTGGATTCTTATGAGGAAGAGTTCCCGAGACATCTGCATATCAACGACATACGTCGTCTGCGGGAGCTCGTGCTCGGAAAGTGAGGCACGTCATGAAATGTATGCTGACTTGCGGCGCGGGGATCATGGAATACTCCGAGAAGGAGAGACCGGCGGCCGGACCCGGTGAAGCAGTCATAAAAGTCCGCGCCGCATCGGTCTGCGGTGGAGATGTGACCAGATATAAGAGCGCTCCAATGAAGGACGTATATGTAATCCCCGGTCATGAATTCTCGGGGGATATCGTGGAGATCAGAGATGGCGGTGAGAGATACGCAGTCGGAGACCGCGTCTGCATCTTTCCTAATCCGTACTGCGGAACCTGTCCGGAGTGCAGAGCAGGACGATTCAATTTGTGCACGCATAAAAAGTCCATCGGCAATAACGGCCAGAACGGTCCGGTGGACGGCGGAATGGCCGAGTACTGCAAAGTGCCGGTGCGATCTCTGATAAAGCTGGATGACAGCGTCTCCTACGAGCAGGGTGCGCTCGTGGAACCGGTGGCTGTAGGGCTTCACGCCTCGCGGGCAGCAGGCGATGTGAGGGGACAAAAGGTACTGGTGTACGGAGCCGGAGCCATAGGCCTGTATACGATCATGTTTCTTAAGATGCAGGGAGCAGAGCGCATATATGCGCTGGACGTGCTGCCTGAGCATCTGGAGATGGCGGAGAGATACGGAGCAGACTGCACGATGCTGTGCGAAGGGAACTTTGCGGAGCGCATCAGAGAGGATTCCGGATGCGGGATCGATATCGTATTCGATACGGTCTGTCTGCCGCCGTCGATTTCGGCGACTCAGAAGCTTCTGCGCGGGGGCGGCTCATCAGTCTGGATAGCCATCAGAAATATGCAGCAGGAGATCAATATTTTCCCGACTGTCTTTCATGAACAGAAGATTTTCACTTCTTTTATCTACTACAAGTCGGAGATGGAAGAGGCAGCGGGAATGATGGGACGCGGCGAGATAAACTGTGAGGATACTATCACGGACCGTGTGCCCCTCTCTCAGGGAAAAGCGCTTTTTGAGGATCTGGTTCACAACCCGGGAGCCCATATCAAGGCGCAGTTTCGTATAGACTGATACAGGAGGAAGTTTAATGAAAGCATTATGGCTTAACGGACCTAAGGATCTGGAATACGGTGAGATGCCGGTGCCCGAGCCCCGCGAGGGGTGGGTCAGGATCAGAGTCATGGCTGCTTCGGTCTGCGGCGGCGACGTGAAGATATACAGGAACGGCCGCCCCGGCAAGCCGATCGGGCGCAGAGTGTCCGGACACGAGTTCGTGGGCGTGATCGACAAGGTAGGAGAGGGAGTGACCTCTCATAAGGTCGGAGACCGCGTGAGCGTCAATCCCCAGATCTACTGCCGTGAGTGCGAAGACTGCAAAAACGGCGATTATAATATCTGCAACCATCGCGATATGATCGGCGGCAGGAGCTATGACGGAGGTTTCGCAGAGTGGTGCGTGGCTCCCGAGTATGTCCTGATCGATATACCTGAGTGTATCCCGGATGTGTCCGCTGCAATGACGGAGCCCCTCGGCGTGGCTCTGCATGCGGTAAGGCGTGCGGGCGGCGCAGATCTGGCCGGCAGGAGCGTCGTGATATACGGCGCGGGACCTATCGCCATGCTTGCGCTTGAATGTCTGAAATATTATAAGGCCTCACAGATCATCATGCTCGATATGGTGCGCAGCCGGCTGGAGACGGCAAAGGCCCACGGCGCAACGCACGTTTTTGACGCGGGGATGGAGAGCGGAGAACTTATAGCAGCGGTCAGGGATATCACAGAAGGCAGAGGAGCGGATGCAGTCATTGACGCGGTATGCCTGGATGCGACGGTAGACAATTCACTGCATTTTCTGCGCAGCCACGGAAAGCTCGTTGTGGTGGGCCTCTCAAAAGGCGAGTGTAATGTGAATTTCAGATATATGACAGATCATGAATTGACGCTGACTTGCTCATACCTGTATACTGATGATCTGAGGGACGCGGTAGCCATGGAGGCAGCCGGGCAGCTCGACATCGGGTATATCGGATGCCCCGTCATGCCGCTCAGCAGCGGCCGGGAGATGTTCAGGATACTTACCGGGGAGCCTGACAGATGCCTTAAGGGTGTGCTGATCCCCGATTCCGTCATGAACGGACAGTAAATCCACACGGAAAGGAATACCCTTCATGGAGAAGACTTATCTGGCAGGGCCGATGTTCAGAAAGACCAAGATCCTGTGTATTGTATTGGTGGAGATAGTCGTTTTTATCTTTTTTTTCATCTATCAGTATATATTCGGAACCAGGGTCGAGGGCTATAACCCGAACTATCTGATCGCGATATTCATGTTCCTGGCTGCGCTTTTCTGGTTCGCCGTGGACAGGATCTCCGAGAAGATCCGCGAGACGATCCGTTACGTCATCACGCGCGACAGCTTCAAGATGGGCCTTCCGGGCAAGGAAAAGGTCATCCCGTGGACCGATTTTGTCGCCATACGTCTGGAACCGTTCAATAACAGGCTGGCACTGCCCGTACAGTTTGTGGTAAAGAACCCCGACTACGAGCCGGGCAAAAAGCTTCAGAAGGAACTCGATATCAACAATACCGTAGAGGATATCTACGGACTTACGAGAGACGTACTGATGCATGTGGACCGCGAGGTAACGGAGGTGGATCCGGAGCTTGAGGCCAGGCTCGATGCGGCCAGGATCATGGGCCGCTCCAAATGACGCAATCCATATAATATCCCTTATATCCTTATACCCGAATTTGTATGAAGGTACGCGTCTTTTGGACGGCTGCCCACCTTGCGGCAACAGGTGTTAAAAGGTATAATATTCGCATAATAAACTCTTATGGAGGAAGATATGAATACTGTAAAAGTCAGAAACGTAGTTATAGGAGAAGGAACCCCCAAGGTAATCGTCCCCATCGTAGCCGCTACTGCCGATGGCATCGTTGCAAAGGGCGAGGAGCTGCGTGCTCACAAGCTTGACGTAGTGGAGTGGCGCGTTGATTTTTACAACGACGTATATGAGATTCCCTGTGTATTGGATACACTGAAAAAGCTGCGCGCCGTGCTCGGCGACACTCCGATCCTCTTTACCTTCCGTACGAAAAAGGAAGGCGGCGAGAAGGAGATCGATATGAAGCTCTATACCGAGCTGAATACCGCGGTGGCAGGCAGCGGAGACGCTGATCTCGTGGACGTGGAGATCTTCTCGGGCGATGACGTGGTGCGTGCCAATATCGACGCCATCCACGCGGCCGGCTGCAAGGTCGTCGGTTCGAATCACGATTTCTTCGGAACTCCCGTCAAGTCCGATCTGATCTACCGTCTGCGCAAGATGCAGGATATGGGCGCTGATATCCCTAAGATCGCCGTCATGCCCAAGTGCGCGGAGGACGTGCTCGTGCTTCTCGAGGCGACCAGGGAGATGCATGAGTGCTTTGCCGACAGGCCGCTCATCACGATGTCCATGTCTCACGGCGTAGTGACCAGACTCGTGGGAGAATACTTCGGCTCGGCTATGACCTTCGGCGCAGTAGGACAGGTCTCGGCTCCCGGACAGATTCCCGTGGAGCAGCTTCAGGAAGTCCTCTCTGTCATCCACAATTCACTTAATCCGTAATAGTATAGGAGATCATATGAGTAAAAACGTTACAGGACATACCAAAATGCTCTGCCTGCTGGGCTCACCGGTCGAGCACAGCATCTCACCCGCCATGCACAACCTCGCTGCCGACACTCTGGGGCTGGATTATGAGTACCTCTGCTTCGACGTCGGAGAGGAAGGCCTTAGGACTGCCGTAGAGGGACTGCGCACGATGGGCGTCGCGGGCTTTAATCTGACCATGCCGGACAAGAACCTCATGGCAAAGCTTTGCGATGAGCTCTCTCCGGCTGCGGAGATCGGCAGAGCCGTGAATACCGTAGTCAATGATCACGGCAGATTCATCGGGCATACCACCGACGGTGTGGGCTTTATGAAGAGCGCCGAGGCAGAAGGCGTGGAGATGGCAGGCCGCAGGATGGTGCAGCTCGGCGCCGGAGGCGCCGGTACGGCTATCCTCATTCAGGCTGCGCTCGACGGACTGGCCTCCATCGATGTATTTAACATGAAGGACGCCTTCTGGCCCAGACTCTGCGAGGTGGTCGACCAGCTTAACAGCCGTACGTCATGCAGGGTCATGCTTCATGAGCTCTCTGCTCTGGACGAGCTTTGCTCTGCGATAGCAGGCGCGGATATCCTGGTCAATACCACTCCTGTGGGCATGACAGGGCGCGAGGGCTGCCTTATCCCGGATGCAGGCTATCTGCATGAGGGACTTGTGGTGGCGGACATCATCTACGAGCCTAAGCAGACTCAGCTCCTCAAGATGGCTGCAGACGCGGGTCTTAAGACCTTTAACGGCATGTATATGCTGATGTATCAGGGAGCGGCTTCATTTAAGCTCTGGACCGGACATGACATGCCGGTGGAGACAGTAAAGCAGCTGTTTGCAGACAGATAGGTCTGATTGACTTTGCGGCAGGGTATGGTGTAATATCTTCGTGTTATGGGACACGGAAAAGCAGTATTTTTTGATATAGACGGCACGCTCTTTGACCACAGGCATATGGTCCCGGAGGACACAGTGCGCGCCATAAGAGCACTCAGGAAGAACGGGCATCTGGCTTTTATCAATTCCGGACGGAGCCAGGCGTTTATCATCGATCCGATGCTCCTGGGCTTGGGCTGGGACGGCTTCGTTTCCGGATGCGGGACCTATGTGCAGGCAGGGGAGCGGGTGCTGACAGACAGTCTGATAGATAACGTCGAATTGGCCAGGGTCGTCAGAACGGCCAGGGATCACGGTGTGCGTATCGTACTCGAAGGCAGGTTCTGCCTGTATTTTGACGACGATCAGTTCGCTCACGATCCCTACGGTCAGATGCTGATCAGGGAGCTTGGCGAGAAACGCAGGACGATCAGGGATCACTGGCAAAACTGGAGATGCGGCAAATTCTCGGTGGATTTGGACACTGCTGCGGACGGAGTAAAGTGGCTCGATCTGATGTCGGATAAGTACTGCTGCATCAGTCATAACGCGAAAGTGACAGAGCTCGTTCCGTACGGATTCGGTAAAGCTGCCGGTATGCGGGAGGTTTGCTCGTATCTGGGTATCCCTGGTGAGGACAGCGTGGTCTTCGGAGACAGCATCAACGATCTGGATATGTTCGAAGCTGCAGGGACTGCAGTGGCTATGGGGACGGCATCGGAGCCGGTAAGGGCCGCGGCGGACCTCGTGACGGACGGACCGATGGACGGTGGGATAGAGCATGCGCTGAGGAATCTCGGACTGATCTGACGGAGTCCGGAAGGATGCCGCAGACTGAGCACGGTTTATACCGGGCACTGTTTTTTGGGATTGACAAAAATGATAATAGTGGTATCATAACTGTATTAGTACAACTAATACAGTTATTTTTTTTAGGTGTAGTAATACGCATGTAATCCGTAGTATTATTATGACGGAAGTTTTCTCGATCATTTCCATACAGGAGGACATTATGAAAAAAGTATTTCTGACGGTTCTTGCACTGGCGCTCGTCGTGACGATGACAGCCTGCGGCGAGAGCGGCGAGAGTGTATCGGTCCAGTCAGTGGCCATGATCTGCGGGACGGGCAACGTGGGCATAGCAGAGAGATTTGCGGGCGTGGTAAGTTCGCGCAGCGAGATCAATGTCGAGCTGACGGACGGCCGCAAGGCCGGAGAGATCATTGTAGCCGAGGGTGACGACGTAGAGGCCGGACAGGTTCTTTTTACCTATGACACCGAAGCCCAGCAGATCAACTTTGAAAAGGCGCAGCTTGAACTCGAGCAGATGAAGAACGCGATCGAATCCAAGAAAAAGACAAAGGAGTCTCTGGAAAAGGAAAAGAACAACGCTTCATCCGACCAGAAGCTTCAGTATTCATTGGAGATACAGGAGTGCGAGACCGAGATCCGCGAGCAGGAATACAACATGGCGATAAAGGAAAAGGAGCTCGCACGGCTTGAAGAGGCGGTCTCGGATACACAGTATATCTGTCCCATCACGGGCCGCGTCAAATCCGTCAACCCCGACGGTGGCTATGACCAGCAGACGGGCGAGCAGCTGCCCTTTATGAGCATCGTGGAGACCGGAGCCTATCAGGTAAAGGGCTATGTGAATGAGATGAACGCGCAGGTCCTCGGAGAGGGAATGGATGTCATAGTCAGGTCCAGGAGCGATAAAGATGTGATCTGGAAAGGCAGCGTAGACCGCATAGACTGGGAGAATCCACAGAAGAGCGGCAATAACTTCTATTACTATGACGGCGGCGGCAGCAGCGATACGTCAAGCTCCAGTAAATATCCCTTCTATATCGAGCTTGACGACAGCGAGGGACTGATCCTGGGACAGCACGTATTTATCGAGCCCGATTACGGTCAGGGTGTTCTGGAGGATGCGGGCAAGCTTCATCTGCCCTCCATGTATCTATTTGATACCACGGAAAATTCCGGCTATGTCTGGGCAGAAAACGGCAGCGGGAGACTTGAGAAGAGAAAAGTCTCTCTCGGCAGCTTCGATTCGGATATGGAGACCTATGTTATCGAGGACGGACTGACAGAGGATGATTATATCGCTTTCCCTGAAGAGACCCTGCAGGAGGGCATGGTCTGCGAGAGATTCGATCCCGAATCATTTGAGCCGGGAGAGTTTCCGGATAGCGAGATGCCTGTGGACGGAGAGTTCAACGTCGAGGAAGGAAACTTCGGCGACGGCGAATTCTACGGTGACGATGGCAATTCCGGCGAGGACGGTTTCTTCTATGAGAACGACGGCGGCTACGGCGACGGTATGGAAGGCGGCCCGGTGCTTACCGGAGACGAGCCCGTGGTTATCGCCACGGCTGCACCGATGGGCTAAAGGTCAGGAGGCAGTATGAATATCTTGACTATGAAGGATATATGCAAGGACTACCCTATGGGGCGGGATGTGCTTCACGTGCTTAAGAATGTGAACATGACCGTCGCAGATGGAGAATACCTCGCGATAATGGGTCCCTCCGGATCCGGTAAAACTACGCTGATGAATCTCATAGGGTGCCTGGATACAGCCACTTCCGGCTCATACCTGCTCGGAGAGCGCGAGATCACGGCATGCAGCGACAATCAGCTCGCAGAGATAAGAAACAGGGAGATCGGCTTCGTTTTCCAATCGTTTAATCTGCTGCCGCGCACTACGGCCGTGGACAACGTGGCCATGCCCCTGCTCTATGCCGGCGTGTCCAGATCGGAGCGCACCGCGAGGGCCGAAGCTGCGCTGGAGATGGTCGGACTGGCAGACCGTAAGGGCTTTGCGCCTGAGCAGCTTTCCGGCGGACAGTGCCAGCGGGTCGCCATCGCCAGAGCCATGGTGGGCAGTCCGAGACTGCTGCTGGCTGACGAACCTACCGGCGCGCTCGATTCCGCGTCCGGTGCTCAGGTCATGGAGCTGTTTGCCGATATCCACAGCAGAGGTACTACGATAATTATGATAACACACGATGAGGAGATCGCGTCGCACGCGGCACGGCAGGCCTATATACGCGACGGCATACTGACGGGAGGTGAAGCCGGTGAATAAGACAGTCAAAGGCATCATCATAGCGGTCGTATCCGTGGCAGTCCTCGCGGGCCTTGCCGCGGGCGGGCTGCTGATCTACAAAAAGGCTTCTGCAGGTGCGGTAAAAGTATACCAGGTTTCAAATTTTGCCATGATGGGCTCCGACATGATGGGTTCGGAGACCAGCGGCATGGTCACCCTGGATAACCTTCAGCGGGTCCAGGTGAGTGATACGCAGCAGGTCACCGGGATCTTTGTAGAAGAGGGTCAGGAAGTGAAAAAAGGAGATAAGCTCGTATCTTTTGACACGACGCTCTCCGATATAGAACTCAAGAAATCAGAGATCAATCTGGAACGAACCAAACTCCAGCTTGAACAGGCCAAAAAAGAACTCAGACGCATTAACAGCCTGAGCCCATATTCGTCTGTGCTCGTCACTCCCGAGCCTTTGGGCATAGTATATACGCCTCATGAGACAAAGGTCGTGATAGCGGGAGAGGGCACTTCGGATTCTCCGTATTATTATCTCTGGGATGAGAACGACACCCTGAATATCTCAGATATGGATGAACTTCTTTCAGCGGTTCGGAGCACGGATCCCGAGGCCGCGGAAGTATGGGTGACATTTGTCGTCAGAGAGAACAATGCGCTGAATGCGCCCGTGCTGCGCAGCTTCGGGCTTCTGATCAGTGAGGAGACAGATGAGAGCGGCAGCGCGGATCTGGTATGGAGCTTCTACGAGCCGGTGCTCTCCGAGGAGATCATGGCTTATGAGGAAGAACCGGAGCCGTATTATCAGGAGTCCGGTTCACCATATACGTCAAAGCAGATTTCCGAGATGCGCGCCGCACAGCAAAACACCATCAAGGACCTAGAGATCGCGGTCCAGATGGCACAGGTGGATTTTGACCGCATGCAGATGGAAGTTAATGACGGCACCGTGGTAAGCAAGATCGACGGCATAGTCAAGGCCGTCAGAGACCCCGAGACCTGCGCAATGACCGGAGAGCCGCTTATAGAGCTTTCGGGCGGGGGCGGTTACCTCATCGACGTCGCCATGAGCGAGATGGAACTTGGCACGCTGCAGGTGGGAGATACCGTCATGGTGCAGTCCTGGCAGAGCGGAGAGATGCTCGAGGGCACCGTGGTCGAGACTTCCGAGTATCCTACCACGTCCGCGAACTCGTGGAGCAGCGGCAACCAGAACGTGTCCTACTATCCTTTTAAGGTCGCGGTCAGCGAGGACGCGAACCTTCAGGAGTATGAGTGGGTCGGAGTCACATACAGCACGAACCGTACGACGGACGGATTCTACCTTCAGAAGATGTTTGTCCGCAGCGAGAGCGGACGCAGCTACGTCTATGTGGAGAAGGACGGCAGGCTGGAGCAGCGCTTTATCTCCACCGGAGCGGCCCAGTGGGACAATCTGATGGTAAAGGGCGGCCTGTCCATGAACGACTGGATCGCCTTCCCCTATGGCAGCGATACGGTGGCAGGCGCGGACACCGAGCACGCGGATGTCCAGGATCTCTACGACGTGAAGTACTGAGAAAGGAGGCGGTGATAATGTTTGAAAACATCAGACTTTCCTTCAGAGGAATATGGAATCACAAGCTCCGCTCGGTACTGACGATGCTCGGCATCATAATCGGTATAGCGGCTATTATAACCATCGTTTCCACGATAAAGGGTACGAACGATCAGATCAAACAGAACCTGATCGGCTCCGGGACGAATGTAGTCACGGTGCAGCTATCGGCAAAGAACGGATACTATGACCCCGGATACTCTGAGACTCCCGACGGAATTATGAATCCGTCGGAGAACGACAGGGAGACATTTCTCGCACTGGACGGAGTCAGCGATGTATCATTCTATGTGTACAGGCAGAATGCAGACAGCGTATATTACCAGAATTCGGTGTTTTCCGGACAGATCTACGGCATCGACAGCCACTATCTCTCCGTGAACGGTTACAGGCTCTCATACGGGCGTGGATTCGTGGACGGAGACTACGCCGGACACCGCAAGGTACTGCTGATAGATACCGATACCGTGACTACTCTCTTTGCAGGAGAGTATCCTATCGGCTGCATCGTGGAGATGCAGGGCGAGCCTTTTACGGTAGTCGGTGTAGTGGAAAAGACTTCCGACGCTTCGCCCTCTATAAACAGTATCTCCGATTACTGGATGTATGGAGGAAATTCAAACGGAACGATCTTTATCCCGGATGCGAGCTGGTCTGTGCTCTACCGTTTTGACGAGCCCTGTACTCTGGCTGTCAGGGCAGCTTCAACTGATGATATGGCAGGAGCCGGCAGCGGAGCGGCGAGCGTCATGAACGAGAGCTTTGTGATGAACAGCGAATATGAATACAAGGCAAACGACCTGCTGCAGCAGGCTTCCGAGCTCCAGTCGCTGTCGAACTCGACGAATACTCAGCTGCTCTGGATAGCGGGCATCTCGCTCCTCGTAGGCGGTATCGGCGTCATGAATATCATGCTGGTCTCGGTCACGGAGCGCACACGCGAGATCGGACTCAAAAAAGCCCTCGGCGCAAAGCGAAGAGTGATCCTGTGGCAGTTCCTGACGGAAGCGGCTGTCCTGACGAGTCTCGGCGGCCTGCTTGGGGTTGGCGCGGGTATAGGTCTGGCCAAGCTCCTCTCGGGAGTCGTCGGCACGCCTGCGTCGATCAGCGTTCCCGCGTGCCTGATCGCGGTGGTCTTTTCGATGGTCATAGGTGTGGTCTTCGGACTCATCCCCGCCTTCAAGGCTTCAAAGCTCAACCCGATTGAAGCGCTGAGGAGAGAGTAGACCGGGACTTTTGCCTTGCATATTTCGGATGCAGTAATTATAATAGTCGGCGGATATTCCGCCGGCTTTTTTAGGGGCAGGACGCCGGGTCAGCCCGTAAGTGTCATCCCCGAAAACAGGCAAATAATATATATATAGGAGTCAATATGGCACAAAAAATCAGAACCAGGTACGCGCCGTCCCCTACGGGACGCATGCACGTCGGAAACCTCCGTACGGCGCTCTACGCATACCTTATCGCAAAGCATGAGGGAGGAGATTATATCCTCCGTATCGAGGACACTGACAGGGAGCGCTTCTTTGAGGGAGCGCTGGAGATCATCTACAGGACTCTGGAAAAGACCGGACTTAACTACGATGAAGGCCCGGACAAGGACGGCGGCGTAGGCCCCTACGTCCAGTCGGAGCGCGTGGAGGCCGGCATCTATATGAAGTACGCTCTGCAGCTTGTCGAGAAGGGCGAGGCTTATTACTGCTTCTGCGGCAAGGAGCGTCTGGAACAGCTCCACGAGGCCGCGGAGGGCAGTGATGTGGCAAAATACGACAAGCACTGTCTGTCGCTGTCAAAAGAGGAAATAGAGGCAAATCTCGCTGCCGGAAAGCCCTTTGTCATCCGCCAGAACATCCCTACTACCGGGACTACGACCTTCCACGACGAGCTTTACGGGGATATCACCGTACCCAACGAGGACCTGGACGACATGGTCCTGATCAAATCGGACGGCTACCCCACCTACAACTTCGCGAACGTCATCGACGACCATCTCATGGGCATCACTCACGTAGTCAGGGGCAACGAATACATCTCGTCCTCACCCAAGTACACGAGGCTCTATGCGGCCTTTGGCTGGGAGGAACCGAAGTACATCCACTGCCCGCTGATCACCGGCGAGGATCATAAGAAGCTCTCAAAGCGCAGCGGACATGCCTCCTACGAGGATCTTGTGGCGCAGGGCTTTGTGGATGAGGCCGTAGTAAACTACGTGGCTCTGTTCGGCTGGAATCCGGAGGACAATCAGGAAATAATGAGTCTGGACGATCTGGTGCGCAAGTTTGATTACATGCACATCAACAAGTCGCCGGCTGTCTTTGATATCCAGAAGCTCCGCTGGATGAACGGAGAGTATATCAAGGCCATGGACGAGGAGAAATACCTCGAAAAGGCGCTTCCTTTCGTTAAAAACGTCGTCGGGGACAAGCTTGACGCCGTAAAGATCGCGGATCTGATGAAGACCCGCATAGAGGTCTTCCCGGATATCGAGCCCGCGATCGACTTCTTTGCGGAACTGCCGGATTATGACGTCGAGCTCTTTACCCATAAGAAGATGAAGACCGACGCCGCCATCTCCAGAGAGGTCCTGACGGAGATGCTGCCCGGGCTGCAGGCGATCGAAAAATATGATCATGACAGTCTCAGCGCTTTTGTGACGGACTATGTGACAAAGAAGGGTATAAAGAACGGTCAGGCGCTGTGGCCTCTGCGCATCGCCGTATCCGGCAAGGCTATGACTCCGGGCGGAGCCTACGAGATCATGGAGATCCTCGGCAAGGACGAGAGCCTGCGCCGGATAGGGATCGCACTTGAAAAGCTCGGATAAATTCTTTAAGGGGGATCGTATCCCCCTTTTTAGTGCAAAAACAAAAAGATTTTTCACCGCCGAAAGAGCCATCGTTTGCATGGACATAGCAGCCGGATTATGATAAAATGAATAGCGATTTTGAATAAAAAGGAGCAACTGATGAAAAGACGTCGCGTTTTGCTGAAGCTGAGCGGAGAAGCGCTCGCGGGAGACAGGCATACCGGTTTTGACGAGGACACGGTCAGGGCCGTCGGAGAGCAGATAAAGAGGGCTCAGTCCGATGGCGTGGAGATAGCTGTAGTCATCGGCGGAGGCAACTTCTGGAGAGGCCGCAGCTCAAAGGATATCGAGAGAGTAAAGGCCGACCAGATAGGCATGCTCGCTACCGCGATGAATTGCCTCTACGTTTCCTCGCTCTTTGAGAGCATGGGGATGAAGACCGCTGTTTTCTGCTCGTTCGAGATCGGCGGTACGGTTCCGCTCTTTTCCTATGACGCAGCCGAGGCCGCGCTTGCCGAGGGAAGGATAGTCTTTTTCGCGGGCGGTACGGGACATCCGTATTTCTCCACGGATACCGGAGTCGTGCTGCGTGCGGTGGAGATGCACGCCGACGAGATCCTTATGGCAAAGGCCATCGACGGAGTCTACGACAGCGACCCGGCAAAGAATCCGAACGCCGTAAAATACGACGTCATTACCATCGAAGAGATGGTAGAGAAGCGCCTCGCGGTCATAGATCTGGCGGCTTCCGCCCTCTGTCTGGACAACCGCATGCCTATGGCGGTGTTCGGCCTCGAGGGGCAGGATTCCATATACAGAGCCTTAAAGGGCGAGATATCCGGCACGCGTATAACGGTCTGAGACCGGACAAATATACAGACAGATAAAGGAGGACGACCATGGAAGACATTTTAAAAGTATCTGAGGATAAAATGAGCAAGACCCTCAGCAATCTTGAGGAGGAATACTCGGTCATCAGGGCCGGGCGCGCGAATCCCGCGCTGCTCAGCAAGATCATGGTGAGTTACTACGGCGCGCCCACGCCGCTCCAGCAGGTCGCGAACATCTCTGTTCCGGAGGCAAGGCTCCTTCAGATCCAGCCCTGGGACAAGAGCCTGATCAAAGAGATCGAAAAGGCCATCAACATGTCCGATATCGGGATCAATCCTTCAAATGACGGCACGCTCATCCGCCTGACTTTCCCGGAGCTCACCGAAGAGCGCCGCAAAGAGCTGTCAAAGGATATCAAGAAAAAGGGCGAGGACGCGAAGGTCGCTCTGCGCAATATCCGCCGCGACGCCAATGACCGTATAAAGAAGGCCGAAAAGGACGGCGACTTTACCGAGGACGACAGCAAACAGACCGAGGAGAGCGTACAGAAGCTTACCGACAAGTACGTTGAAAAGATCGACAAGGCTATCGAAGCCAAGACAAAGGAGATCATGACGGTCTGAGATCATTTGATCCTTATCAGGGCTGCCGCGTCCTGCGGCAGCCTGTTTTTTGAGAAGAAAGGCCGGCTGATCCTTTTTATGCCGGTTTAAAGCGCGGCGCAGGAGCGGCGTATGAGGTGAATCGATGAACATTCCGGCGCATATAGCCATCATTCTTGACGGCAACGGCCGATGGGCAAAGCTTCATAATCTTCCGAGGCAGCTCGGTCACAAGGCCGGGTGCGACAACCTCGAGCAGATGGTCGAGGATATGGCCCGGCTCGGGGTGAAGTATTTTACGGTCTACGCCTTTTCCACGGAAAACTGGAAGAGATCCGAGGAAGAGGTCGGCGCCCTGATGGGCTTTTTCAGACTTTACATCAGAAGGCTCAAAAAGCGCGCGATGGCAAACGATATAAAGGTCATGGCCATAGGCGAAAGGAGCCGCTTTGACGAGGATATCAGAGAGGCTCTGAGGGACGTGGAGGAATCTACTGCCGAAAACGGGGGCATGGTATTTGTCATGGCTCTCAACTACGGCAGCCGCGACGAGATCGTCAGGGCCGTAAGGCGGCTGGCCGCCGGGTGCGCTGAAGGCACTCTTTCCCCGGGAGAAATCGACGAGGATATGATAAGCAGGAATCTGGACACCGCGCTCATCCCCGACCCGGATCTGCTGATCCGGACCGCCGGAGAGCAGCGCCTTTCCAATTTCCTTTTGTGGCAGTGCGCGTATACGGAATTTTACTACAGCGACGTGCTCTGGCCGGATTTCCATATGGAAGAGCTCATGCAGGCCATAGAGTCCTACGGCTCGCGCGAGAGGCGCTTTGGCGGAAGACCCGCTCCGGCAAAGTAGTTTATGTGAGGTAAGGAAATGTTCTGGACAAGATTGCTCAGCAGCATCATTCTGCTTGCGTCGATCATAGTACTCGGAGTTGCCGGAGGACTGCCGCTGCTGCTCGGGGTGGCGGTCATCTCCATCGTGGGGCTTTTTGAGCTGTACCGCGTGCTGGACATGCACAGGAGCGGGCTGGCCGTGCTGTGCTATATACTTGCAGCCATATACGAGGCGATGATCTACACGTCGGGGCTCACGCTGATAGGAGCGTATGTGTTTCTCAGCATGCTCGCACTGCTGGTGCTCTATGTATTCACCTATCCCAAATACCGCGCCGTGCAGATCATGGGCGCGTATTTCGGACTGATATACGTGGTATTCATGCTTTCGTTCGTCTTCCTCGTGAGAGTGATGCCAGGCGGGCAGCACCTGATCTGGCTGATCTTTATCAGCGCCTGGGGAAGCGATACGCTGGCTTACTGCACGGGAATGCTCTTTGGCAGGCATAAGATGGCGCCGGTACTGAGTCCCAAGAAGTCCGTAGAGGGAGCGATAGGCGGTATCCTCGGAGCGGCGCTTCTGGGCGTCATCTATGCCCTGATATTCGGGAACGAACTTGCCGTATTTGCGCAGCCCGTTCTCTCGGTCGGGATACTTTGCGGAGCCGGCGGCGCTATCTCAATGATCGGAGATCTGGCGGCTTCGGCAATCAAGAGAAATTATGAGATCAAGGACTACGGGGATCTGATACCGGGACATGGCGGAGTGCTGGACCGTTTTGACAGCATTATCATCACCGCGCCGCTGGTATTCTTCCTGGTGATGTTCCTGCAGATAGTGGTCAGATAAGATGAAAAAACTGTCGATACTCGGCTCTACAGGCTCCATCGGTACACAGACGCTGGAGGTAGTGCGGGCCAACAAAGACATAGAGATCACGGCGCTGGCGGCATTTTCGGACGTGGATCGCATGGAAGAGCAGGCGAGGGAATTCCTCCCCGGGCTTATCTGCATGTACGACTCCGATGCTGCCGGTGCGCTGCGCAGCAGGCTGGCTGATACAGATATATGCGTAGTTTCCGGGATGGACGGACTTGTCGCCGCGGCGCAGAGCGGGGCTGACATCGTGCTTACGGCTGTAGTCGGAATGGTGGGCATACTGCCTACGCTTGCAGCTATCGAAGCAGGCGCGGATATAGCTCTCGCAAATAAGGAGACTCTGGTCACGGCGGGCCATCTGGTCACGGCTGCGGTCAGGGAAAAAGGCGTCAGGCTCCTCCCGGTGGACAGCGAGCACTCGGCTATATTTCAGTGTATTCAGGGCAATAAAGGCAACGAGATAGACCGCATACTCCTCACTTGTTCGGGAGGCCCCTTCAGGGGGAAAACCCGGGCTGAGCTGGAGAATGTAACTGTAGAGGATGCGCTGAGGCACCCCAGCTGGAACATGGGTAAAAAGATCACGGTCGATTGCGCGACGCTCGCGAACAAGGGGCTTGAAGTCATGGAAGCGGGATGGCTCTTTGACGTACCGGTCGACCGGGTACAGGTCGTGGTGCATCCCGGAAGCTATATCCACTCCATGGTTCAGTATGCAGACGGCGCTGTCATGGCTCAGCTTGGCACTCCGGATATGAAGCTTCCGATACAGTACGCGCTGTACTATCCGGAGCGCAGGTATCTTGCCGGAGAGAGGCTTGACCTGATAAAGGTCGGCAGACTCGAATTCTTTGAACCTGATACGGAGACTTTTTCTGCGCTTGCGCTGGCTCTGGAGGCGGGACGGACGGGAGGCAGCATGCCCACGGTCTTTAATGCGGCCAATGAATGGGCGGTAGCCAGGTTCCTGAAGCACAGGATCGGTTTTACCGATATAGCGGAGAGTATAGCAAAGGCGATGAGCGCTCACCGGACGATCCCGGATCCGTCTCTGGAGGACATACTCGGGACGGAGCAGTGGGTATATCATTATCTTAACAGCTATATCCCGGATGGGAAGGAGTCACGCTGAGCGTGACGGATGAGGTGTTTTATGACATTTGTCAGCATTTTAGTAGGAATACTCATATTCAGTATACTTGTCATCACTCACGAGTTCGGCCATTTCATCATGGCCAGGATCTTTAAGATCGGCGTGATCGAGTTCTCCGTGGGCATGGGTCCCAGGATCTGGAGTCATCAGGGCAAAAGGACGAGATTCAGTCTCAAGGCGATCCCCTTCGGAGGCTCCTGCAGCATGGTCGGCGAGGACGCGGCCGGAGGCGGAGAAATAGGACTTGCAGATGAGGAGGATGAGGAGCTGCGCGAGATGATCGCGCGCGCCGGAGACTCTTTCCAGACCAAGTCGGTCTTTGCGCGTATCTGCACGATCATCGGAGGACCGCTCTTTAATATCCTGACCGCGCTGATACTGGCGGTCATCATGGTCTCCATGTCGGGAACAAACCCCGCAAAGGTCTATAACGTGGCCGCAGGCTATGGCGCAGAGACGGCGGGGATACAGGTCGGTGACGAGATCCTCTCAATAAACGGTTCCGGCATCAGCGTAGGCCGTGAGATACAGCTTTATCTCTATACGCATCCGCTCGGGGACACGGTGACCGTAGAGTACCTGCGCGACGGCGAGAAGCACAGCGTGACTTATGATCCGACTTTTGAGGCCTACCGTCTGGGTATCAGCTATACCGCCGATACTTCGGGAGCAACCCTCAGCGATGTTGCCTCGGATTCTGCGGCGGCGATCGCGGGTCTCGTGGCAGGAGATATCATCACCTCTATCGACGGTACCGGTATCACGACCGGCGAGGACATGCAGAAATACTTCGCCGAGCATCCGCTCGACGGATCTGAGATCACGGTTACCTACAGACGCACCGGCACGGAAAAAAGCGCGGTCATTATGCCGACCCAGGTAAAGGACAGCACGCTTGGTTTCGCCGCATCCTACTACTCCGAGGAACCTACCTTCGGTTCGGTTCTTACGGGGTGTGTGAAGGAGACGGTGTATGCCGTCAAAAGCGTGATCTATTCGCTCCGCATGCTCTTTACCGGTCAGGCCGGACTCAAGGACCTCTCGGGTCCCGTCGGCATAGTCAGCGTGATAGGTGATACCATCACCACCAGCGCTGAAGTCGGGATAAGCACGGTAGTGATCAACCTGCTCAGCCTCTCGGTACTCCTGTCCGTGAACCTCGGTATCGTGAACCTTTTCCCGTTCCCGGCTCTGGACGGCGGGCGTCTGGTGCTTCTGATCATCGAGGGCATCACGCGCAAAAAGCTTCCTCCGAAGGCAGAAGGTATATTAAATATGGTGGGCTTCGTCCTGCTGATGATACTTATGGTCGTAATATTCTTCAGCGACCTGATGAAGCTGTTTAGTTAGTTTTCTGATTCGGCCGCGCAGGGTATCCTGTCCCCGCGGTATTAGGGAGAAAATGAAACGAAGAGTATCCAGAGAAATAAACATAGGCGGCGTAGTGATAGGCGGAAGCCATCCGATCGCGATCCAGTCCATGACGAATACTCCGACTGCGGACGTGGAGGCTACGGCAGCGCAGATACTGAGGCTTGAGGAGGCCGGCTGCGAGATCATCCGTGCCACGGTAAATACGCCAGAGGCGGCCGAAGGCTTTGCGCAGATCAAAAAACGCATACACATCCCGCTCGTCGCGGATATACACTTTGACTACAGACTGGCCATAGCGGCCATAGAGGCCGGTGCAGACAAGATACGCATCAATCCCGGCAACATCGGAGACAGAGACAGGATAAAGGCCGTCGTGGACGCCGCAAAGGCCCGCCGCATCCCGATCAGGGTGGGTGTGAACTCCGGCTCGCTGGAGAAGTATATCGTAGAGCGCGACGGGGGAGTCACTGCAGCAGGGCTGGCCGAGAGCGCCATGAACGCCGTCCGCACGGTAGAAGATCTGGGCTATGACGATCTGGTCGTAAGCATCAAATCCGCCGACGTACCCATGTGCATAGAGGCTCACGAGCTCATAGCCGGTCAGACTGATCTGCCGCTCCATGTGGGGATCACGGAAGCTGGCACCGTCAGAAGCGGTGTGATCAAATCCGCCGTAGGCCTCGGAGCCATCCTCTCGAGAGGTATCGGAGATACCGTCAGGGTATCGCTCACGGGAGATCCGGTGGAGGAAGTCAGGGCTGCAAAGAGTATCCTCAGAGACCTCGGACTGCGGCGCGGCGGAATAAACGTCATCAGCTGCCCGACCTGCGGGCGGACGCAGATAGACCTGATATCGCTGGCGAACGCTGTCGAGGATCTGGCCGCGCGCTATCCTCACCTGGATCTTAATCTGGCAGTCATGGGCTGTGTGGTAAACGGCCCCGGCGAGGCAAAAGAGGCTGACCTTGGGATAGCCGGAGGAGCGGGAGAGGGCCTGCTCATAAAACACGGCGAGATCATCAGAAAGCTGCCCGAATCAGAGCTGCTTTCGGCCCTCACTTATGAACTTGACCACTGGAAGTAACATAGATGAAATCACTTTTTGAAACACTGCCTAATCTCGATATACCCGCGAATCTGCGAGCATGTCTCTCCGACGCCATGGTGGACCGTGTGGTCATGAGCGCGGACCGCCAGAAGGTCCGCATCGAACTTATCTGCCGCCAGCTCGTGAGCAGGAGGCAGATCAACGCCCTGTCGGGCCATATCAAGAGACAGTTCTTTGCACGCGATGAGATAAAGGTCCAGGTCGCCGAGCATTTTGACCTGCCGGATATTACCGCCGCAGGTCTCATGGATCAATACGGAGAGAGCATAGCAGAGGAGCTCAAGGAGAACTCTCTCATTTTTTATACCTTTTTTGAGGGCTCGGAGGTCAAAACTTCCGGCACGACCCTTGAACTGATCAACGACAATAACGCAATGAATGCGAATACGGCGCCTCTGGTGCTGGATTACCTCAGAAAAATAGTAAACGAGCGCCTCGGGACGAAAGTGGACGTGAAGATCACGCTGGCAGGGGAGCGCAGGGAGTCTCCGGCCGCTGCTTCCGACACGCCTGCCATCTCCGGCGGAGATAAGCCTGTATTCAGAAGAAAGCCCAAAGGCACGAAGCTTGTGGCCTCTCAGGGTTTCGGATACGATTTTTCAGGCGCTTCGGTCTCGATATCCGATATCACCGACGGTATCGGTGAGGTCATCACCAAAGGACAGGTGGTCGTCGTCGACGAACGTACGCTCAAGACCGGGAACCTGCTCTTTGTCGCCACAATCACAGATTTCCACGATTCCATACGTGTAAAGGTCTTTGCCAAGCCCGAAGAAGCCGAAGTGCTGAAGGGCGTGCTCAAGGCCGGCAACTCCGTCATACTCAAAGGCGATGCCGTCTACGACAGCTATGATCACGAAGTCGTGATCCAGCAGGTAAAGGGCATTAAGTTCACCGATCGCGTCAGATACGGGCTCTCAGACGACTGCGACGAAAAGCGCGTTGAGCTGCACTGTCATACAAAGATGAGCGATATGGATGGTGTGAGCTACGTGGGTGATATCATCGAAAAGGCTGCCAACTTCGGGCACAAGGCCATCGCTGTCACGGATCACGGCGTGGTCTACGCCTTCCCCGACGCGATGAACGCCGCCAAAAAGATGGCAAAAAAGGGCAAGCCGATCAAGATAATATACGGCTGCGAGGGATATCTGGTCGAGGACCGCGACTGCAGGAGCGTCGAGGACGTGATGCAGCAGAGAATGTATCATATAATCCTGCTTGCGAAGAACGATATCGGACGTATCAATCTCTACCGCCTGGTATCCGAGTCGCATCTGACATACTATCACAGGCGCCCGAGGATCCCGAGATCACTCCTCATGGAGTGCCGCGAGGGCCTGATCATCGGCTCGGCCTGCGAGGCGGGCGAACTGATACGCGCCATCGTCGAGAAGGAGCCGGAGGAGGAGATCATTCGCCGGGCCTCATTTTATGACTATCTCGAGGTACAGCCCATAGGAAATAACGCATTCATGGTCCGCGAAGGCCGCTTCGGCATTAAGACGGACGATGATCTGCGCGCGATCAATAATAAGGTGATCGAGCTCGGAGAGCAGCTCGGAAAACCTGTCGTAGCCACGAGTGATGTACATTTTCTCAATCCCGAGGACGAGATCTACCGTCGTATCATCATGGCGGGCATGGGTTACGAAGACGCAGATTATCAGCCTCCGCTGTATCTTCATACCACTCAGGAGATGCTGGACGAATTCGCCTATCTCGGCCGCGAAAAGGCTCACGAGATAGTTATAGACAACACGAACCTGATAGCCGATATGTGCGAGGATATCCTGCCGGTACGTCTGGACAAATGCCCTCCCGTCATCGAAGGCTCCCAGGAGAATCTGAAAAAGATCTGCTATGAGAGGGCTCACGATATGTACGGAGATCCGCTGCCCGCCATAGTGCAGGAGCGTCTGGACAAGGAGCTGAATTCCATCATAGGCAACGGCTATTCGGTCATGTACGTCTTTGCTCAGATGCTGGTCAAGGATTCGGTGGACCACGGCTATCTCGTGGGTTCGCGTGGGTCGGTAGGCTCGTCGCTCGCCGCAACCATGTCGGATATCACCGAGGTCAATCCCCTGCCGCCGCATTACCGCTGCGGAAAGTGCCGTTACAGCGAGTTTGACTCAGAAGAGATCCGCAGCTGCGCGGGTCTGACCGGCTATGATCTGCCGGACAAGGTCTGTCCCGTCTGCGGTGCGCCTCTGATCAAAGAGGGCATAGATATACCTTTTGAAACGTTCCTTGGCTTTAAGGGCGACAAAGAACCCGATATCGATCTGAATTTTTCCGGAGAGTACCAGTCCAAGGCCCACGCATATACCGCGGAGCTTTTCGGCGACGGATATACCTTCAGAGCGGGAACCATTTCGGGACTTGCAGACAAAACCGCCTACGGCTTTGTCAAAAAATACTTTGAAAGCAGGAACGAGATCCGCAGAAACTGCGAGATTGACCGCCTGACGCTCGGCTGCATGGACGTTCGACGCTCCACGGGCCAGCACCCGGGCGGCATAGTCGTCATGCCCAGAGGCGAGAACATATACTCCTTCACGCCGATCCAGCACCCCGCGAACGATATGAAGACAGATATCGTGACGACACATTTCGATTATCATAAGATAGAACAGAACCTGCTGAAATTCGATATACTCGGACATGAAGATCCCACGATGATGCACCGTCTGCAGGAACTGACGGGGATCAAGCCGACATCGATCGCGATAGACGATCCAAAGCTCTATTCGCTTTTTAAGGATACCTCCGCACTCGGCATCACGCCGGAAGACATGGGAGGAACGCCGCTCGGTACCCTCGGCATACCTGAGTTCAATACGGATTTTGCCATGCAGATGCTTATCGAGGCAAAGCCCGACGGATTCGCCGACCTCGTGAATATCGCCGGACTTGCCCACGGTACAGCAGTGTGGATGGACAATGCCCGCGATCTGATCCTGTCCGGCACCGCGACGCTGCGCAGCGCCATCTGTACGCGTGACGGCATCATGCTCGCTCTGATCGGCTACGGTATGGATCCCGCCGAGTCATTCGCCATCATGGAGGCCGTCCGCAAGGGTAAGGTCGCCAAGCACGTCGAGGGCCGTTGGGAAGACTGGAAAAAGGATATGAAGGAGCACGGCGTGCCCGACTGGTACATCGGCTCCTGTGAGAAGATAGAGTACATGTTCCCCAAGGCTCACGCTGCCGCCTATGTAATGATGGCCCTGCGCGTGGCGTATTTCAAGATCTATCATCCGCTGGAATTCTACGCCGCGTATTTCGGTATCCGCGCTGACGGCTTCAGCTACGAGAAGATGTGCATGGGCTTTGACAGGCTCATGGAGAACATAGAGTTTTATAAAAAGAATCTGGACAAGCTGACCAAGCTCGAGAAGGATACATATAATAAGGCGATGCGCGTAGCCCACGAGATGTACGCCCGCGGCTATGAGTTCATGCCGATAGATATCTATAGGGCGCACCCGACGAAGTTCCAGGTGATAGACGGGCGCATCATGCCTTCGCTGACGAGCATCACAGGGCTCGGGGAGAAGGCCGCGGAGCAGCTCTCTGCAGAAGCCGCCAGAGCGAAGTTCCTCTCAAAAGAAGACCTGATCTCACGCTCCCATATCTCGTCGACCATAGCTGACGTCATGGAGGATATGGGCCTGCTCGGCGGTATCCCCAAGACCAATCAGATCAGTCTCTTTGACATGATGCTGGAATGATCCGTGGAAATGTGTTTAAAGCGAAGGAACAGTCAACCTGACAAATCTATCCGGGATTATGCAAGTGTTATACAAACGGGAAATAAAAGAGATTGACATACTTTTTATGCAGAGTTAGAATGACGATAATGAAACGGTTCATTATCTGACGGACGCATATGAGCAAAGACAGAGTCACAATTAAAGATATCGCGAAAACTGCCGGTGTTTCGGTAGGAACCGTAAGTAAATTCCTCAATGGCGGAAGCGGGATAAAAGAGTCGAACAGAGCCCGTATCCAAAAGGCCATCGAGGATATGAACTATACCGCAAACAGCGTCGCGCGCATGCTTGCTCATAATCCCATCTGTCTCGGGGTGATCCTTCCTTCAGATTTTGGTACGTATTTTGATTCCCTGCTTGATGGCATAAAAGCCAGAGTCGATAGTCTTTCCGACCATAAGGTCACTGCGATATATGGCAGATATGTAGACTATAATGACAGTGAAAAGATCGAGGAGATCCTTTCCGCATTTTTCAGCAGGAAAGTTGACGGGATCATTATGGCACCGTCTGTATCAACCGATAACAGTGCAATATTGAAAAGACTCAAGACATCGAACATCCCTATCGTTTCGATCATATCAAAGATCACGGATCTTACCTGCGTCGGTCATGTTATGGTCGATACGTTCCTGTCCGGCGAAAAAGCTGCGGATATGGCAGAACTGGTATTGAATAAAGGAGAAACGGCAGCAGTATTCACCGGCAGCCTGTCCATACCCGAACACAGGGAAAAAGTTGAGAGCTTTCTGCTGCACTGCGCCAGGAACGGAGTGCGTGTTTCAGAGACCATAGAAGCACATGAAGATCTTGAAGCTGCCTACAACAGTGCATGCAGGCTCATGAAAGATGAAAGGAACGTTCGCTTCCTGTATGTGACTACGGCCAACTCGCTTTCTATCTGCAAGGCAATAGAAGATATGGGACGGATCGGTGAAGTAAAAATGATGGTTACCGACGTGCTTCCCGGAATGAAAGAATATGCAGAGAAGGGCGTTATCGTAGCTGCTCTTGATCAGCACATGCACAGACAGGGAGAGTTGGCAGTAGATATCCTCTACAGTTATCTGACTGACAGCCAGATCGGCACAGTAACAGAAAGCACTGACAGAAGTGTTGTTCCGGGACTGCTTCTCAGAACGGGTATCTGATGTTTTTTTAAACAAAAAATGAAACGATTCATAAACTGACAGAGGAGAGATTTATGTTGGATACGGCAAATTGGATCATGCCAATTAAGGACTACGGGGATGTCTGCCCTGCATATGGCAGGTTGTTTGTAGCTTCTGATGACATCGAAAAGGCCACTCTGGAGATAACTGCTCTTGGGGTATACGAAGCGCTGCTGAATGGAGAAAGGGTCGGAGAGTTCATTATGGCTCCGGGCTGGACCAGCTACCAGAACAGAATACAGGTACAGACATATGATATCACCGGAATGATAAAAAAAGTAAACCGGCTTGAGGTGACGGTAGCCCCTGGCTGGTATCATTCTCCTTTGTACGAGAGAGGCGGTACAAGCGATCAGGATCGACTTATGTCACAGCCCAAGGCTCTGATCGCAAAGCTGACTGTCTCATACAAAAACGGATCCGCGGAAACTGTCGTCACCGACAGAAGCTGGGGTGTATGCCCGAGCCGTATCTGTTTTTCCGAGATATATGACGGAGAGATATATGATGCCAGACTTTCACAGCTATATACGGATGAAGTTGAGATCTACACCGGAAAGGTAGGTAAACTGATTCCAACTGAAGGAGAGATAATTAAAAAGCATGAGACGTTCGAAGTCAGGGACATAATAACGACTCCGAAGGGCGAGACTGTCCTGGATTTCGGACAGGAGATTACCGGTTACATTGAGACAACAGTTTATGCCAAGGCGGGAGATATAATCGATCTGTCATTTGCGGAGATCCTTGATAAGGACGGCAATTTCTATAATGATAATTACAGAAGCATCAAGGGTCAGTACAGGTATATCTGCCGTGACGGAATGCAGATCTTTGAACCCAAGCATACGTTTTGGTGCTTCAGATATGTCCGTGTTAATGTCTTCCGTGATGATCTGAACCAGATCAAGAAGTCAAATTTCAAAGCGGTATGTGTTTATTCCGATATACGCAGAACGGCACATATGGAATCGTCAAGTCCACTGCTTAACAGATTTATAGATAATGTTTTCTGGGGCCAGAAGGACAATTTTATCGATGTTCCGCTGGATTGCCCTCAGCGCAATGAAAGGCTCGGCTGGACAGGTGACGCATTGGCGTTTATCAAGGCTGCGTGTATCAATTTCGACGTGGAAAGATTTTTTGTTAAATGGTTCAGAGATATGACACTGGATCAGAATACGGACGGGAGCATACCTGGCGTCATACCAAACGTCAGAAGGTGCGGCAGGATCAGCGCGGGATATGCAGACGTGGCCGTGATAGGCCCGTGGGAGGTCTACAAGGCATACGGGAACAGGATGATACTCGAGGAACAGTTTGAATGTATGAAAAAATGGATCGGGTACATCTCGAACACAACAAAAGATGAATATCTGTGGACCGGAGGAACCCACTACGGAGACTGGCTCGGTCTGGATGCTCCCGAAGGGACGAAAAAAGGAGCATCCAGAGATGATTTTATAGCCAGCGCATATTATGCGTATTCCACGAGTGTGTTTGTAAAAGTCGGGGAGACTCTGGGCAGAGACATGACGGAGTACAGAGATCTTTTCGAAAAGATCAGAACCAGATTCCGGGAGACATTCCGGACGCTGACGACTCAAACTGAGTGCGTGATAGCTGCCGCTTTCGATCTGTGGCCCGCCCCGCGGGCCGCTGCGGACCAGCTGGCAGAGATGATCCACTCATGCGGAGATCATCTGATGACCGGTTTTATCGGGACTCCATACATTCTGCATGTCTTGTCGCGCTATGGATATATTGACCTTGCCTGGGATCTTATGCTGAGAGAGAAATGTCCCTCATGGCTCTATCCCGTTAAGAACGGAGCCACAACCGTATGGGAACACTGGGACGGAATAAAGGAAGACGGAAGTCTGTGGGACAGTGAGATGAATTCTTTTAATCACTATTCCTACGGCTCTGTCATAGACTGGCTCTACAAAGTCGCGTGCGGCATCGGGACAGACGACAGGTATCCGGGATATGGCCGGATTATCGTCGAGCCGCATCCGACAGACAGACTCAATTACCTGAAAACAGAGATTGAAACCAGAAACGGAAAAGTATCATCGTCCTGGGAAAAAACTGGTTCCGGCTGGAAATATGTAATCGAAGTGCCTGTGGATTCTGATATAATCATAAATGGCAGGACACACAGTGTATCGACGGGAAGCTATACATTCTTTGAATAACTCATTACGGAGGCGGATGCGATGAGAAAAGCTTATGATATAACAGAATACGGAGTAGTCAGCTCCCGTGATATACTTCAAACGGAAAAAATCCAGGCTGTGATAGATCGCTGCTACCTTGACGGCGGCGGAGAAGTACATTTCCCGGCTGGAGAGTTTCTGACCGGAGGCCTGATTCTGCGCAGCCATGTCTGCCTGTACTTTGAGAGCGGTGCAAAGCTCTATGGTATCAGAGACTGCGAACAGTATGACAGCTTCAGAGATGACACGATCACTCCGCTTCCACATGATCAGATCAGAGATATACCTACATTCGTACATCCGTACCTTCCGGGAGGACTTGAATGCGAACATGCAAAATACGCGGGAACCAGATGGCATCATGCGCTGATCAGAGCTGACTATGCAGAAGATATCGCGATCATCGGTGAAGAAGGTTCATATATAGACGGCTGCGACTGCTATGATGAACTCGGTGAAGAGAATTACAGAGGTCCGCATGCCATAGGATTATGGAAATGCAGAAATATCAGGCTTTTGGGCTACACGGTAAGGAATTCCGCAAACTGGGCACATGCGATCTTCATGTCTGAAAATATAGTTGCTCAGGGGATCACTGTGCTTGCCGGGCATGACGGGATACACCTGCGCAACTGTACAAACGCGGTTATCCGTGACTGTGTTTTTCACACTGGCGATGATTGCATAGCAGGAAACGGCAATACAAATCTTCTGGTAGACAGCTGTCTGCTTAATTCATCATGCAGTGCGTTCAGGCTGGGCTGTACGAATGCTCTGATCACGAGGACCAAGGCATATGGCCCCGGTGAGTACTATTTCAGGGGAGGCCTGACCAAAGAAGCAAAGATAAACGGCGATCAGCCAAAGGAAGAAATCGGTGGAAGGAATAATATGCTCTCATTCTTTACATATTATTCCGACAGGATCCTTCCTGCGCCATACCTGTCGGGACAGATCCATATAGTGGACTGCGAGGTACGGAACGCCGACAGGTTCATCCATTATAATTTTTCAGGAAAAGAACCCTGGCAGGAAGTGACTCCTATGGAGTCGATCAGCTTCAGCAATGTAACAGCCGAAGGAATCAGACTCCCGCTTACGGTCTACGGAGATAAAGAGATTCCCGTTTTGTTTTTAATGGAAAACTGCAAGCTTTCATTCCGTGAAGATATAGGTCCCACGCCGTCGTTCCATATCTGCAACGTAAAGGAGTTTGCTCTTGAAAATGTCGAAATACACAATTGCTCTGATGCGCCGCTGATTAAAAGCTGGCAAAAGGATCCCGAAATCAGACTTAGAGATGTTTCGTGCGATCAGATAAAAGATGCAGTGTTTACTGAAGAAGCATATATATGTGAGGCAATTTGACAGAGTTTGACGGAGAAAAAAATGAAATCTTCAAGATCTTTGCAAAAAAAATTGTTGAGTTTGATACTTGCTGTATGCATGTCAGTATCGCAGTTCTGCACGCTTTTAGGTGCAGTAGACAGAGCATTTGCAGAAGAAACGGTTGATCCGGTTCCGCAGTACAGCGAGCCGCTTATAGACTATTCTTCCGGTGCGGGTAGTTTTTCCGCTCCGTGGACTAATGCGGCATATAATACATCAGAGAGAGTGATCAGCGGCAATACCGCGGCTTCGGGCGGCAATAGGAACAGCATATCCGAACTGTATTTCCCGGGAACCGAAGCTGTGGATACGGAGTACTATGCTGATTATACGATTGAGATACCGGAGTCGGCCGTTTCATTTGAAGGCTGGGGCGGATCAGGTAACCACAGTCTGGATATCATCATCGGAGCAGCGGGCGAATATGCTTACAAGTTAAGAATGCGTCTTGATGGATCGGCAGACTTTTTGCTCGGATATTCCAACGATTCGGTAACGCGTGCCAATCTCGGCAAGGCACTGAGCAATCACAGGATGATGGGGCTCAATACAGGGGAAGGATGCTTTAATCAGGCACCGGGACTGAAAGATC
Source organism: Lachnospiraceae bacterium (assembly GCA_017445585.1). Lineage (GTDB taxonomy): Bacteria > Bacillota > Clostridia > Lachnospirales > Lachnospiraceae > UBA3774. The sequence goes on from JAFSTX010000052.1 coordinate 81,752, forward strand.
TGATCCGGACAGAAGACGGTATGTTCAGGATCCGTTTTGTTGTTAAGCTTGACATCGCAGGGCAGACGGTTTCCGTCTGGGCAAATGATCAGAAGGTTTTTTCCGATGTGAGCGTGAAAGGAAGCCTCGGCGCAGCGGATTACGGAACAGTGACTCCTGCTTTCGGTGTCTGTGTGGAGTCCGCTTCGGCTGAAAATATCCTGAATCCGCTTATCAGGGTCGGCCATATCTGGGGAACCGAGAAGGAAATAGAGGAGCCGGAGTACTCTGATGATAAATATGACTACTCCGATGAGAGTTATCTGAAGACTGCATGGGTGAAGACCGCCAGATATGACCGTGCGGCAAAGACCGTGGAACATTTTTACCCCGATTCTACCAACCCGCAGTCTTATTCGGAATTGTATGTAAACCATCTGTCAGAGCTGAAAACCGTATTTGCAAATATGACTGTCAGACTTCCGAAAGCAGAAGTCTCATTTGATAATTCACACGATCAGTCATTTCAGGTTATTGTCGGAAAAGCCGCGGACGGATATCTGTACAAGATCGATCTGAGGCTGTACTGCAGGGACGTTCTGTTTGGTTTTGCGACGGCAGGCGGTTCGGTGCCCTCAATGTGTGAACTCTCAGGGGCCTACTTCGGAGGCATCAGCACAAGGCCGCTTTATCAGTTTGTCGGGCTGGACAGCCTGGCTCGATCTGATGACGAATACTACACTTATGATCTGACATATGCGCTCAATACAGATTCTCAGACAATTAATGTCTGGATAAACGGTAAGAGGGCAGCGGCTAATATCAGTTTGACTGAAGGATACAGTCATGGCAGCGTTTATCCTGTGCTTGGACTGTATGCGGTTAATTCCAACATTATTGCCCATTCCCGCACCCGTATCAATCATATCTGGTCCGAAGATGCCGAACATGAGCAGACAGGAGCGATTACTCCGTCTTCCCCCGCATTCTTTTCAGATGGACGCAGTGAGTATGCTTCCGAAACTCTTGTTCTCAACAAGGACGGTGTCCGCGGCAAACTGCAGTCTGATGCGGTGATCTTTGAGGGACTGGAATTCCTTGACAGCGATTATTATGAGATCAGTGCTGATATAGCGGTGCTGGATCATTTTAACCAGTCCCCTGTCAATTCCAACAGCCCCGGACTGATCTCGATTGTATTTGCCGACCGCGATAATACATCGACCGTCCTGGAGGCAGCCATCAGGCCGTCGGTGTCGGGACAGTTCGGTATTATTCAGACCATGCCTGTCAGAAACAGGACAATGCTTTTCAGCGGTTTTACAAACAGCAAGGAACACGGCCAGCCTGTCATACTGGTCTCTTCGAATCTTATTTATTCGGAAAAATTCAGATTGACAGAGAATGAGGGTGACTTTTTCTATCCGCCGGAGACGACATTCAAGGTAATATATGATCATGGTAAGCTTACGGTGGCTGAAGGGGGAACACTCCTCATGTTCAGGGAAGAGATTAATCCTGATACTGACGGCGGAGAATTTGCTCCGGCTGTTGGTTTTGCGGCGTATAATTATAAGGTCAGAATATCAAATATCCGTGTGTCGGGTGCGAAGCAGCATGAATCGGAGCAGACGCAGGATGATTCCGAATCAGGTACCCTGCTGAAGGACGCCTCATTCGATGAAGACCGTATCGTTGCGTCAATAGGAGTGCTTTCTGACAGTCACTGCTCCTATTCTTATTTCGGTGAAAGAGAAATCAGTACTGCTGCAGGAAATTTTATCGATGCCATATATAACGTCAATGCTGCGTCAACCGGCGGACTTGATGCGATAATGATGACCGGTGATTATACATCTACTGGAACGATCAATCAGGCAGCGTCATTCATGAATGTCCTCGGTGAAGGAATCAGGTTACTTGATAATGATTCGCTGAAGCTTTCACTGGCATACGGAAACCATGATACGGACTGGGGCAACAGTCTTCAGCCGGAAGAATGGGATAGAATGCTTAAAAACGGTCTGGTCAGCATGGGTAATGACGGATGGAGGATTGCCGAAAGCGGTGAAACAGCCGATATTCCCGGGCTGCAGGGGTATCGGGTAAGCGATTCATCGTATAATTCCGATGCTCCCGCAGGCTGTTATGACACGGTAATAGAAAAGACGGTATACGGCAGGACCTACAGATATCATTTGATCAATATTGAGACGGATACGTATTATTTTAACTCAGTGACAAATATTTTCACGCGGGATGTACTTGACTGGCTCGACAGGACACTGAAAGCTATTACAGACGACGTTCCCGGACAGTATGTATTTGTCGGTATGCACGCCCCGATAAAAGAGAGTGGAATATACGCTACAGAAATGTGGGCGGATACCAATGCCGACTGGGGCACATCCAAGGCTTCGGCAAGAGGTCTGTCCGGAAATATAGACGATATACTCCGCAAATATCCTCAGGCCGTCGTCTTTTCCGGTCATACCCACTATATGGATTATCTGGAAACGACCATAATGCAGAAGAACTATACAGCGGTTAATGTACCTCCTGCTGCGATGGCAGGCAGTCTGAATGCGAGCAAGAACCATCTGGAAGGGAGCAATGACGGAAGCACTAAAGGAATGGCACTTCTCGTGGAACTGGATGCCGACGGCAATCAGAGAATCACACGAATTGACCTGAATAAGACGTCAAACCTGACCGATGTGGATCTGACTTTGAAGAAAGTAAAAAACCAGTCCACTGCATCCGGTGAAAAATCATATCCGGAGATATATGCAGTGGAGAGCATAAAAGCGGCAGTTCCGTCCAGTGACTCGGGATATCACGGAGAAGTGAGCAGACGGTGGACTCTTCCTGCTCCGAGATCTGACAGGGCACATCTGTGCTATTATTCAAAAGCCAGAGGCGCTTCAAATACAGTGAAGTTTCCCGAAGGATCCGTGCTCAAATGTGAAACTGCAGGACTTTCATCGTCCGGTTCCATGATCAACATGGAGTTCCCGGCCGCGGTATCGTCTGATCCGGATGTTTCTGTACTTCACTACCGCATTCAGGTCTTCGATAAAAAGACTGGGGAAGAGCTGCTGATATCACACGCCAATGTGACAAATACCACGCTGAAAGAGGTATGGACGTACGGTAACTGGAATCCGGTAAAAATGGGCGCTGCAAACGGCACGAATCATCTGGACGCGACGAGTTATGCCTATGATAATCTGCGCATAGATACTATAGATGACGTGATCGTCAGTATTATTCCTGTGGATGAATACGGACATGAAGGTGCGGCACTTAAGACGGATTTTTCGCCGTTTATCGAGGTCCCGTCCACAGATGGAGAAAACCTTGCCCCTAAGAGCGTCCTGGTCGATATGAACCGGAGGACTGTATCAAAGTGGACAAGCTGCAGTTATACTCTGAACAGCAGCAACACAGAGCGCATCCAGCTTAAGGGTCTTAAGCCCGGAAATGACTATGTCTTTGCCGCTAACGCGCTGATAAGGGATAATAAGGCTCTGAATACGGATGGCAATGAGATAAACTGGGAAGGCCTGATCTTCCAGGTTGCTGCCGTAGAGGACGGGAACGGGAACAAGGTGATCGTGGAAGCACGAGTGAGGACCTCTGCGCTTGTTATAATGTATCTTATGCCTGACGGCTCGGAAGTATATCTTACCCAGACTCCGATCAATAATCCTTTTGATCAGACTGCCGAGTATATAGTTCACTATCATGGCGGAAAAGTGGATTTCTTCAGAAACGGCGAAGGAATAATGTGCAATTTCAATCCGCAAAGTTTCGGATTGAAAAATGTCACTCCGTATCTTGGATTCGGAGGTGAAGTCACGTCATATACGCTTAATGATGTAAGGATCATAAGTGAAGACTATAAACCCGATCCCGCGGTTCCGGAAAAGCCCGACGGAAACGGAAACTATATTTCCTATGTCACCGGTACTGTGTCAAGCGATGTCCTCAGTTACGACGGAAAGAGTGTAAGCTCTCTCACAGACGTAACCGCGCAGTCCTTTGATATGGCGACACTTCCCTTCAAAGCCGGCGAGAGTTATGTATTTGACTTTGATCTGACTGCCGAGACAGCAGAGAAGACATGGATGGGCGGAAGGCTGTTCTTTGGAGCTGACAGCGACGGGAACAGATACGGAGTACTTTTCACGCATGATGCCGTTATGATCAGTCACGGCGACGATATCATATACCAGACTCCGTTCCCGAGGATACTCGGAAAGACTTATCACGCAGATGTATTTGCAGACGGAAAAGAGGTTTCAGTATGGGTCGACGGCGTCCTCTTTGTTGATTCTGTTGTCTGTGAGGACCTTACAAATACAGTAAGTACGATCCTGTTTGAGTACTGTAAGGGTAAGTTTGCAAATCTGAACTTATACTATACTGATCCCGTGAAGTATGTTGCCCCGCATATTCCTGTCCTTAAGAGGCTTGGAGAGGAACAGTATAACGCAGCAGAGTGGATGAAGGTGACATACGGAAACGAGCCGCTGCTTTCCTACTATGGGAACAAACTCAGTTCTGATAATACAAAGGACGGAGTATATTACTATTTTGAGAATCTTCCCTTAGATGACGAAATGTCATATTACTACAGCGGCAGGTTTACTGCTTTTGAGTCGTCAGATACCTGGAAACTGCCGAGGTTTATTTTCCGGACATCCGACAATAAACCCGTCTACCTTGCTTTTACCAGAGAAAATGCTTTGATCATGTGCGGAAATGACGTAATTCACAGCGTTCCTGTAACGGTCGGGATTGGAAACACATACGATGTGGTTATTCTGTCTGAACCCGATCGTGCATCGGTATGGCTGGACGGTAAGCTGATCATGTCCGATATCGATCTGGGCAGTCTCGGAAGGCTTAAGGCCAGACTCGGACTTTGGTTTGAGATGTGCCGGGCACAGGTAACTGATCTCGCGATCTATGGAGATGATGTGAAACTTGATCCGACTCTTGTGGATATGGATCTGTACAATGACGAGTTTTACAGGATGAAGGGAATACCTGAGATCGGAGACAGACTGAATCTGTTCCAGAATATTACCATGACGGATTACAGCAACGGGGCTCTCGGAAGCGAGTTTGACAGCATAACGAGAACACTTCGTACCGAGTATCCGCAGGGAAGCGGGAACATCACGTTCACGGATGCGCTGGGCAGCGAAAACATAAACGGCCTCAAAAACGGCAGCGGATATGTTTTCAGGTTCAAATACAAAGTTGACGATTGGAAAGCGGAAGTCACCGGAGACTCAGGTATATCTGTTATAGTTAACAACAGTCGTCACACGTCATATACCGGAACGGATATGTACTATAATTCGATCTCTATCTCAGGTGACAGTCTGGTGATGCAGTCATTCCAGAGAGGTCGGAATATCGCATATTCCATCGTCCCCTTTGGACGTGAAAATGGCCGGACTTATGATGTGGCTATAGTCCATGGGCCGAAGTGGATTAAACTGTTCGTTGACGGTGAGATACAGATAGTTATGACAGATCTGCCCGTTTATAATATTTCATTTGAAGCATATGTCACAAACGCTGCTACTGTGATGAGTGATATACAGGTCTACGAGTTTGTTGATTCGGGTCTTTCTATTCTGGATCCAATCGAACGGGAGGAGAGATCCCAGGCAGGAAATACCATCTATGATGCAGTTGAACGTGAACAGCAGGCAGCTGCATCGGAGCTTACCGGTAAGATCCTGATGGTTGCGGGACCGGCAGCAGCCCTTTGCGCGTTGACCGTTGGTGGTGCAGCTTTTGTCAGCAACAGACGCAGGAGGAAAGCTTCATGAAGATTAAGATCGCAGCAGTAATAGCAGTTGTTCTGATCCTTTCTGCAGCCGGGATATTGATTACAAATATCATAAAAACTGACCGTGCAGAACGTGAAGCACAGCAGGAACAGATCGATGAAAAGGCAAAAAAACTGATCGAGGATGTGTTTCACGATCAGGGAGGCGTTTATATGTCTCCGCTTGAGCCTTTAGAGAATGAGGATGTCACTCTCAGATTGAGGACAGACAGGTATAATGTTACACGTGCGCAGATACAGTATACTGCAGATGACGGCGTCAGCTGGAATGCTGTAAATATGGACTATTGCGGCGAAGATGCAACAGGGTATTATGATTTGTGGGAAGGAAAAATCCCCGCGTCACGCAGCAGGGTGTACTACCGCTTTATCGTTGGAAACAATGATCTGTTAAACACAGTCTACTATGATACAAACGGTGTCAGTTCTCAGGAAGGATCCTTCAGCGGCGGCTGGCTGTATGTTCCCGGACACACCACACCGGATTGGGCAAAGGGAATGCTTACATACAGTATAGTTCCTGATTCGTTCTTTAACGGCATTACAGAAAACGACAAACAGATCTCGGGCGAGTACAGTTATACGCCCTGGGATACCATCCGCAACGGACAGGGATACAGGTACGGCGGAGATATATCGGGAATAATGAGTAAGATAGGATATATTAAGGAATTGGGAGCAGACGCCGTATTCACAAATCCTGTCTGGAAATCATACCATGATGTAGGATACACGGTGCTGGATTATGATCAGGTGGAGAATTCGCTTGGAAATGAAGAAGATCTGGCGGCGCTGTACAGAGTCCTTCATGATTCAGGGCTGAGGCATATCGGTGACGTCGTCACACACATGACCGACCTTAATTCGATTTACTTTGATTCTGAAGGAAGATGGCCGCTGGACGGTGCTTTTGAGAGTGAGGACAGCGACTGGAAGGATATGTTCCGTTTCTATAAATGGCCGGATAATTACATGATGACTCTATGGAATTATCCTGCGACAGATTTGAGCCGGAGTATTGCGAAAGAAATAATAACTCTGGGTGAGGAGTCATATCTCAGGAAATATGCCGCTTATTATGACGGGTATCGCTTTGACTGCGGCGGCTGGCTGTGGGGAACTTCTGATAAGGACGATGTTTCAGCACTTCAGCTGATCTCGGAGATAAAGGATGCTCTTCGCTCGGAAAAAGATGATTTTCTCGTGATTTCGGAAGCCGATTGGGGCAATCTGAGCAACGGATCATGGGATTCACAGTGGAATATCAACTATATGCCGAAGCTTCAGGATTATGCCAGGGGGCTGATTAATGAGACTCTGATGCTTGAAGCTATGCATCGTTACGAAATGACCGTTCCGAGAAATGTGGCCCTCTGTCTGACGAATATGATTTCGGATCATGACAGTTTCAGAGTCGAAGCAGATGATTATATGTATAATGCCGCACTTCTGATACAAATGACCTACCTTGGTTCGCCGAGCATATTCTATGGAGAGGAGAACGGTCTTAAGCGTGAGAACCCTGACGGTGTTGGAAATGTCGAACCCTTCTACTCGATGGACTGGAATGAGAATAACTGGAACATGTCACGCCGCAGTATGTACAAGGCACTTGGAGAACTGCGAAGCGAATATACTTGTGTCAGGACCGGAGCGGTAAATATTCTGGATTACAGCAATGCGGACAGTACCATCATGTTCGGCAGATGGGATGAGAACGGTGCCGCTATTACCGTTACTTCACAGAATGATGATGTCATTACCGTGCAGATTCCGGTAAGAGAATGCGATATAGCCGATGGGACGGTTATGACTGACTGGCTCAGCGGTGCACGATATACGGTAAAGAACGGAATGATCGAAGCCGAGATCCTTCCCGGAGGCTCTGTGATAGTAACAGGAGAGAAGTGTTCCTCTTTCAGATCCGCCATGAGGGTTTATGAGATAGGAACCACGTCCGAAGTCAAGGTTCAGGCGACGCGCCTCTCCAGTTTTTTAGCTGAGGGAACTGGCTCGTTAGATGGGACGTCTGACAGCATCCTTTTTTCCGCATCGGAAGTATCCGGTCCGTTCGCGTTTTACGGAGCTGCTCGCGGGGAGGGAAGCGGAGCTTTTGTCGTCAGAGACGGACTTGATCCGGATTCGGTCTACATCGCAGCTGTCATATCAGGCGGAAAACTGACTGTAAAATGCCGCAGGGCAGCCGGCTTGGAATCGGAAACCGTCGGCGAAGTCTCAATAGGGGAAAATGATTATATCAGAATCGAACGGACAGGCAATAATACCTTTGTACTTTACAGAGCCGCAGCGGAGTCCGGAGTTTTGAACGGATGGGAGAAGCTGGATCTGCCGGAAACAAGTGTTTCTATGAATGAAAGGGTCAGATATGGTTTTGCGCCTGTCAGCGGCAGTGTCAGATTTCTTAACGTGACACTTGAAAAAGGTGAAAGGATCTATTCGGACAGCTTCGACGGAAAAGTAAAAAACGCCATCCTCGATATCACGGGATCTTCTTCCGTAGAAGACGGGAAGCTGCTTCTGGGCGGGACAGGTGAGATGGCGACTGCTCTGACGTTTGCACCTGACGGAGATTGGAGCGCAAAAACGGCCTTTTCCTGCAGTTTGAATGAAGGCGAACAGGCCGGTATCGTTACAATGAACACCGAAGATGACTATGTCATAGCAGGCAGAACATATGTTGACGGTGTCGAGCGCCTTTTCATCGGAAAATGCACTGATGGCAGAATGATGATCTATGGAAGCGTTGATGCTCCGGATAATTGTCTGATACAGCTGCAGCGGATAGGAGTGTACTGTTCTGCGGTATATTCCACAGATGGCGAAAAGTGGACGTTGATCGGAAATGTATATGCAAATTACAGCTCGGAGAGAGTAGGACTGCTGACAAATTCGGCCGGGAAGGCAGAGTTTGAATTGTTCTCATTCGGAGACTACATAAACGATAATACGTCGCTGCTGACCCCGCGTGCCGGTTCAAAGACCGATACAGTGTATGATAACCACGCCGCAGATAACGAATGTCATTACAGCTTTCTGTCGGGAGACTGGTCATATGCAGACGGTGGTTGGCTGCAAAGCTCCGCAAACGGAAGAGCGGCAGCTGCAGAGACAAATATTTTTTATACTGATCTGCGGGCAGAGGCCACGATAGATATCATCGAGGGAAACGGCTATGCATCGATGGTATTCGGTCTGGAGAGACCCGGAGCAGAAGAAGACAATGACGTTTCGGTGAGGCTCTCGAAAAACGGCGTGCTGGAGCTGGTTTGTGACGGAGTGGTTCTTGCTGAATTTGAATCGGGAACGGATAATGGACTGAAGATCATTGTTGATATTATCGGTGATACGATATATGTGTATGCAGGACAGGATGCGATGCCTGTCATCAGCGGGGAAATCAAGGGATATAAAGGTGGTTATGCGGCCTTTATGACCAATGGAGCCAGTGCGGCATTCCGCAATTTCTATCATGGATCGGCAGGTACGAACTGGTACTGGTCGTCATATGCAGGCGACGGAGCGGGCAGATCAATCCTGACATTCAACTCATACGCCCAGCGTCAGCTTTGTGCTCAGACCATTCTCAGCGGAAAAGGATTTACGGACTTTGCTGTCAGTGCGGGCATATACATGTCGGTTACAAATAATGACCTTCCGGCAAAGGCAGGCCTTCAGCTGTGTGCGTCAGAGGGGACCGGCGCGGAGACAGAGGGCGTCTATCTGTACCTGAATGAGGCCGGTGACCTTGTCCTGAGTGCGGACGGAAGCGAGAAGGGCTCAGCAAGTCTGGGCGAAGGTACAAAATCTGTTTCCGTAATGCTCGTTAAGCAGGCTCGAAGGTACAGCGTCTTTGCGGAAGGGACTTTGCAGCCTGTTATCACATATGAGGAGCCGTTTGAACGAGGCGGAGGGATTGCAGTCTTTTCCGTCAACTCAACGGCAGTCTACTCCGATATAAGAGTCGACGAGATAGCGCCTCGGGGTGA